>NZ_CP034183.1:820000-1127500 GCF_003860465.1 Deinococcus psychrotolerans
TTTTGCGCGGAGCCGGACTCAAGCCCGAAAAAGCGTCGGCGTTGCGAACCGCGAACGGCACGAAAAAGCCCGCCAGCACTCCCGTAATCACGACGTTCCACCACCACTGATACACCGGCACGCCGCCCAGCAAGTTGCTGAGCAGCACGCTGACCAGCAGCGCAATCACTAGCCCGAAGGTCGCTGCCGTAACGGTGCGCGGCGAAACATTGGCGTACCAGCGGCCAAACTGCTCGGCAGTACCCGCCCAGCGCCGTTCCATGCGCGAAGACAACAGCAGTCCGCCCAGCACCCCCGCCAGCATCAGCGACAAGGTATTGGTCAGCTCAGTATTGGGCGAAGGGCCAGCCGGAAGCCAACGGCTCACGGCCCACCCAAGCAAAAGTCCCACCAGCAAAGTCAAAGAGCGAACAGCAGACATTCACTCCTCACTCTACACGCCACTTCGGCCTGAGGCGGCTTGCCACACCACCGCAAGGGCGTCCTCGACACTTTTGACGCCGCCACTCCTGCCGCTCGCGCCACTGCCGGACGCCCGTCCATCTTCGCTGCCCGGCGGCACCACCAAGCGGTCATAGCCAGTGCGGCGGGCTTCTTCGGCGCGGCGCAGGTGGCCTTGCACCGCCCGCACCTCACCTGCCAAGCCGACTTCGCCAAACACCACCACGTTCTCCGGCAGGGCCTTGCCGACCACCGCCGAATACACCGCCAGCGCCGCCGCCAAATCGAGGCCCGGATCGAGCACCTTGAGGCCGCCCGCCAAGTTCAGGTAGATGTCCAGTCCACCCAAATTGAGGTTGAGCCGTCTTTCCAGTACCGCCAGCACCACGTCCACCCGGCGGGGATCGAGGCCGACCACCACGCGGCGCGGATTGGGGTACGGCGTTTTGGCCGCCAGCGCCTGCACCTCTAGGAGCATCGGACGGTGGCCGTCGAGGGTGGCTGCCACCACGCTGCCCGGCACGCCGACGGGGCGCTCGGCCAGGAAAGCGGCGCTGGGATTGTCTACCGCGATCAGCCCCTCACCGCGCATTTCAAACACGCCGAGTTCACCGGCTTGCCCGAAGCGGTTTTTGACCGACCGGAGCAGCCGGTACTGGCCCACCGTTTCCAGAAAGACGGTGGTGTCCACGATATGCTCCATCACTTTTGGCCCAGCCACCGTGCCGTCTTTGGTGACGTGGCCGACCAAGACCGTAGCAGTGCCGGTTTCTTTGGCGGCGCGGGTCAGCAAGCTGGTGGCTTCACGTACCTGCGCCACCCCGCCAGACGCGCCGTCGCCTTCAATTTGCACGGTTTGAATGCTGTCCACGATGCACAGCGCGGGTTTGTGTTCCTGCATCAGCGCGGCGATGTGTTCGGCCCGCGTATCACGGGTGAGCTGAATGTCGCCAGTCACACCCAGCCGGTCGGCCCGCAGGCGAATTTGCTCTAAAGATTCCTCGCCCGCCACATACAGCACACTCTGGCCCTTGCTGGAGAGCTTGTCGGCGACTTGCAGCAGCAAAGTGGATTTGCCGATGCCCGGTTCGCCGCCGATGAGAATGACGCCGCCCGCCACCAATCCGCCGCCCAGCACCCGGTCAAATTCGGGAATGCCGCTGGACAAACGTGGTTCTTCGCGCCGCCCCACGCTGGAAAGCGCGGTGAGTTTGCCGCCGGTAATGCCGCCGTATCCGCTCCCCAGCGCTTTGCCTTTGCTGCTGAGCATCGGGGTTTCTTCCTCGAAACTGTTCCAGGCTTGGCAGTTGGGGCAGCGGCCCAGCGTTTTGGGCGACTGATAGCCGCACGACTGACAAACGAATTTGGTTTGAACGCGGGCCACCGCTTTACTTCACAATCGGCTTGTGCATCGCCGCTTCGGCTTGGGGGCTGGGGGTGGGCACAGTCCCGGTAGGGCGGCTTCCGGCTTTCCAGTAGGTGCCGTTTTCCATCATCAGGTAATCGCCTTCCACCAACTCGCGGCGCAGCACCGAAACGTCTTCCAAGGTGGTCTGCTCGTTGAGGAAGGTGGTGAGTTCGGCTTCGGTGTAGAGGTGCCCGCCTTCGAGCTGGGCGGAGAGGTGACTCAGCACGGCAAGTTGGTGAACGCGGCGGCGGTTGCTGGGCCAAGTGGTAATCCGCCCGTGGTCGTCTTGAAAGGCGGCGATGCTTTTGGTCATAACCTTTATGTTAGCGGGTTTGGAGCGGGCAAACTGGAAGGTGGTTCGGGTAGGCGGGGTATTGGAGACACGAGAAAAGGCCGCTCCCTTGGAAGCGGCCCTTCTTAGAAAGCTGGTGAAGCTGGAATCAGCCTTTGAGGGCTTTGGCCAACTGCATCAGGCCATCTTTGTCGGCGGCAGGTGCGGCGGCGGCCAACTTCTCGGTCTCGCTGCCGAGTCCGGGGAGGATTTTGGCGGCTTCGTCGAGCTTGCCGCTTTCCAGAGCAGATTTCAGTTTGGCCAAGTGATCGACCAAGGTCTCCGCACCGGGCACGCCGCTCAGGGCGCTGTGCCAGCTGGTGACGTTGCTCACTGCTGCTGCTGCGGGAATGCTGGCGACGCCGTCTTTGGCTGCCTGAAGGGTCTGACTCAGTTGCTCATTCATGGGTGTACCTCCTGTAATGTGGTCTTGCCTCCACAGCAGACCGCAACCCAGCCGCCGGGGGTGTCGGACTTGTTACAAGGCAATTGTCGGTGCGAATACTCTTTACGGCCATTGTGTAAGCCCCCGTGCAAAGGGCGAGGCGAACTTTGCGAAAATACCCAACGTGCCTTCTTCGCTGCGTTTTTCTGCCAGCCAACTTCAAGAGCTTTTGACAGCGGTCTACGCCTCAGCAGACGGTTCGCAGGCCAATGTGCTGGTGACGCGACAATTGGTCGTCGCCTTCGAGTTCCGCGACCCCGAACTGAGTCTCAGCGTGGATGGCCGCAGCGGCAAGGCTGTAGTGAGGTCGGGCAGCGGCCCAGAGGCTGGGGACACGCCGACACCCGACCTCACCTTTCACTTGAGCGGCGACGCCATCGACCGCTTCTGGCGCGGCGAACTCAATCCGGTGGCGGCCATGACCTCCGGCCAACTGCGGATTGACGGCTCGCTTCTCACCGCGCTGGCCCTCGCTCCGGCGCTCCCCGGCTTGCAGGCCCACTACCGGCAGCTCACGGCGGACTGGGCAACCGAGCAGCCGCAACTTTGAGTTTGTATTACGGCTGCTCTGCGCGCTGGTAATCACCGCTTTTGCCGCCACTTTTAGAGACTAGGCGCACGTCCTGAATTTCGATGGCTTTGCTGGCGGCTTTGAGCATGTCGTAGACGTTGAGGGCCGCCACCGTCACGGCCGTCAGCGCTTCCATTTCCACGCCGGTTGGAGCCTCGGTTTTGACGTGGGCCACAATATGCACGCCGCGCTGCTCCAAGGTCACTTCGACCCGCGCTCCCGTCACCGGAATGGGGTGGCAAAGGGTAATCAGATCGGCGGTGCGCTTGCTGCCCGATAAGCCCGCCAGCCGCGCCACCACCAAAGGATCGCCTTTGGGATTGCGGCCTCCCTCCAGCGCGGTGCGGGCTTCGGGCGGCAGCAGCACCCAGGCTTCAGCGCACGCCTCACGGTGGGTGGCGGCTTTGCCGGTCACGTCCACCATGCGCGGCTGCCCGTCTACGAAATGGGTCAGCTCGGGGACGCTGCTCACGCCCGCGCTCCTGCTTGTTCGGCCCTTACTTGCTCCATCTGCCGCTTATTCATCCGGCAACTCAAGCCCGCGCAGCGCCGCGAACGGCGTTTGCCTGGCGTGCTGCTTGCCTTCGTGCTCGGCCTCCAAGAATCGCTCGCTGCTTTCTTCGATCGGCACGCCCACGCTGTGTTCGCAGGGGCCTTCGTTGAGGTCGTGGCCGCAGACCTGGCACAGCCCTTTGCAGGCCGCGTCGTGCAGCACACTCAGCGGCGCTTCGAGCAAGGTGGTTTCGGCCAGGTAGTTGCTCAAGTTGAGATCGGGTTCGCCAAACACCAGAATTTCCTCGCCGGTGTCGGCTTCTTCCAGGTAAGGCGTTTGGGCAGCAGGGTCATAGCGCATCAAGGTGCCGAGCTTGAGGCTCAGCGGCACAGCCACCGGGCGCAGGCAACGGGCGCACTCCATTTCCAGCGTCGGCTCGAACTGGCCTTGCAACCAAAATTCATTGCCTTGCAGGGCGTTGACACTGACGCGGTAAGGTGCGGGTTTGGCAAAGCGCATACTCTGCTGGTCGCCGCCCTGTTCGTAATGGAGTTCAGCGAGTTCGCCGCTGGCGCTGACATCGCCCATTTGGCGCAGCAGAGTACCGAGGTGAACGCGGGGGGAAAGTGAAGAAGTCATCCACGCATAATAAAGCCGCGCCGCCAAAAATACGGCGAGTGAATATTCAGTTCAGCCGCGCCTCTGCCCACCAAAGACTGAGTATTGATGCAGCCCCAAGGCATACTGCCCACTGAGCCTTACCATCAACGGATGGATATTTCGATTTTGGGCATTCCGATGGATTTGGGCGCAGGACGGCGCGGCGTGGACATGGGCGCGTCGGCCCTCAGAAACGCGCATCTGGCTTCTACTCTGCGCAGCCTCGGTCACACTGTCACCGATCTGGGCGACGTGCCGGTCACCGTGCCGGAAACCACCGATAAATTTCAAGATCAGGGGCTTGTCTTTTTGGACGAAATCCTCAGCGCGTGCAGCGGAACATATCAGCGGCTGCGCGACCTCGACGTGGGCACTTTTCCGATCAGCCTCGGCGGCGACCACTCCGTCAGCATGGGTACGGTGCCGGGCGCGGCGCGGGGACGGCGCACCGGGGTCATTTGGGTCGACGCCCACGCCGATTTCAACACGCCCAGCAGCAGCCCCAGCGGCAACATTCACGGGATGCCGGTGGCGCATTTGGTCGGTCTGGGTGACGACCGCCTGAGCAACATCGCGGGCGGCTGGCACGTCAGGCCCGAAGACATCGTGATGATCGGCCTGCGGAGCGTGGATCAGCGCGAGCGCGAACTGGTGGCCGAGGCGGGCATCAAGACCTACACCATGAAAGACGTGGATCAGCTCGGCATTACCCGGATTGCCCAGGAAACCTTGGAGCGCCTGAGCCATTTGGAGCGCCTGCACATTTCCTTTGACGCCGACGCGCTCGACCCCACCGTTTGCCCCGGCGTCGGCACCCCCGTTCCCGGCGGCCTCAGCTACCGCGAGGGCCACCTGCTGATGGAGCTGTTCGCCGAGTCGGGCCGCGTGACCAGCTTAGACATCGTGGAAGTCAACCCGATTTTGGACACCCGCAACCGCACCGCCGAAGTGATGGTGGGCATGGCGGCGAGTTTGCTGGGACAGCGGATTTTGTAACGGTGCAGGCGAGGCGGCTGAGAGTACAGAAGGCCGGTGACTTGCGCTGGGACATCGCCGAACTTCCACCGCCTGCTGAGGGTGAAGTCGTGGTGCAAACGCAGCTGAGCGCTGTGAGTGTGGCGTCCGAATTGAGCGTGGCGCTGGGTCACTCACCTGCTCATTACCCTTGCTCACTCGGCTATCAAACACTGGGACGGGTAACGGCAGTGGGCAAAGGGGCTGCGTTGCCGCTGGGCACGCGGGTCATCAGCACAGCGGGCCACGTCAGCGCTAGCCTCCAACGAGCAGAGGCGCTGATTCAGGTACCTGCACACATCTCCGACTTGAGCGCGTTGGCCGTCATTCTGGGCGAGGAAACCCACAAAGGCGTTCGCAAACTCGCTCCGCAGCCCACCGAGCGCGTGCTCATCGCCGGAGCAGGTTTGCTCGGCTTGCTGACCCTGTTCAACCTGACTCGGCGCGGGGTACGAAACGTTACCGTGATTGAACCGGACGCCGATCGCCGAGCACTGGCACAGGCTTTTGGAGCGCAGCAGACGGCTGAGCCCAGTGAATTGACCGAAACTGAGTTTGATCTGGGATTTGAGTGCAGCGCCGCACCCGCCGGCTTCACGGAACTCCTCAGCCGTCTGCGCCGTGATGGCCGCGCCTGCATATTGAGTGACGGCAATTGGGGCGCGTTCACTTTGCCACCCGAGTTTCATGGGCGGGAACTGAGCGTGGTGGCGTCTAGCGACGGCGAGAACTACCACAGCTACGCCGAGTGGTTGTGGGCGCACCCTGACCTCTTGCTTGATCGGCTGTTTGAGACCCGGATTGAAGCGGAGCAGCTTCCTGAGACTTATCAGCGGCTGTCCAGCTGGCCGCGCCCAATTTCGTTGACCGTAGCGTGGCCCCAATAAACCCAAATAGGGAGCAAAACCCAAGCTGGCCCCCACTCTCCCCCACCCCCACCCGTTAAGATAAAAAGCTGTGACGCGCTCAGAGTGAGACCTAATGACTCCGCCGCGCTTCACCCCCGGAGGAGTTTTGAGCTACTGGCGTACCCATATCAAACCGCTGCTGGACGTGGAAATCGGCACTATCTTCAAGCAGGCCCCCATTCGCGTATCCTTGGTGTTTCCCAACCGCTACTCGGTGGGCATGGCCTCGCTGGGTTTTCAGGTCATCTACCGGATGTTCAACCTCGAAGACGGCGTCGCCTGCGAGCGGGCCTTTTTGCCCGACGATGTGGAACTGTTTGAAAAGCAGAACCAGGCCCTGCCGACGGTGGAAACGGGCAAGGATGCGGGCGACTGCGAACTGTTTGCCATGAGTGTCAGCTTTGAGCTTGACCTCACCAACATCATCCGCACGCTGGATCTGGCAGGCCTGCGCCCCCTCAGAACCGAGCGCGACGACACCGATGCCGTGGTCATGATCGGCGGCCCGCTGACCAGTTCCAACCCTTACCCGCTGACGCCGTTTGCCGATTTGATCGTGATCGGTGACGGCGAACAGATCGTGCCGATGGTGAGCGAGGCGCTACGGGCGTCGAGTACCCGTGAAGAGTTTTACGACCTGGTGGACGGGATGCCCGGCATCTTCTTGCCCGCCCGCCACACCGTCGAGCCGAACTGGGCCACCGCGCCCAAGGAACTGCTGCCCGCCTACTCGCAGATCGTGACGCCGAATAGCGAACTCTCCAACATGTTCCTGATCGAAGCGCAGCGCGGCTGCCCACGCCCTTGCACCTTCTGTCTGGCCCGCACTATGTACGGCCCCAACCGCAACAACGGCGGTGACGAACTGCTGGAACACATTCCCGATTGGGCCACCAAAGTCGGACTGGTCGGCGCGGCGCTCTCGGACTTTCCGCACACCAAGTATGTGGGCCGCACCCTGACCCAGCGGGGCGTCAAGCTGGGCGTCAGCAGCATCCGTGCCGACACGGTGGACGAGGAACTGGCCGAGATTCTGAAGGCAGGCGGCCTGCGGACCTTTACGGTGGCCTCCGACGCGCCTTCTGAACGCCTGCGCCGCTGGCTGAAAAAGGGCATCACCACCGAGGACCTGCTCAAGACCGCTCAGATCAGCCGCGACCTCAAGTTCTCGGGCCTCAAGGTTTACATGATGATCGGACTGGGGCCGGAGAACGACGACGACATCAGCGAATTGATTTCTTTTACCAAGGAGCTGGCCCAGATCAACCGAATCGCGCTGGGCATCTCGCCGTTCGTGCCCAAGCGCCACACGCCTCACTTTCAGGATTCGTTTGCGGGCGTCAAGCTCATTGAAGGGCGTCTCAAGCGCATCCAGAAGGAACTCCGCACCACCGCCGAACTCCGCAACGTCTCAGCCAAATGGGCCTGGGTCGAAAGCGTGATCGCCCGTGGCGGGCCGGAAATCGGCATGGCGGCGTATCAGATCTACCGCAACGAGAGCATCGGCGCATGGAAAAAAGCACTCGAAGAAGTCGGCTGGAGCGACGAATTTGAAGCCAACGAAAGCCGCATCGAGCTTCCGGCGGGCCAGATCGTGCGCGGCGCAAGCGGGCAACACGAGGGGCTGGCGATTTAGCGTTCAACAAAATGAAAAGGCGCGGCGTTCCGTTACAGGAGCCGCACCTTTTGCTGACTATTTATCCCCGAACGCTGCGGATCGGCTCAGGGTCGGGGTCCTGTCTGTAGTCCAGATACGACAGGTACGTCAGCCAGCCCAGGCCGCCGAACAGCGTCAGCATGAAGGCCAGCGGCATCACCCAGGGAAAGAGCCACGCGCCAGGAATGAGCAAGCCGACAACCAGACTCAGCAGGCCGTAGCAGACCAGAAAAACGCCGCTGCGGCGCTGGCTCTGGTGCCAGGCCCGTTTGCTTAGAAAGGTCCAGCGGGTACGGAAGCCCACCCACGGACTCGGCTGCACCTTGCCCATGACATTGCCGAGCAGCACGAAGAAGAAGCCGAGCCCCACCAAGACGGCCCGTTCGGGGGTCCAGCCCAGGGCGTACTGGGCAGTGAAAGTCAGACCGAAGAGCGCCAGTCCTATCCGCACCACCCGCATCACCGCGCCATTGTTCGGCGTCAATCTCTGGGCAACCCACATCACCCCGATGACGGCCAGCAAAATCAGCGGCACCAGGGCCAGCGCTTCAAAGCGCCCGCCGTAACGGTCTACCTCGCCCTGAAGATTCCAGTGTACCGCCACCGTCGTGGGAATCCGGTTCCACAGCCAGGCGATCAGTCCCGCATTGGCAGCCAGCGTCAGCAGCGTGGGCCAGTCTTTGCCAGTGGAGACAGCGCGTTCCGGCAGCAGTTCGTTCATGGCTTCATCTCTCCTTTTAAATGAGCTTCCGGCTCGCCGAACAGGCCCAGCAGACCCGTCAGTACATCCTGAAAGACAGTGGTGTTGAGGCGATAGAGGACGGTCGTGCCCCGCTTTTCGGTTTGCACCAAGTCGGCGGCTTTCAACACTGCGAAGTGGCCGCTAAGGGTGCTTTTGGTCAGCGGAAAAAGGTCGGCGAGGTCACCCGCCGTGCGCTCACCGCTGCGCAATTCGCGCAGAATCTCGCGGCGGGTGGGATCGGCCAATGCTTTAAAAACTTCATTCATCCAGCCTCCCTAATTTGTTATTTGGCTAATTCGCCAATTACCGAAATAGTAATCACTTTGCCTTGGGAAGTCAAGCGGCCAAATCTCTTTCCACTTGCACAGGAATGATCGAAGGATCGGCCCTTTAAGGCGCAATTCGCCCCACTTCCCCACCCGGCAGCCGCACGGTGAATTCCGCTCCGCCCGCCGGGTGGTTTTTTGCTTCGATCTGCCCGCCCTGCGCTTCGGTGAGGGCGCGGGCAATCGCCAGACCCAAGCCACTGCTGCGGAGGCCGCCGGGGTCGCGGGTGCGCGAGGCGTCGGCACGGTAAAAACGCTCGAAGGCGCGGGAGAGGTCGTCGGGCTTGAAGCCGGGGCCATGATCACGCACCCGCAGGCAAGCCCACTGGCCTTCTAGGTAAGCGCTCAGCTCAACTGGGCCGGGCGCGGCGTAGCGCAGGGCGTTGCTCAGCAGGTTGTGAAGCACCTGCATCAAGCGGTCAGGGTCAGCGCAGAGCGCAACGGGAGCGGGCGCAGACAAAGTGAGCGTCACGCCGACTTCTGCGGCCTGACGCTGATAACCCGGCAGCAAGTCGCGCAGCACTTCGGCAGCGTCAAGAACTTGCACATGAAAATCCATCGCGCCGCTTTCGGCCAGACTCAAGGTGCGAAGGTCGGTGACGAGACGGGCCAGCAGCAAGACTTCACCGTGCAGGCGCAGCAGTCCGGCGTCGTCGGTAGGATTGACCCCGTCTTGCATGGCTTCAATTTCCGAGCGCAGCACCGACAGCGGGGTGCGGAGATCGTGGGCGATATCGGCCATGAGGCCGCGCCGCCAGGCTTCTTGGCGGCCCAAGCTAGTGGTCAGTGAATTGAAGGTCAGGGTTAGGTCACGCACCTCGTCCTGGCGGGGCGGGATGGAAAGCTGCAAGTTGCGCTCGCCAGCTTCCAAGCGCCGCGCCGCGTCGGCAAGCCGCGAGAGGGGGCGGGTAATCTGGCGGGTGACGATGGCGGCCAGAACCACCGCCAGCAAGAAGCTGAAAAAGGCTGACGTGAGTGAACTGCGCCACAAGGCTTTGCCCGCCGCGCGGCCCAACTCCTGCCAGCGCTGAGTGTCGGCACGCTGCTGGGCCGTCCGGACTGGAGCCTCGGGAGACTGAGGCGAATACGGCGAGTTCTTCCAATTGAGGCTGCTCAGTCCCAACTCGGGCGCTACGGTGTTGAGGGCGCGGAAGGCAGCATTCACCGTCAAAAAAGATGTCAGAACCACCGCGAACAGGGCCAAGAGCGCGAAAGTGCGGGTCAAACGCCGTCGCAGCCCAGTACTCCGTCGTTGTCTCTTTGTAAGCCGGTGTTGCCGCCGCCTCGCCGCCCACTCGCCGCTCAAAAACTGTTCAACTGGCTGGGAATCAAAGCGCGGCGGGCGAGCAAAGCGCCTTGCCATCAGCTCCTCAAGCGGTAGCCGACGCCGCGCACCGTTTCTAGACCCTCACCGCACACGCCCATTTTGCGGCGCAGGTTCTTGACGTGGGCGTCCACCGTGCGCTCATCGGTGCCCCGGTCTAGGCCGCCCAGCGCCGAGAGCAGTTCGGAGCGCGATTTGACTGCGCCCGCCGCCTGAGCCAGCGCGGTGAGCAGGCGCAGTTCGGCCACCGTCACGTCCAGAATCTCCTCGCCGCAGCGGGCTTCAAAGGCGGCGGTGTCGAGCGTGAGTTGCCCAGCGTGCAGCGTGCTGGACACCGGCGCAGCATTCTGGGCACGCCGCAGCACCGCCCGCACCCGCGCCACCACTTCACGCGGGCTGTACGGCTTGATTACGTAATCGTCAGCCCCGATGCCCAATCCCACCAAGCGGTCGACTTCCTCGTCGCGGGCGGTCAGCATAATGATCGGCACCTCCGACTCGGCCCGCACCCGCCGCGCCACCTCAAGGCCGTCCATTTCAGGCAGCATCAAATCGAGCAAGATCAGCGCCGGACGCGCCGCCCGCCATAGCTCCAGCGCACGCGGCCCGGTGGCGGCCCGTTCGGTGTGAAAGCCGCCCAGCCGCAGATACTGTTCCAGAATATCGGCGAGGCGGGTTTCATCTTCTACGATCAAAATGGTGGCGGACATCTTGGGCCTCAGTATGGGGGAGGAGGAAAAGGAAAACGCGCCCAGGATGAAGGGGGCGCGTTCAGTTCGGATCAGATGAGGTCAGGCGGGCTGTTTTTGCCCATGTTGGCGCGGCCTTGATTGCCGGACGAATTGCCAGAGTCGCCACCGAGCGCCCGAACGATGGCCTGATACTCATCGGCGTTGATTTCGCCTTTGGCGTAGCGTTCGCGGGCAATGCTCAGTGCTCCGTCACTCATGAAGCGCTCTTTGCCGCGCCTGAAGTTCTCGCGGATGTCGTCCACGAAGTCGGAGCCCGTGTTGCCGGCGTCGCCGCGTTCCTGAACAGTGGGGCCTTGGCTGCTGGGGCCGCCCACCATTTGCCAGCGCTGCGTCATGCGGCGGCGCTTGTTTTTGCCGCGCCAGAACAAAAACCCGCCGATGAGCAAGAAGGGCAACAAGAAACCGGGGCCGCCGTGACCATGATTGTCCTTGTACTCGCCGTAGCCAGGGCCGTAGCCGTAAGGCGTCTGGGTGATGGGGGCGTACTGGGCTTGTTGCGGTTGAAACTGAGGTTGGGCCGAGGTCGCGGGGTTGTTGATGATGACGTCCATGTTGTTTTCTCCTGTGGCGGCGGGCTTTGGTGCCTGCCTTGCCTACACAGAAGGTAAATCGCGGCGCGTGAACAGCACGGGGAGGCCGTGTGAACGTGGTGTGAATGCGGGCGCTCAACTCAAATCCCCCGCCGTTGCCAGTGGGGGATTTGAGTTGCAACTTCTCTCGTCTAGCGCCCGCGTGGATCAAACACGTCGCGCAGGCCATCGCCAATCAAGTTGAAGGCCAGCACCGTCAGCAAAATGGCCACGGCGGGGGCGCTCGATGCCCAGGGCGCTTGGGCGATGTAATTGCGCGTCTCGGACACCATCGCTCCCCATTCGGGGGTGGGCGGCTGAGCGCCGAAGCCGATAAAGCCCAAGCCCGCCGCTGTCAGAATGGCGCTGCCGACATCGAAACTGCCCTGCACCAGCAGCGGCGCAAACGAATTGGGCAGCAGATGACGCAGCGCCACCCGAGTCTGCGAGCTGCCCAGAGCACGGGCAGCTTCCACGAACTCGCGCTCACGCAGGGCCAGCACCTGAGCGCGGATCAAGCGGGCGTAAGTCGGCCACGATACCAACGCCACCGCGATCATTACATTGGTCAGGTTCGGCCCCAGCGCCGCCGAAATGGCCATCGCCAAGATCAAGCTCGGAAACGCCAAAAAGATGTCGGTGAGGCGCATGAGGGCCTCGTCCCACCAGCCGCCCAACAAGCCCGCCAGTAGGCCGATCAACGAACCGACGATCAGCGCCGAGAGCATCACTCCGACGCCCAGCCCCAGCGAGATGCGGGCACCGCTGAGCACGCGGGTCAGCACGTCGCGGCCCAGTTGGTCGGTGCCCAGCCAGTGCGCCGCCGAAGGAACAGAGAGCCGGGCGGCCAAGTCCTGCGCTCCCGGACTGCCCAAGAACAGCGGGCCGAGCAGGGCCGACGCCACCAAGAGCACCAACAACACGAAGCCGAGCATGGCCCCACTGTTGCGCCGAAGTTTGCGCAGAGCCGCGTTTTCTGTGCGCCGGGGTTTGAGTGAAGTGGTGGTCATGAAAAGCTGATCCTCGGGTCGAAGGTGGCGTAGGCGAGGTCAACCAGCAAATTGACCACTGAGTAAGCCAGACCTGCCACCAGCGTTACGCCCATGACCGCCGGAAAGTCGAGGCTGATGGCCGAGGTGGTGGCGTAGCTGCCGATACCCGGCCACGAAAAGATGGTTTCGGTCAGCACTGCGCCGGTCAGCAAGCTGCCGAACAAACTGCCGAAGACCGTCAGCAGCGGCAGAGCAGCGTTCTTGAGAGCGTGTCGCCAAATGACCCGGTTTTGCTTGAGGCCCTTGGCACGGGCGGTGCGGATGTAGTCCTGCGAAAGCACTTCCAGCAGCGCACTCCGGGTCATTCGGGTCAGCAGCGCCGCTGAGAACGCGCCCAGCACCAGCCCCGGCAAAATCAGGTGGCGCAGGCTATCCACCAGCACTTGCGGGTCACGGGCGAGAATGGCGTCCATGGTCACCAGGCCGGTGTGAACTGGTGGGGCGAGGCTGTAGGCGTCAATGCGGCCCGGCCCCGGCAGCCAGCCGAGGCGCTCATGGAAAATATTGAGCGCCAAAATCGCCAGCCAGTACACTGGGGTCGCTCCGCCCAACAGCGCAAAAATACGGGCCAGCAAATCGAGCGCTTTGCCATGTTGCAGCGCCGCCAAAATGCCCAGCGGCAAGCCGATCAGCACCGCGAAAACAACTGCGCCGAGGGTCAGCTCCAGCGTGGCCGGAAAAAACTGTTTCAAATCCGCCGTGATGCTGTTTTGGGTTCGCAGCGAAGTGCCGAGGTCGCCCTGAAGCAGCTTGCCCATGTACACGCCGTACTGCACGGCCAGCGGTCTGTCGAGTCCGTTTTTGACGCGGAACTCTTGAAGCTGCTCTTCGCGGGCATTGTTGCCCAGCGCCGCCGCCGCCGGATCAGCGGGCAGGGCATGTGAAATAAGAAAAGCCGCCAGCGTGACGCCCCACAGCACGAAGACCATCAGCGCCAGCCGCCGGAGAATGTAGATCAGCAAAGGAGTCTCCTCAGAAGGCGGTGAGCCGCGAGTGATACAGATTCCGGTTGAACAGTTAAGTAATAACTGCGAAACCCGACCAGCGGGCAGGCCCCATACGGGTGCCGCTCTGCCCAAGACAGCGGGAGTAGGAAAAAGTACGGATTCCAGAATGGAGTTGGCTTTCGGTACTTTTCCGAAAGAGAACAGAATGGCCGGAATCCGTATGATGTGAAAAAGAAGTTCGCTTTGCCCATTCACGCCTTCCGCTGACTCGGCAAGCTCGGCAGCAGAGGGGAATAAGCAAAGCGAACGTCCCTGCTACTTCTTGCTTACTTTCTCAAAGCGCACGTCACCGTTGGCATTGCGGTCAAACCCCACCACGTTGACGCTGGTGACGACCGGCTTGTACGGCTGATACAAGATGGCATAAGGGCCGTCTTTGGCCACCAGCTCGGTGAGCTGTTTGTAGAGCGCCACCCGTTTGGTCGCGTCGGTTTCGATGGCGGCGGCTTGGGCCAGTTTGCTGGCTTGGTCGTTTTGCCACACGTTGCGCCAGGCCAGCGACTTGGCGTTGAAGTCGGCCAGCGGGGTGCCGTTGCCGTCCGCGTCGGCGTAGTCAGGACTCCACGGAGCCAAGATCAGTTCGGCTTTTTGGGCGCGGTACATGGTGTAGAGGTCAGCACTCACCATCTGCTTGATGTTGGCCTTGATGCCGATTTTGGCCAAGTCCGACTGCACCTTGGCGGCCAGGTCTTGGCACGGCACGCCACCCGCGCACGAGCCGGTGGGAATCGAGAAATCCACGCTGAAGCCGCCGCTCTTGCCCGCCGCCGCCATCAGTTCTTTGGCTTTGGCCACGTTGTAGGTGTACGGCAAAGCGCTGTTGGATCCGGCCAGTCCAATCGGAATGATGGTCTGGGTTTTGCGGCCCAGCCCCTGCAACAAGCTCTTGATAATGCCGTCTTGGTCGGTGGCGTAGCGCACCGCTTGGCGCACGCGGGCGTCTTCGAACGCTGCGCCCTTGCCGGAGTTCATGCCCAGATACTGAAGCTGAAAGGTGCCGGTTTTCAGGGCCTTCAGCTTGGAATTTTTCAGCGCGGCATTAAAGGCGTCGGGAGTGTAGTCCCAGGCCACGTCGATTTCGCCGGAGTTGAGCGCCGACTGCTGCACGGCGGATTCCTGCATGTAGCGCAAAATCACCCGCTTGATGTTGGGCGACTTGCGAAAGGCATTGGGGTTGATGTCCAGCGCCACCTGAGCGCTTCTGTCCCAGCGGTTGAGGGCAAACGGCCCCGAGCCTGCCGAGTGGTCTTTGAGCCAAGCCGTGCCGAAGTCGCCGTTTTGCTCGTGGGATTTGGCCTCCGCGCTGTCGATCACGCCGCCCACATTGAAAGTCAGGAGCGCCAGCACGATGTTGGGATTGGCAGTTTTGGGAATGTCCATCACCAGCGTCTTGGCGTCGGGGGCTGTCACCGAACCGATTTTGATGTTGGCCACGTCGGTCAGCAAAAAGCTTGACGGCGTTTTGAGCGAGATGACGCGGTTGAGCGAGTACACCACGTCGGCCGCCGTGACGGGCCTGCCTGTGCTGAACTTGGCGTCGCGCAGCGTGAAGGTGATGCGGGAGCCGGTGGCGGTGGGCGCGACCTTCCAACTGCTGGCCAGACGCGGGCGCAGGGTGGTCAGGTTGTTGCCTTCGTAGGCCACCAGGGTGTCGTAGAGGTTGCCCGCCAGCAGCGAGCCGGTAAACTCATACGAGACGCCCGGATCGAGCGTGATCAGATCGGAAAAGTCGCCGCCCAGCACCAGCGTACTTTCGCGGCCCGACTGCGCGGCGGCCAGCGGCAAACTCAGAGCGAGGGCGAGCGCGAGGGTACTTCTCAGGCGGTGTGTGGTTCGGTGCATGGGGTGTCCTCCTTGAACAAAAACCTTGAACAATGACCCAAAAACAAAATGCACCCGACCAAGGAGGCCCGGATAGCAGTTAGTGTGACACAACGACCGCGCCGCCGTAAACGCTTCACTGCGCTGACCTGAACGCGCCGGTTTGACCTCACCAACTTGCCCCGGCTGGCTTGGCGGCACAGACTGGCACTACACTTGCCGGTCAGCTTGCCAGCGTAAAATGCACGGCAATGTCTCAGCCTGCCCACACTTACCCGCCCGCGCTGAGTTTCCCGCTGCCCGGCGGTGAGCTGCGCGTACTGCACCTCGAAGACAATGTGCTGGATCAAGAACTCGTCGCCATCACTTTAGAAGGTGCTGATCTGCCATGGATTCCGGTGCTGCGGCAAGTCGAGAGCGCCGAGAGCTACCTGGAGGCCCTCAAGGAGTTCTCGCCGCATCTGGTGCTCTCGGATTTCTCACTGCCGGGCTACGACGGTTTGTCGGCGTTTGAAGCGGCCCGGCAGGCCAAACCCTACCTCCCTTTTATCATCGTGACCGGCGCGATGGGCGAGGAAGTGGCCGTCGATACCCTGCGGCGCGGCGTCACCGATTATGTCCTCAAGCAGCGCTTAGAGCGCCTCGCGCCGGCGGTGCGCCGCGCCATTGCCGAAGCCGCCGAGCGCTCGCGGCGCGAACTGGCCGAGGGTGAAATCCGGGCACTCAACGCCGCTTTGCAGGTGCGGCTGGGTGAAGTGGAGCGGCTGGGCAAAGTCGCCGAGGAAGGCCGCCTCAAACTCGAACAAACCGCTCAGCAGCTCGAAGAATCTCTCAACCTCCAAAAGACGTTTCTGGCTGAAACCAGCCACGAACTCCGCACTCCGCTCACCGCCCTCCTCGGCTATCTGCGGCGGGTCGAGCGCGAATTCGCGGCGGCGGGCGCTGCGCCAAGTCAGACCCTGCACGACGCTCAGCGGGTGGCCGAAAACATGACGCGCTTGGTCAACGACCTCTTGCAGCTTTCACGCGGCGAATTGGTGCAGAGCATCGAGCCGCATTTTGTGCAACTCGCTGAACTGTTGCGGGCGGTGGGGCGCGATTACGGCGTCAGCGTCCGCACGCCCGAACTCGAAATCGTGGGCGATCCGGGGCGGCTGACTCAGGTCTTCGTCAATCTGGTGAGCAATGCGGTGCGGGTCAGCGGCGGAGCCGACCACGTCGAGCTGCAAGCTTTTGAAGAAGGCGGGCAAGTCAAAATCTGCGTCATCGATCACGGCCCCGGCATCCCCGACGACGTCAAGCCGCGCATCTTCGATAAATTTTACCGGGGCAAGGAGGCGGGGTCGGCGGGACTGGGCCTGACCATCGCGCAGCAGGTCATCACCGCGCACGGCGGCCAGATCAAGGTGCTGGACACCCCCGGCGGCGGAGCCACTTTTGAAGTGTGCTTGCCTTCGCTCGACGACGAAGAGGAATGGGACGGCACCTGGGCCGAGGTGAGCGCCGACGTGACGTGGGACGAGGCCGAAGACCAGGTGCTGTCTCTGGACGGCAATTCAGCGCCTGATTAAAAAGCGGCCATCGGGGTAAGCTACTGGCATGACCTTAGCCGATTCTGCCGCCCCGGACGTCCAACCCGTCAGCACGAAAACCATGCAGGTGACTTGGCTCGGTGAGCAGCGCTACCTCGGCGTCTCGGCGTCGGGCCACCAACTGCTGATCGACAACAGCGCCACCAAGATCGGCGTCAGCCCGATGGAAGCGCTGCTGGGGGCGCTGGCGACCTGCACCGCCTACGACGTGGTGGAAGTGATGAACAAGCGCCGCACCCCTCTGGCCCGCTACCGCATCGAAGTGGAGGGCGAGCGGGCGCAGAGCGATCCCAAGCGCTACACCACCATCACCCTGCGCCACATTGCCGCTGGCAAAGGCGTGAGCGCCGAGCAGTTCGAACGCGCCGCCAAGCTCAGCCACGAAAAATACTGCTCGGTGGCCGCCAGCTTAAACAGCGAGATCGTGGTGGAAACTCGGCTGGAAAGCAGCGAAACAACCTGAGTTTGCTCCAGCTGAGCTAAACTCTGTTGCAATGGAACTGCTGACCCTTCACACCCTCACCTGCTGGCTGGCACCGCTCTCAGCTATCCACACCACCGCTGGGCGCGTTTTTGCATCGCTGGCGAAGCTCCAACGGCTGCCGATTCTACTGGGCTGCGTGGTCGGCCTAATTCTACAAATGACGTTCAAAGTTGGTTTCGGCGCAGCGCTGAAAAGTCCTGCGCTTCACCTCAGAGCCGCTCCGCTGGCGGCCTGCGCTTGAGCACGCTGGAGAGTGTCGCCAGCAGCGCCGCCTTACCTGCCAGTACCCGTGAGCGCATCCTCTCTGAAGGAGCGCAGCTTTTTGTGGCGCGGGGCTATCACGGCGTCAGTATGCGCGAGGTGGCGGCGGCAGTTGGCGTGACCAAACCGGCCCTCTACCACCACTACGCCGACAAGGAAGGCCTGTTTTTGGCGATTCTCAACGGCGCTTTGGCAGGTTTGGCGGGCGTTACCGAGGTCTCGAAGCAGCAAGTCGGGCTGCGTGCCCAGCTTTACGCGCTGATCCACGCCTTACTCATCAGCGCTCCGCAGCAGCGGGTGGGCCTGCAACTGGCCGGCGAACTCAAACACGTCTCCGCCGAGCGCCGCGCCGACTTTGAGCAGCGTTACCGCAAGTTGTGGATGGGCGGCCTGAGTGAGCTGATGAGCACCGCTGCCGAGCGCGGTGAGGTGCGGGCCGACTTGCCCAGCGCGGTGCTGACGCGGGCGCTGCTGGGCCTGCTCTACCCGCTGGTCAGTGGAGCGCCCAGCCCCGATCCCGAAGGCACAGCGCAGGCGTTGGTGAGTTTGTTTTTGGACGGCGCGGGAAAATAAATTTTGGTCATCCCGAGGTTTGGGAACAGCCTCACGAAATAGAGTCGTTGTCGTCAGGGAGCGCCTTCAAGGACGTTAAGTGCGCTCAAGGAATCTGGATGCTCATTTAGGCGCGGCGAATCTTGTGTGATTTGATGAGGTTCGGGCATTCCCCAACCCAGCACCGACGTGCTATACTCCCCCCTGTTGCCTTGCTTTTAAGCTTGCCCGAAGGGTAAAAAGCAGGCGAGAAATTGCAACCAGCCGCAACTTGCACTCCGCCGCCGAAAGCGAGTGTGCTCAGGCGCAGGCGAAGACTCAGGAGAAATTACCATGGCCAAGCACCCCGTTCCCAAGAAGAAAACCAGCAAGAGCAAGCGCGATATGCGCCGCAGCCACCACGCCCTCACGGTGCCCAACTTGGTGCCCTGCCCCAACTGCCACAACAAGAAGTTGCAGCACCATGTCTGCCCGAGCTGCGGTTTTTACGCAGGTCGCCAGATTATCAGCGTCTGAACCAATTTTAGAACGAAAGCGGCGTCCTATGGGGCGCTGTTTTTGTTTTGAGAAGTAGGCAGAAAAGACGTGAGTGGGTTGAGTTTCTGCCCCCCTCGAGCCGAGAGGTTGGGCGGGGGTGAGGTGAAGCAGCCGTTCATAAAAATGCACCTCGGCTGGCCCCCGATTTCCTCACCCTGCACTCCTCAGTCCCCCAGCACCTTCACCCCATGTCGCCGCAGCAGGCCAAGCACCACGCTCAGCGGAAAACCCACCACGCCGCTGTATTCGCCCTCAATGCGCTCTATCAGTGCCGCGCCCAGACCCTGAATGCCGTAGCCGCCCGCTTTGTCCAATCCTTCGCCAGTTTGGGCGTACCACTGCACTTCCGAGGGGGTCAGCGTCCGAAAAAACACGCGGGTGTCCGACACTTCAGCGTCTTCGCCCTGCGGCGACAGCACGGCCACGCCGGTATAGACGTGGTGGACTTGGCCGCTCAGCTCGGCGATAAATTCAGCATTTTCGGCAGCGGTGGCGGGCTTGGCCAGTTGCTTTGAGCCCAGCGCCACCACCGTATCCGAGGCGATCACCAGGGCGTCCGGGTGCAGGGTAAAGACGGCCCGGCCCTTTTGCAGCGCCAGATCGCGGGCGACTTCCAGCGGGTCGGTGTGGTCGCTGTGTTCATCCAAGTCGGCGGCCTCCACCGTGAAGTTGACCCCCAGCGAGGTCAGCAGTTCACGGCGGCGCGGGCTGCCGGACGCCAAAATAATGCTTGGTTGACTGGGAGCCACGCTCAGTACCCCGCTTTGTTTTGCTCGCCTGACACCAAACCCACTCCGCCCGAGGTGCCCAGCCGCGTGGCTCCGGCTTCAATCATGGCCGCCGCGTCGGCAGGGCTGCGCACGCCGCCCGCCGCTTTGATCTGCGCCCGCCCAGCGATCACGCGGGCCATTAAGCGCACGTCGTCGAGCGTGGCCCCGCCGGTGCCAAAGCCAGTGCTGGTCTTGACGAAATCGGCTCCAGCTTGAACGGCAGCTTCGGTGGCCCTCTCCTTTTGCTCGTCACTGAGGTAACACGTCTCGATGATGACTTTCAGCACCTTGCTGCCGGTGGCCGCCCGCACGGCGGCGATGTCGGCCTGCACATACTCCCAGTCACCCGCGATGGCCGAGCCGATGCTGATGACCATATCCACTTCGTCGGCCCCAGCCGAGACGCTCAGGCGGGCTTCCTCGGCCTTTTGCTGGCTGGTGGTGGCTCCCAGCGGAAAGCCGCACACAGTAGCGATCTTTACACCGCTGCCCCTGAGTTCTCCCGCGCACAGCGCAATGTGCTGAGGGTTGACGCAGACGGCCTTGAAGTGGTGCTGCCGCGCCTCGGCGCAGAGCTGAACGAGGTCGGCGGGCGTGGCGGTGGCCTTGAGCAAGGTGTGGTCGATGTACGGCGCGAGATCGAGCGGAGCGTCAGTCATGCCCTGAGCATAGCGGCTGGCCCCGAAAGGCGAAACAAAAGCCGCCACTTCCGGACTGGCAAGTGGCGGCTTTTGTTGTGGTGACCCCAACGGGACTCGAACCCGTGTCTATACCGTGAGAGGGTACCATCCTGACCGCTAGACGATGGGGCCACAGAGGAAGGCCGCTTAGTCTAAGTCAGCGGGCAGGGCTTGTCAATCTGCGGCGCTCTTGGATGTCAGGAATGGCCGCCCACTTTGATGACCAACACCGGCAACCGCGATTTTTTCAGAACTTGCTCAGCCACCGAACCGACAAAGAAATGCTCGATGGTGCCCTGCTGATGGCTGCCCACCACGATCAAATCCGCTCCCCAAGCTTGCGCGGCTTCCACCAGTGCCGAGGCGGGGTCGCCGCTGACGATCTCATGCGACTCGCCGACTTCAGTGAGCTTATCGAGGCGCGACTTGTCCACTTGGGTCAGGGTATTGATCAAGTCGGGCGAGGCCATCATCGGCACCAGACCCGCGCCCGAAATATCAGGCGTGGCGGCGGCGCGGACGTCCACCACATGAATCAGCAGCCGCTCAGCGCCGGGAAAGCGGGAGCGGGCCAGCAGCAGTGCGCCGTCCGAACTCGCTGAAAAGTCAATGCCGATGGCGACGCGGGCAAACGGTTGCGGCGTGGGTGTAGAAGCTGGCATCGGAGTGGTCATGACTTAAGCGTAACTGGCCTTACAGAGTGCAGCGTGAAGTGAATACAAAGATGAAGAAAAGATTCAGCTGGCTTGAATTCACTCCAAGTCGTCAAATTGGTGGAGCAGCGCGGCTTCGGCGTCGCCTTTGGGAGAGTGGTGACGCTCGACCAGTTCGGCCACCCGCTCCCGGCCCCCGGTGCGGCGCAGCAACTCGCCTCCGATGGCCGGATGCTGACCGCGCAGATAAAGTGCTCCAAACGGCAACTGCTGGGCGGCCCGTCCGGGCACCAAGCCCACCAGAACGCGCTCATGCACGCGGTAGGGCCGCAGCAATTTGCCGCTGTCGTGGAGCAGGGCCGCCGCGCTGAGTTCAGGACTGCTGTCAGGATAGGCGGCCAGCAGCGCTCCCGTGACGCGGCAAGCATGTTCGCGGTCACGGGCGTCCATGCTGAGGTACAGCCGCGCTTCAGGCGGGGTCAGCAAGCTCAGCGCCCAAGCATCGTTCGGCTGGGCTTGGCTGGCGGTCAGGCTGCGCGAGAGCCGCTTGACTTTGCCGGGCAATTTGCCGAGCTTGCTGCTGATTTTGCCGAAAAAACGCGTGGACACGCCGAGCAGTTTAGCGGCTTTGCCACTCCTTATCTTGTCCAGCAAACCAAGTAGTGAGTGGCTGCCGGGCCTGCCTGCGTCTTGGGCAAAGCGGGAGGAGTAGCCCCATACGGGTGCTGCTCCCGACGATACGCTTATCAGGACGTCTACTCGCTTCTTGGGCAGAACGGCACCCGTATGGGGCCTGCCCGCTCCACCCTGTTCGAGTCAAATTCTTCAGGCCGTTGGGGAATACTTTTAAGCAGCGTTGAGCCGCCCCTTTGCTTGCTCAGCTTCTGTGCAGCTAAACTAAGCGCTAAGCTACTCCCCCTACTCTTTATTCTTCCGCCCCCTTGCGGGCGACCTGCACGCCGAGGCCACACTGTGAATGACCATCTGGGCACCGAAACTTTGCCCTTCCACGAACTTCAACAAAAGATCTTGCCAGAACTGCACTTGATTGCTGCTCAGGCGGGCATTGAAAATTACCGCAAACTCAAAAAAGACGCGCTGTCGCTGGCCATCATGGAGCGCCAAGCCGAGCGCGAGGGCCAGACACTGGCACGCGGCTACCTCGAGATCAGTCCCGACGGCTACGGCTTTTTGCAGGGCGACTTGCTCGATCCCTCCTCACGCACGGTGCTGATTACGGCGGGCATCATCAAGCAGTTTCTGCTGCGCAGCGGCGACGAGGTGATTGGCCGCGCCCGCCGCCCCCGCGAAAACGAGCGCTACGGCTCGCTGATTCAGGTCGAAGCCGTCAACAATCTCTCGCCCGAGACCGCCAAGCTGCGCCCGCGTTTTGACGACTTGACTCCGACGTTTCCCGACCAGCAACTGGTCTTGGAAGAACCCGGCGTGGCCGACAGCGTCAGCTTGCGGGTGGTGGATTTGCTGGTGCCGATTGGGCGCGGCCAGCGGGCACTCATCGTCGCGCCGCCCAAAGCGGGCAAGACCACCCTGCTCAAAAAAATCGCCAACTCGATTACCCGCAATTACCCTGATGTCACGGTAATCGTGCTGCTGGTCGACGAGCGCCCCGAAGAAGTCACCGACTTCCGCGAGAGTGTGCAGGGCGCACAGGTGATCGCCTCGACGTTTGATGAGCCGCCGCAGCACCACATCCGGGTGGCCGAGTTCGTGCATGAACGCGCCCGCCGCTTGGTGGAAGACGGCGGCCACGTGGTGATCTTGCTCGACTCGATTACCCGCCTCGCCCGCGCCAACAACCTGGTCACGCCGCCCACCGGACGCACGCTCTCAGGCGGCCTGGATTCCAACGCTCTGCACTGGCCCAAGCGGTTTCTGGGCGCGGCCCGCAACATCCGCGAAGGCGGCAGCCTCACCATTTTGGCTACGGCGTTGGTCGAAACCGGCTCACGCATGGACGACGTGATTTTTGAAGAATTCAAAGGCACCGGCAACGCCGAACTGGTGCTCAGCCGCCGTTTGGAAGAGCGCCGCATTTTTCCGGCCATGGACATCACCAAGTCGTCCACCCGCCGCGACGAGCTGCTGCTCGACCCCGCCGTGCTCAACAAAATGTGGCTGCTGCGAAAAGTCATTTCGGATATGGATCCCGCCGACGCCATGGAAATGCTGCTCTCACGGATGGGAAAAACCCGCAACAATCAGGAATTCTTGGCAACGTTGGGCGGCGGCTGAGCGAATCGAGCACCTGAGCTCCTCAGTCCACTCAGCATGCTGTGAACTTTGACTCTTTTGATCTTGAATGATTTAAACGGGTGCTGTTAAACTGGCTCTATCTTGATTTTGTTCGGTTATTTCAAATGTTTTGCTCACGTCAAGGTCTTTGGGGGCGCATTGCGGCACGCCGTTCCAGTTCGACAAACCAAAACCCAGCTCAAGGCGGCGCTGCTGGGCTTAGCTTTGTTGGGAGCGGCTCAAGCGGCCAAACCGCCGTTTCCCTTCCTTGCTGGTGCGCCGCTGGCCGATCCGCTGAATTTGACGCAGCTCAAAGGGACACACGTGCCGCTGGCGTTCTTGACCCCGAGACGGGCCGCCCTGCCCACTGGCCCCAGCAGCGCTCTTGTGATCGCCCAGTCTCGTGAGCGGCCGGGGCAGATCGCTGAGCGCTACGGGGTAGGCATGAGCGCCCTCAAGGTGCTCAGAGGCGGCGCTGAGCAAACGCCCTCAGGCCTGCCGCTCCGTGCCGGTCAAGTGGTGCGGGTGGCCTTGCCGCCCACCTTGCCCGTGAGCCGCCGGCCCAGCAGCATCAAAACGGTGACGGTGGCTTACGGAGACACCCTCAGCCATTTGATGCAGCGCTCCAATCTCTCGGAGCGCGAACTGATCAGTGCCAACCTCGAACTCGGCAGCCTCGATAAACTGGCCGTCGGAACCCGGCTCAACATTCCCACCGCCGAGACGGGCCTGCTGATCCGCATCAAGCCCGGCCAGACGGCGGCGGATTTGATTGCGGCTTACCACGCCGCGCCGCTGGCCGTAGCCCGCGCCAACGCCATCAAACTGCCCACCGAACTCAGCGTCGGTGACGAGCTGCTGCTGCCGGGCATTTACGCCGACTCACTGCACGAAGAGCTGCTCGCCCGCCGCCTGAGGGCCATTCAGCAGGCCAAAGCCGCCGTACTGCTGGCCCAGTATCAGCAGTTCGAAGCGTGGAAGGCTGCCCGCTTGGCCGAGCGCCAGCGCCGATTTGACGCTTACCAAGCGTGGCTGAAAAGTCCTGAGCGCCTCGCGCTGATCGCCAAGTACCAGCGCCAAGCCCAGTACGACGCTTGGACGGCCCAGCAAGCCGCTGAGGCGGCAGCCAAAGAAGCCGAGTACCAAGCCTTCCTCGCTCAGCAAGCCGCCGAGGACGCGACCAGAACACAGCAGATCAAAACCCAGATGCTTGATTTGGCCAGCAGCGATCCGCGCCCGCAGATGCAGGCCGCGCTGAGTGCCGAGCAAAATGCTCCCGATTTGCATCTCCGCTGGCCGCTCGAACACCCACGCCTGACCAGCCGCTTCGGTGAGGAAGACATTGAGTTTCACGTCGAGCAGTTTCACGGCGGCCTCGACATGGTCGAACCCACCGGCACGCCGATTTATGCCGCCCAAGCCGGTGAAGTCACCAAAAGTGGCGAGGGCGCTTACGGCATCAATGTTTACACCGTCGACGCTGATCTCAACCTCACCATCATCTACGGCCACCTCAATCAGACAGCGGTGGAGATTGGGCAGAGCGTCAAGCAGGGTGACCTCATCGGCTACGTGGGCTGCACCGGCGAATGCACCGGGCCGCACCTGCACTTCGAGCTGCGACTGGGCGGCACGCCGGTTGATCCGCTGGCATTTTTGCCTTAACCTACTGGTCAAAAAGTGCCCAAACTGGCTCCCCCACTGCCTGCCTTCTGGCCCTAGCGAGGGAGCCAGTTTGGGACTATGCTCGTGCCATGACTGACCAACATTCACAGACGCAGCAAGGCACCCCTGAAATCAAGTTCGGCTTCGCTGAGATGTTCAAAGGCGGCGTGATCATGGACGTGGTGACGCCCGAGCACGCCCGCATCGCCGAAGCTGCCGGAGCCACCGCCGTGATGGCCCTTGAGCGCGTGCCCGCCGACATCCGCAAGGACGGCGGCGTGGCCCGCATGAGCGATCCCAGCATGATCAAAGAGATCATCGCCGCGGTGACCATTCCGGTGATGGCCAAAGCCCGCATCGGGCACTTTGTGGAAGCCCAGATTTTGCAGTCGCTCGGGGTGGATTTCATCGACGAATCCGAAGTGCTGACCCCCGCCGACGAGAGCTACCACATTGAAAAAAGCAAATTCAACGTGCCGTTTGTCTGCGGAGCCAAAAACTTGGGCGAAGCGCTCAGACGAATCGGTGAGGGAGCCAGCATGATCCGCACCAAAGGCGAAGCCGGTACCGGCAACGTGGTGGAAGCGGTGCGGCACGCCCGAAATATCTTAGGCGAGATTCGCGGCATTCAGGCCCGCCCCAGCGAGGAACTGATGTCGGTGGCCCGCGACCTCCAAGCGCCTTACCACTTGGTGCAGTATGTCCACCAGTACGGCAAGCTGCCGGTGGTCAACTTCGCGGCGGGCGGTATCGCGACGCCTGCCGACGCGGCGCTGATGATGCAGCTCGGCTTAGACGGGGTATTCGTCGGCAGCGGCATCTTCAAGAGCGGCGGCGGAGACCTCGCCCAAATTGAAAAGCGTGCCCGCGCCATCGTCAAGGCTGTAACCCACTTCGACAACCCCGATATTCTGGCCGAGGTCAGCGAGAATCTGGGCTTGCCGATGACCGGCATCAATATCGATTCGCTGATTCCCGAAGAAAGACTGGCCAGCCGGGGTTGGTAAGACCTCGTTTCTACCGAGTATGACTGTTGGGGGCAGGCCGCCGCGCCTTGCTCCCAGTTTCTTCATTGAGCTTGATCTCAGCTATGAACCAGCAGCCACACCCGAACAGCAATTACTCTGGAGCCTGAATGAACTCACCACCCACCGTCGGCGTCCTGGCCCTTCAGGGGGCTTTCCGCGAACACAAGCGCCTGCTCCAGACCTTCGGCGCACACGTCACCGAAGTCCGGCTGCCGCATCAACTCGGGGGGCTGTCTGGTCTGATTTTACCGGGCGGCGAAAGCACCACCATCGGCAATTTGATGGTGGAATACGGCCTTATCAGCGCTATTCAGGAGTTTCACGCGGCGGGCGGAGCCATCTTCGGCACCTGCGCGGGAGCCATTTTGCTGGCCCGCACCATTCACGGCACGCCGCCGCAGTTTGGAGAGCAGCCCAGCCTCGATTTGATGGACATCACCGTGCAGCGCAACGCCTTTGGCCGTCAGGTGGATTCGTTCCGCACTCCTCTGGACGTCTCGGGGTTTGAAACGCCGTTTCCCGCCGTCTTTATCCGCGCTCCCGTCATCGCGGCGGTGGGAGAGGGCGTCGAAGTGCTGGCCCGTCACCAAGACCAGATCGTGCTGGCCCGCCAAGGCAATTTGCTGGCCGGAAGCTTTCACCCCGAACTGACCGGAGACGCCCGCATCCATGAACTGTTTTTGAACATGAACCGGAGCGCTCAAGCGGTGGGGAGCGGACTTTAGAGCACCTACACGCAACATTCAAGAACTGGGGGAGCGGGCATATTAGCGGTATTCGCGCCTCGCCGCTGCGCTATCTTCCTGGGTGTGCGCCCGCCTCCCATCATCACCGAAACGTTCAGCTCAGGGACGCGCACTCTCCGCTACACCCGTCAGGGCGCGGGGCCGCCGATCATTCTCATTCATGGTCTGAGCGGTTCGGGGCGCTGGTGGCGCTTCAATGCACCTGCGCTGGCCGCCTCCCACGAAGTCCTGACTTTAGAACTGCTCGGCGGAGTCGGCGTGCAGGAAGCGGCCCGGCTGATCGGCGCGTGGATGGAGCAGCTCGATTTGCCGCCGTGTGCCGTACTGGGACATAGCATGGGCGGCCAAATTGCGCTGTACGTGGCAGCGGCCTCACCCCAGCGGGTCAGTCGCCTGATTTTGGCCTGCGCCAGCGGTCTTCTTCACGCGGCTTGGTGGAAAGTGGCGCTCAACTTGCCGCGTGCGGGCTTTTCAGGTCGTCCCCGCTTTATGCCGGTGGTGCTGCGCGATTCACTCAGAACCGGCCTGCCCAATCTCTACCGCTCAGCCCGCGATTTGCTGCGCGACGATGTGGAAGCGCTGCTGCCAACCATTCAGGTGCCCACCTTGGTCATCTGGGGCTCGCGTGATCCGCTGGTACCGCCGCACCTCGGCCAGTTGCTGGCCCAGCGCCTGCCTAATGCCCGGTACACCGAAATTGCCCACGCCGGACATGTGGTGATGGTCGATCAGCCTGCCGCCTTTAACCGCGCCGTGATCGGCTTCCTGGCTCAGCCACTGGCCGGAGAGACATGAACGATACGGCTCAGGACCCCACCCAAAAAGGCCGTTCTCATTTCACCACCATTCGCGGTCTGCGCACCCACGCCCGCGTCTACGGAGACGGCCACAAAGAAGCCATAGTGGTGATTCCCGGACTCGGCTGCGCGGCGTGGATGTACCGCCGCATCGCCCGCACCTTGTCGCGCTGGCGGCAGGTCTGGGTGTATGACCCGCCGGGGCACGGCTTCTCTGCGGGGACGCTGGCTTATCCGGCACACATCGGGCAGCTCACCGATCATCTGGCGTTGTGGATACAGGCCAACCGGCTGGCGGGTTCGCCGCTGCTGGGGCACTCGCTGGGCGGCGAGGTCATCATTGATCTGGCGGTGCGCTATCCGCAGTTGGCCGGCCCGCTGATCGCCTGCGCTCCGACCGGCATTCCTGAAAACCCCAACGTGGCGGCGCAGATTATTCGGCTGACTCTAGACTTGCCGCGTGAGCGGGTGGGCCTGTGGCCTTACGGCTTGGCCTCGTATGTCCGCACCGGCCCGCTGCGCTTTTATCAATTGGCCCAAGATCAGTACAACCATGACACCGGCCCACTGTTGCCGCTGGTCAAGTCGCCTGTTTTGGTGATCAATGGCACCGCCGACCCGGTGATTCGGCTGTGGACGCTCCTCGAAATGGCCCGCAGCATTCCCGGTGCCCGCACGGTGGAAGTCGCAGGCGGCACCCACGCCCTGACCGACTCGCGCCCGATCGAAGTGGCCATGCACACGCTCGACTTTTTGGAAGACTTGGCAGGACGCTAGGTCAAGGTGGGGGGAGCTGTTGAAGGCCAACAGCCGTCCCCAAACTTCGCTTCCTACAGCCCCTGCACCAACACCAATGCCCCGCGCCCCGGCACACTGAAACGCTGCTGCTGGCCCACGCCGTAGCTGCGCCCGCTCAGCGCGTCGCGGTACTGACCCGGTGCGAGGTTGTCGAGCGCCATATCGCTGGCCTGCTGGCCGGTGTTGAGCAGCACATAAGCGTACTCGCCGCCGCACTCACGCCGGTAAGCCAGCAAGTCGCCCTCTGCGTGCAGCACGTCAAAAGAGCCGCGCCGAAGGGCTTTACTGTGGTGGCGGGCCGCTGTCAGCATCTGAAGATGGTGCATGATCTCGCGGTTCCAGGTCTGCGGCTCCGACCAGGGAAAAGCGCGGCGGCAATCCGGGTCAGGGCCGCCCGCCAGGCCGATCTCGTCGCCGTAGTACACCGAGGGAGCGCCCACATACGTCATCTGAAAGGTGGTCGCCAGCGTCAGGGCGCTCACGTCACCGCTGACCACGCTCAGAAACCTCGCGGTGTCGTGGCTGTCGAGCAAATTGAGCTGGGCCTGCACCACTTCCGGGTCGTACATCCGGGTGACTTCGCTCATCCGGCCCGCAAAGGCAGCGGCGTCCATCGGGGACACGTACCCGGTGCCGGACGCCTCGTTCATGGCGTTGTCGAGCGTCTGAGCACCGAAATACGCCAAACAGGGGCGGGTAAAGTTGTAGTTCATCACCGCGTCGAACTGGTCGCCGCCGAGCCAGCGCTGGGCGTCGCCCCAGATTTCGCCCACGATGTAGGCTTCGGGGTTGATCGCCTTGACCCGGCGGCGAAATTCTTGCCAAAACGAGTCGTCGTTGATTTCGTTGGGCACGTCCAAGCGCCAGCCATCGATGCCCCAGCGCATCCAGTATTCGGCCACGCTCCACAAAAACTCGCGCACCGAGCGGTCATCGGTGTTGAATTTGGGCAGTGCCCGGTTGCCCCACCACGCTTCATAGTTGGCGGGGTGCTGATGCTCATAGGGAAACAGCGGCCAAGCACTGACGTGAAACCAGTCCCGGTAAGCGCTGTGCTCCCCCTGCTCAAGCAGATCGTTGAACTGGAAAAATCCGCGTGAAGCGTGGTTGAACACGCCGTCCAGCACCACTTTCATGCCGCGTGCGTGAGCGGCGTCGATCAAGCTACGAAGCGCCTCGTCGCCGCCCAGCATCGGGTCGACTTTGAAGTAATCGTGGGTGTGGTAGCGGTGGTTGCTGGCCGATTGAAAGACCGGACAAAAATACAGGGCGTTGATGCCCAGGCTCTGGATGTGGTCGAGGCGCTCGATGACGCCCCACAAATCGCCGCCCATGTAATCGTGCAAGGTGGGCGGCGCACCCCAGTCTTGCAGGTGCAGATTCAGGTTTTGGCGGCCACTGCGGGCAAAGCGGTCGGGGAAGATTTGGTAAAACACGGCGTCTTTGACCCAGTCGGGCGTGCGGATACTCACGGAGGTGAGTTTACCCGTTTGGAACGTCGGCGGGCGCACAGGCGGCTAGATGAGCCAGCAAAAAGGCCCGCGCTTCATCCGGCGTTGCTACATCGCCCAGCGCGGCGGCTTCGGCCAGCGCCCGCACAGCCCGGCCCACAGCTGGCCCCGCTTCCAAGTTCAGCAGCTTCATGATTTCGCGCCCGGTCAGCAGCGCCGCGGGGGCGGGCGGCTGCTCTTCGAGGGCGGCCAGTATGCGCTCAAAGCCGACTTGATAAGCGTAGCGGGTGGCGGGCGTACTCTGCGGCCCGCGTGAAGCTTCACGGTCAGCCAGCATCAGCCAAAGCAAATCGGGCAGCACGTCGCGGCGGCGGTGAACGAAGCGCCTCGCCTCGCGCTCATTGGCAGGCAGGTGAACCATGTGCGCGTGAATCATCGCCCTGACCCGCTCGACAAGGGCGCGGGGCTGCTTGAGGCGCTCCAAGCGGTGTGCTGCCAGATTCGCGCCCAGCTCGGCGTGGCCGTAGTAAGTGCTTCGCCCGGTTTCTGGATGAGTGCCTTTGGTGCGCGGCTTGCCGATGTCGTGAAGCAGGGTGGCCCAGCGCAGCGCCAAATCAGCGCTGGGGAAACGGGTGAGAAGTTGGTGGAGCGCTTCAATGTTGTGATCGAGCACGTCGAGGTGGTGAAAGCCGCCCTGTGTGAGGCCCGCGCCCTCCAGCAGCTCCGGCAGGTAGAGTTCCAGCAAGCCGAGTTCACGCAACAGCAGCACCCCGGCAGCGGCCTCAGCGCTGAGCATCAGGGCGTTGAGTTCGGCACCGATCCGCTCGGCGGCGGGCAGTGGCAGGGCCGGGTCTCGGGCGAGGCGCTGCACGGCGGCTTTGGTCTGCGCCTCTAGAGCAAACCCCAGCGTGGTGGCCAGCCGCGCCGCCCGCAGCAGCCGCAAAGGGTCTTCGCGCAGGTTCTGCTCGCTGACCATCTTCAAGCTGCGCCGCTTAAGATCTCGCAGCCCACCTGTGGGATCGCTGATTTGCCCATTCTCGTGAATCGCCAGCGCATTGACGGTGAAATCGCGCCGCAACAGCTCGCTTTCCAGATCGGCAGGCAGCGGCACGAAGTCGTGCTGCACGCCGTCAACGACAGCCCGCCAGTATTGGCGCTGCTCATCGAGGGCAAAGACCGCGCCGCGCTTTGCAGCGACTGGATTTGTGGTGGCTGGGTTTGTAGTGGCTGAATTTGCGGCGATTGAGTTTTCAACGAATAAGCTTGCGGCAATGAAGCGGGCCGCTGCTGCCGGATCGGGCGCGGCCCAGTCGTAGTCCTTTGGCACTGCGCCGCGCAGCAAGTCGCGGGCCGCGCCGCCGACCAGCACGGCAGCCGGCGGAAAAGTAGGCCAGTGGAGGGCAGAAGATTTAGGGCGGCGCAGCATCTGATCTTCAGCATAATACTTACGCTCTGGCAGCCAAAGCTAGACAAAGCGCAAAGCGGATGCTAGGCTGCTTTGCGCTGGGGGCATAGCTCAGCGGGAGAGCGCCTGCTTTGCAAGCAGGATGTCCACGGTTCAAATCCGTGTGCCTCCACCAGTCGAAAGGGCCGTCTAGTACGGCCTTTTTTTATTTTTATCGTTTGGATGCTCGATTCCACCCAGAACCCAGCCTTCCCGCCCTCGTTCAAGGAATAACAACCTTTGCCGCATTTGGTGAGAGATAAGCGGTCTGTAAGAACATCGTTATCTGGGTCTAACTATCTTCGGGCATGACCTTAACTTCACGTCTGGCTCCGGCCGCGACCTTCTTCCTACTTCTTGCTCTCAGCACTGCCCAGGCAGCCAGCTACAAGATCGCCACCATCAGCCCACTGAGCGGCAGTCTCACCGCCATCGGCAGCGAAGTCAAACGCGGCGCTGAACTCGCGTTCAAAAACCGCGCCGCCGAACTCAAGGCGGCAGGCATCGATGTCAGTCTGGTGTCGTTTGACGACGAAGCCTCGGCCACCAAAGGTGAACAGATCGCCCAGAGCGTCTTAGCGGACAAAGCCATTATCGGTGTGGTCGGAGCGCTCAATTCCAGTGTGTCCAATGTGCTGGGGCAAAGCTTTGCCGCAGACAAACTGGCAGTCGTGACTCCATCGAGTACCAACGACGCCCTGACCAGCCACCGCTGGAGCAACTTCAGCCGCGTGGTGGCTCCTGACCGGGCGCAGAGCGTGGCCGCCGCCGCCTACATCGCCGATACGTTGGGAGCCAAGTCCGTGTTTGTCATCTCCGACAACACCGCCTACGGGAACGGGCTGACCAAAAGCCTGATTGGCAATCTCAAGACCCGCAACGTCGCGGTGGCCGCGTATGCAGGGGCTTCAACTCCGGCTCAGATTGCGAGCGTGATCAAGCAGGTCAAAGCCAGCAACGCCACCATCGTTTATTTCGGCGGCACCGACGACACCGGCGGGCAGCTCATTCAGGGCCTGCGCAATGCAGGCGTGCAGGCCGACTTTATGGGCGGCGACGGCCTAGATTCACCCAGCTTTTTGCAGCGGGCAGGCAAAGCAGCGGTCGGCGTGATTTACACCACCGTCTTTGGCCCCGTCAACACCTTTTCCAACTCCGTGGATTTTACTGCGCAGTACCGGGCCGATTATAAAGCCCTACCCAGTGGCGTGGCGGTCTACGCTTATGACGCCACCAACGCGCTGCTCTCCGCCCTCGAAAGCAAAGCCAAGTCGGGAGCAACAGTCACCCGGCCTCAAATGAGTGCGGCCCTGCGGAAAGTGGAGTTGCCCGCCTGCTTTTCAGGCGACAAGAAGGATTGCATCACCATCACGGGAGCTTTGTCCTTTGACGCGCAGGGCGAGCGATCGACCTCGCGCTTGCTGATCATGAAGTACGACGAGATGTATCAGGCCAAGATGGCAAAGATTCAAACCGTCAGTGCCGAAAGCTTGAAATAACAGCCGGGTCAACAGCGGTTCTCTCCTGATTTGCCGCGACGGGCCTGCTACTCTTACGCCATGTCCAGAAATGTGCTGATCCGTTTTGTTCCGCCCGCTCCCATCAAGGTCAAAACCAGCAAAACGGAGTCCCGAACCCGCGAGTGGGAAGGCGAGAAGCTGGCCGCGTTTTTGCAAGAAGGTCTGGAGATCTGGGCAGGCGACAAGTATCCGGACTTCGAGATGAAAGTGGCCGTCTCGCGCCAAGCCGAAATCCGCTTTGTGAACTGGAAGCCGGACAAGACAGAAGCCGGGGAACTGCGGGCCGAGATCGGCGAGCAAATCAGCTTGGTGCTGGAAGGGATCGAGCCGGAAGATTACCTGAGCGACTAAAACCACTGAACAAAAAAGCCATCTGCATGGCCGCCGAAGCGGATGCAGGTGGCTTTGAATTTGGTTTGGGGCTCTGTTGCGGCTCTATCCACACATGCATAGCTCAGCATGGTCACACGCCCCAGAAGGCGAGGAACGTCACCGCTCACCTGACCGGCTAGGTTGAGGAACGGTCGGTGCGGCGCGGCCCATCATCATCAAATTCGCTACGGTGCCGCCGGTAAGAAGAGTGGACAATGCCCGCGATCAGCCCCAGCAGGGTCAGCACCTCGAGGCCAGCGCTCCACCTCCACGGCACCTGAAGCAGCACCAACAGCAGACCCAGAGCGAGGGTGGGCAAAACGATCATCCACAGACGCCTGCGCAAACTCTTTGAGAAACAAGCCAACATATACTCGCGCCGTGTCATACCAATGAGTCTAATCCCGTGCCGTTAATAAAGCGTCATGCCAAAGTCAGGTGTTGTTCGTAACGCCAAGCTCTACAAACGTATTCCTGCGATATCCACAGAGCTGTGGTGACAAATGCTTTAAAGCCAAGCCCTGCTGTTTTTGAAATGAGGCGGACATTCTCCAATTCTACCAAGCTGATATGCCGCTTAACTTGGCGCTGACTTCACGGTAGCTCTGGGCTGCGAAACCCCTTCAGCCAACACCCCGCCCTCTATCCGGCCCGCTAGACTGCCGACATGATCGGAATTATTGGGGCCATGCAAGAAGAAGTTTCGCTGCTGATCAGCGAACTCCGCGACCACAGCCAGCAGATCTCACCCGGCGTGACGCTGCATTCGGGCATTCTGGACGGCCAGCAGGTTATCGTCACCGAAGGCGGCATCGGCAAAGTCAACGCGGCCATGACGACGGCGGCGCTCATTGCTGCGGGAGCCACACAAGTCATTTTTACCGGCGTGGCGGGCGGCGTTCACCCCGAACTGCGGGTGGGCGACATCGTGGTGAGTACCGATTGCCTCCAGCACGATGTCGACGTGACTGCGCTGGGCTACGAACTGGGCGTGGTGCCGGGTGAAGCGCTGAGCTGGAACGCCGACGAAGCGCTTCGCAGCGCCGCCCTCGAATCTGCCCGCGAACTCGAAGGCGTGCGGGTGGTAGAAGGCCGGATCGCCAGCGGCGACCAATTCGTGGCTTCCCGCGAAAAAGTGCTGTGGCTGTGGGAAACCTTTGGAGCGGCCTGCGCCGAGATGGAAGGCGCGGCGGTGGCTCAGGTCTGCGCCAAACATGGCGTGCCCTTCGTGGTGATCCGCTCGGTCAGCGACACCGCCGACCACGACGCCAACGTGGATTACCGCGCTTTCATGCCGCTGGTGGCCCAGCACGCCAAGCAGGTGGTGCGCGGCATGCTGGTGCGCCTGAGCGCCCAAACCGGAGCTTGAAGACGCCTGCAACCGCTCGTTCAGGGCAGCCCCCACCGCTGGCCGCTTGGCTGCTGGGCCTGGGCATCCTGATGGGTTTTACGGCGCTGGGCGAAGGCGCAGGAAAGTTGCTGCACTTGCCGGTGCCCGGATCGGTGCTGGGCTTAGTGCTGCTGTGGCTGGCCCTCAGCGTAGGAGCGGTGCGCCTGAGCTGGCTGGAAGCGGCGGCCGACGATTTGCTGGGCATACTGGGCCTGCTGTTCGTTCCGGCGACGGTGGGCTTCGTGAATTATCTCAGCGCGGGCGCGGCGTGGGGTTGGTGGCTGCTGGTGATGCTGACGGGCCTACTGTGCGGCGCGGGCGTCACCGGTCTGCTGACTTCACGCTGGCTGGGAGAAGACCAATGAAACGGGCGGCTGTGACCCTGTTGATTTTGACCCTGCTGACGAAGCTGAGGAGGGCCAAATGCTCTGGCTGGCGCTGACCTTGCTGACTTTTGTGCTGGGCTTGTGGGCGCAGCGCCGCACCCATCACCCTCTGGTCAATCCCACCTTGATCGCCACGCTGCTGGTGGCCGCCGCACTGCTGCTGACCCGCATTCCTTACGCCGAATACAAAGCGCAGGTGCAGCCGATTTCACTGCTGCTGTCTCCGGCAGTGGTGGCGCTGGCCGTGCCGCTGTACCGCCAACGCGCCCTCTTGGCACGCCGGGGCTTACCGCTGATCGTCGGCAGCCTGAGCGGAACGCTGGTCGCCGTTGCTATCGACCTCTTTTTACCGCGCTGGCTGCACCTCGCTCCCGAGGCCCAACAAGCCCTGCTGACCGCCCCCGCGACCAGTGCGGTGGCGGTGGTGCTGGCCAACTACACCCACGCGCCGCCCGAACTGGCCGCGACGTTGGCGGTACTCTCGGGCCTGATCGGCGCGGTGGTGTTGCCGCCGTTTTTGACCTTCATTGGGGTGCGCCGCCCATTGGCACGTGGACTGGCACTGGGCAGCGTGGCGCACGGCATCGGCACCGCCCGCGCCCGCGAGGAAGGCGAGCAGACCGGCGTGGCCAGCAGCGTCGGGATGGGCCTGGCCGTGCTGCTGGTCACCTTGATCGTGGCGCTGATCGGCTGAGCACCTGACCGGCGGTGAGCATAGGCGCTGTGCGGGCGTCTCTCAGCGAGTTCCTTTTGACCCCCGCCCCACACGGTAGACTGAAACGATATGGATACTTACGACGTTTTGGTGATCGGCGGCGGCCCCGGCGGCTACGTGGCAGCTATTCGCGCCGCACAACTCGGTTTCAGTGTGGCCTGCGTGGACGCCTTTACCCGCGACGGCAAACCCTCGCTGGGCGGCACTTGCCTCAACATCGGCTGCATTCCCAGCAAAGCGCTGCTCGACAGCTCGGAAAAATTCGAGATGATCTCGCACGACGTTCAAGAGCACGGCATCACGGTCGAAGGCGCGAAAATAGACGTGGCCAAGATGCTGGGCCGCAAAAACAGTGTGGTCGACAAACTGACCGGCGGCGTGGCGTATTTGTTCAAGAAAAACAAAATCAAGAGCTATCACGGGTACGGCAAACTGCTGCGTCAAGACGAGGGCGGTTGGATTGTTGACGCAGCAGGCACCGAAGTCAAAGCCAAAAATGTGATCGTGGCGACGGGAAGCAACCCCCGCGCCCTGCCGCTCGCGCCGTTTGGCGGCAACATCGTGGAAAACAGCGGAGCGCTGGAGTTTGGTGAAGTTCCCAAGCGCCTCGGCGTGATCGGGGCGGGCGTCATCGGCGTGGAGTTGGGCAGCGTCTGGAGACGGCTCGGCGCTCAGGTCACAGTGCTAGAGGCCTTGCCCGGATTCTTACTGCCCGCCGACGCCGCCGTGAGCAGAGAAGCGCTCAAGCAGTTCCAGAAGCAGGGCCTGGATTTCCATTTCAGCGTCAACATCACCGAAGTCAGGGACAACGGCGGCTCGGTCAGCGTGACTTACACCGAAAAAGAGCAGAGTGTCACCGCCGAATTCGACAAATTGATCGTCAGCATCGGGCGGGTGCCGAACACCGAGGGGCTGGGCGCGGCGCAGGTGGGCCTGGAGCTCGATGAGCGCGGCTTCGTCAAAATTGACGAGCATTACCACACCAACTTGCCAAGCGTCTACGCCATCGGCGACGTGGTGGGCGGGGCGATGCTGGCCCACAAAGCCGAGGACGAGGGCGTGGCGGTGGCCGAGATCATCGCCGGGCAGGCCGGGCACGTCAACTATGACGTGATCCCCTGGGTAATTTACACCTCGCCGGAAATCGCTTGGGCGGGCCTCACCGAGCAGGCCGCCAAAGACAAGGGCATCGCAGTCAAAACCGGCCAATTTCCCTTCAGCGCCAACGGGCGGGCACTCGGTCACGGCGATCCTCGCGGCTTTGTCAAAGTGGTGGCCGACGCCAGCACCGACAAGGTATTGGGCGTTCACATGGTCGGCCCCAACGTCTCCGAGCTGATTGCCGAAGCCGTTACCTTGATGGAGTTCGGCGGCAGCGCCGAGGACTTGGGCCGCACCGTTCACGCCCACCCGACACTGAGCGAAGCGCTCAAGGAAGCGGCGATGGGCGTGGGCAAAATGGCGATTCACCTGTGAGCTGAGAGGCAAAGAGACTTGCTCCGCACACTTCCTGTCAAGGGGGTGGGCAAGCTCCCTCTGAACCCGTAAACTCATTCCAACGCGCCGCGAGGCGCAGGGAGGCCCACAATGACTGCGACCGAAAGCAAATGGCTGGATACCGAAACACGCTATGACAGCGGCGTCTATAACAAGCACCAAGTGGTGATGGTTCGCGCTGAGGGCGCAACCGTTTGGGACGAGTCGGGGCGCAGCTACATCGACTGCGTGGCGGGCTACGGCGTCGCCAACATCGGCCACAGCCACCCCGACGTGGTGCGGGCCATTCAGGAGCAGGCCGGCAAGCTGATGGTGATGCCCCAGAGCATTCCCAACGACAAACGCGCCGAATTTTTGCAAGAACTCGTCAGCGTGCTGCCCAAGGGTCTAGACCGCATTTTCCTTTGCAACTCCGGCACCGAAGCGGTGGAAGCGGCCAAAAAGTTTGCCATCACCGCCACCGGGCGCACCCGCTTTGTGAGCATGAAGCGCGGCTTCGCGGGCCGCACGCTGGGCGCGCTGGCCTTTACCTGGGAACCCAAATACCGTGAGCCGTTCGGCGCGGCGGTGGACAACGAGCACGTTTCCTTTGTCACCTACGGCAACATCGACGAACTGCGGGCTGCCATCACCGAAGACGTGGCCGCCGTCATCATGGAACCCGTGCAGGGCGAAGGCGGGGTGAGGCCGAGCAACATAGAGTTCCTGCGGGCCGCCCGTGAACTGACCCGTGAGAAAGGAGCGCTGCTCATTCTCGACGAGATTCAGACCGGCTTTTGCCGCACCGGGAAAATGTTTGCCGTCGAGCACTTCTGCGCTCAGGAATGTCAGAACGCCGATGGTATTCGCTGCGGCTGCAAAGTGGACAGCCAGTGCCAAGTGGTGCCCGACGGGATGACGCTGGCCAAAGCGATGGCGGGCGGCGTACCGATTGGCGCGTTTGCCATGACCGGCGCAGTGGCCGACAAAATGCCTTCCGGCGGACACGGCACCACCTTCGGCGGCAACCCGCTGGCGATGGCCGCCGGAGTCGCCGCCATTCGCGCCATGAAAAACGAAGGCATGGTCGAGCAGGCCCGCGAGAAGGGCGAGTATTTCATGGACAAGCTGCGGGCCATTGACTCCAGCAAAATCCGTGAAGTGCGCGGCATGGGCCTGATGATTGGCATGGAACTCAAGGAAAAAAGCGGGCCTTACATCGCCGCGCTCGAGCATGATGAAGGCGTGCTGACCTTGGCCGCCACGCCGCTGGTGATCCGCTTTTTGCCGCCCGTGACGATCAGCAAAGAGCAGATCGATCAAGTGGTGGCCGCCGTCGAAAAAGTGCTGAAGAATGTCAATCCGCGTGAAGTTTCCAAGGCGGAAGTCAAGGAAACCAAGCAGAGCGAGTAAGAGCGGCGCTCCATCCGTTTTTTGAGCTTGCCCCCAGTCCCGCCTTCACGCGGCGCTGGGGGCAACTTTATTTGGCTTATGCTTTGGGAATGCTCATCATCGAACGCGCCGAGATTTATCTGCTGAGGTTACCGCTCAAATTCCGCTTCGAAACCAGTTTCGGGGTGCAAACCGAAAAGCAGGTGCCCCTGCTGGTCTTGCACGGCGGCGGGCTGACCGGACTCTCTGAGGGCGTCAGCGAACCTTTGCCGATGTACCGCGAAGAAACCACCGTGGGCGCACTCAATTTTCTGACCCAGGGCGCTTTGCCCGCCGTGCTGGGCCGCTCCTTTGCCAACCCCGAAGCGGTGGGCGCGGCACTTTCAGCTTGGCGCGGCAACCGGATGGCCAAAGCCATGCTGGAAATGGCCGCCTGGGACTTGTGGGCGCGGCAACTCGAAACTCCGCTGTGGCAACTGCTGGGCGGCAACAAGACGGCGGTGGAAGTCGGCGTGTCGCTGGGCATTCAGGCCGACGCGGCGGCCACCGTAGACAGCGTGGCCAAGCACAACGCGCAGGGCTACCGCCGCATCAAGCTCAAAATCAAGCCAGGCTGGGACGTGGAGCCGGTGCGGGCGGTGCGTGAGGCGTTCCCCGACTTGCACTTGACCGTGGACGCCAACAGCGCTTACACGCTGGCCGACAGCGCCCAGTTGCAAGCGCTCGACGAGTTTAAGCTCGACTACATCGAGCAGCCGCTGGCCTGGGACGATCTCCACGACCACGCCACCTTGCAGTCGCGCCTCAAGACGCCGATTTGCCTCGACGAGAGCATCGCCAGCGCCGCCGATACTCGCAAAGCCCTCACGACTGATGCGGGACGGGTCATCAATCTGAAGGTGGGGCGGGTCGGTGGCCACAGCGAAGCGCGGCGGGTGCATGACGTGGCCCAGAGCTTCGGCGTGCCGGTCTGGTGCGGTGGGATGCTGGAAAGCGGGATTGGGCGGGCGCACAACATTCACCTGTCCACGCTGCCCAACTTCACCAAACCCGGCGACACCGCCAGTGCCAGCCGTTACTACGCCGCCGACACCATTAATGAACCGCTGGAAGCCGAGAACGGTCTGATGCCAGTCCCGGCAGGCGCGGGCATCGGGGTGACTCTCAACCGCGACTTCGTGGAAGAGCGGGCCGATTACCACGAGGAGTTCGGTCTTTGAAGGAGCCGATTACTCGGCCAGCTTTCACCATCCGCAACCTTCACACCGCGCGGGAGATGGTGGTGCTGGAAGACCTTCAGCGGGCAGCCTGGGGATACTCCGAAACCGCCGTGCATCCCCGCAATATCTTCCGCATTCACGCCCATCTCGGCGGAGTGGTGGCAGCAGCTTTTCCGGTGGACGAGACGGGTGAGGAGTGCGGGCCGGCCTTCGGTTTCGTCTACGGCTTTCCGGCTTATCAGGGCGGGCGCATCTGGCACCACTCGCACCTGCTGGCGCTGCGACCCGACTGGCGCGGACACGGCGCGGCGGTAGCACTCAAGCACCACCAAGCCCGCCGTGTGCGCGAGATGGGCCTGACCAAAGTGACGTGGACGTTCGACCCGCTGGTGGCCCGCAACGCCCGCTTCAATTTGGGCAAGTTGGGCGCGAGGGCCGTCTCGTATCACCCCGAGTGGTACGTGGCCGAGGACCTGCCCGCCGACCGCTTGATGATGGAGTGGGATGTCAGCGCGGAGCATTCGGAGCGGCCCCCGCCGAAGCCGCAAGGCGTCCGGGTACTGGAAGCGCAGGGCCAGACGCCCGGTGCACCCGATCTCAGCGCCGACGCGCCCAAGTTGCTGGCCGAAGTGCCGCTGAACGCTTTTGAGCTTCCCTCTCCCCTGACGCTGGCGTGGCGGCTGGCGCTGCGAGACGTGCTGGGGCATTACCTCGCCTCGGGCTACGCCGTCACTGATCTGGCGCGGGAAGGCGAGCGGGCGTTTTATGTGCTGGAGCGGGTGGAGTAAAAGAGGGCGCTCAATTCAACTTGGTTTGCTCTGCCTTGGGCTGTTCAGCTTTCACGGCGTCTTTGGTCAAATCCACCGGGGCAGCGTCCACCGTTTTGTCTGCTGGCTTGGCTTTGTGTGGGCCAGCCGCATTTTTGCTGCGTTCCTCGGCCCGGCGGCGCAGCTCGGAGGCCAGATCGGTAAAATCGCTGGCACTCGGCAAAATATTTTTGGTCGTCTTTTTGGCTTCCTGCACCACCTGAGTGCGCTGATCTTTGTCAAACGGCAGGCCAAGGCGCTTTTGCTCGAAATACTGCTCGGAGAGTCGCCCCAGCGCGTATGTCCAGCCGTAGACGGCGGGCGCGGTGATCAGGCCGCCCACAATCGGCAGGGCCAGCTTGGCGAGGCTGCGCATCACCTGACGGGCCACCATCCCGTAGGCCACCGTGACGCCGAGTTCCTGAATAATCTCGCGGGCACGCTCGGCGGTGATCTCGAAGCCGTAGACCTTGCCCACGTGCAGCACCATCTTGATTTGCAGCGGGGTAATCAGCAGCAAATCGGCGAACGGCAACGGCTCGACGGCCACCGCGCCTGCCAGCAGCGCAGCGTTTCGAATCACGCCTTCGGCGTTTTCCTCACGGGACTTGTCCGCATCAATGTCAAAGTTGAAATTATCGAGTACTTGCTTGAGAAGCGGCAACATAAGCGCATGCTAGCGCCCATATCCTCAGAAAGAATGGGCGGCGGCCTTTAGCTGGGCTTGTGGTGCTGCGCCGCGCCCGCTGAGCTCCCGTCTTCCGGTTCCTGCGCCAGCGCCTGAAACAGGGGGCGCAGCGACTGCATTTCCCGCGTCACACTGACCCACACCAACGAAATGTCGAGGCCGAAATAATCGTGGGCCACCAAATTTCTCACGTCGCGCAAAGTGGCCCAAGGAATCTCTGGGTGGGTGTCTTGCAGGCGCTGCGGTAAGTATTTGGTGGCCTCCCCTATGCGCAGCAGCCGCAGCAGCACGGCGTCGCGGGTCAGCGAATCGGCGCTGAAGCTCTCAAAGGTGTGGGCCGCCGTGTACTCCCGCAGGGCGTCTATGTCGCTGAGCAGTTCGTAGACGCGCCACTTCCAGCGCTTGTGGCCCCGTCTCGGCGGATGCAGCTTGGGATCGAGGGCGTCCACCGCGTCCAGTAGGACTTCGCGGCTCAGGGGGGGCTTGAGGGCCGCTTCGGTCACGGCGTCGGTGCGGTAACCCAGCAGGTGTTCAAAAAAGTCGCGGGCGCGGGCCAGCGTCAGGAGTCCTGCGCCCGCTTCGAGGTCAAGCAGCACGTCCACATCCGACTCGGCCCCAGCTTCTTGCCGCGCCACCGAGCCAAAAACCCGCACCCGCTCAACGCCCAAGTCCTGCCACTCGCTCCTGCGCTCACGGATGAGAGCCACCACCTCAGGCAACTCGGGGCGCGGCAGTCGTGAGTGCGTCACTCAGTTGACCTTGCTGCCAGTCGGACGCGGCGGCAGGCCGTGGGCGTGGGCTTTTTTGAGGGCGTCAAAGGCCTTGCCTCTATGGCCCACGGCGCGTTTTTCTTCCAAGCTGAGCTGCGCCATGCTGCGTCCATCCGGCAGCCCAAACAGCGGGTCGTAGCCGAAGCCACCTACCCCACGCGGGCCTTCCAAAAGTTGGCCGTCCACTTCTCCCCGGTACTCCTCGATGTGGCCATCCGGGTAAGCCAGCACCAGCACGCTGATGAATTTGGCGCGGCGGTCTTGGACGTTGCGGGTGCGCTCCAGCAAATACAAATTGCGTTCATGGTCGTCTTTGCGGTTACCGAAACGGGCGCTGTACAGGCCCGGTTCACCGCCCAGAGCGGCCACTTCCAGCCCCGAATCGTCGGCCAGCGCGGGCAGCCCAGTATGCAGAGAAGCAGCAGCCGCCTTGATCATGGCGTTTTCAGCGTAGGTGCTGCCGGTTTCTTCGGGCAAGCTGTAATCGCCCAACGGCTCAAGCTGCCAGCCGAGGCCGGAAAGTGCTTCTTCAAATTCAACGACTTTGCCGAGGTTGCTGGTGGCCACCACCACGCGCAAGGGAGGTTGGGACAGTTCTGGGTTGGATGGACTCATGCGCTTAGTGTAAGGCCCGCCGCTGATCGACAAGGGCCAAGTTTCTCACATCTAGCGCTCAGCTTCGCCCTTGACCTTTTGCCCACTCACCCGCATCTCGGCCGGCTGCAAGTCGTCAGCCTCGCCGTACTTGACGCTGAGGTAACGACGTCCAGCTTCCAGCTTGCGGGTGTGCTGCTGGGCCTGCGCGTCGCTGATAGACCGCATCCGGCGCTCGATCAGGGTCAGTTGCTCGGAGAGCAGCACTTCGCCGTAAGCCAGGCCCGAACCCGTCACCCGCAGGTCTTGGTAAGCCGAGAGCGCGGTGGGCAAATCATCGTCGGCCGCTTGGCGGGCGTCATGGGCCTCGCGGGTCAGCACCCCGCCAGCCGCCGTGGCCCGCAGCGCGTCGCGGATGGCGGTGGCCGAAGCGTTGAGCTTTTGGCGTAGCGGCGCACTCAGGCTTGCGCCCGCTTTGAGGGTCAGGTGAGCCAGCTTTTGAATGCGCTCGGCTTCCAAGGTGGCAAATTCGGTGCCCACATCACTGCGGGGCAATGCCGCGCCGCCACTCCGCAGCACCGCCGCTTGCCGGGTTTGCCGCCGAAACTTGCCAAAGGCCAGCACCACGCCCGCAATGGCCAGAAGCATCAACAGCGTGGCCACCAAGCTGCCTTTGATGCCAGCAAGAATTAAGCAGATCAGCAGCACGGCAATCAGTCCGAGGCTCAGCGCCCCCACCACGATCAATCCCAGCGTGTCTCCGGCGCGGCCTGCTAGGTAAGCGGCTTGGCCAGCAATTGAAGTGGGCTTGCCGCCGCTGAGCCACTGCTGGTCGGGCCACTGCTGATCGTCTGAAGTTGGGCGCGGTGAAGGAGAAAGTGACATGTAAACGCTCCGCTGAGAAGTGAGAGAAGAAAATTTGCCGAGCTGCCGAGAACCACTCAAATCCATGTTCAGAGTACGCCCCCAACCTGAGGAGAGTTCCCGCTTCCTGCACCTTTCTTGAGCTGCTCGGCCAAAGCCTGCCAAGGTTCAAGCTGAAAATAAGTGTGGCCCAGCGGGCTGGTACTCGGCAGCACCCAGACTTCAGCTCCCTCCAGTCGCTCGGCTCGCGGGCCATACGGCAGCTTGCCTGTGGGCAGGCCCAGCACCTGACTGGCTCCGCGCTTGCTGGTAAAGGCCACCACTTGGGGGCTGTAGTAGGCAATCCGGGCACGCAACTCGGTGGGTTCCCACGCCTCTGAGGGCAAGCTGGCGTCCACGCCGCTGTGCTTTTTGGCCACGTCGGTCAGGCCGATGCCAAGCGCCAGCAAAGCCGGAAACTCCTGCGGCTTAAAGAGGTGCGGCGTCAGGCCCACTTCAAACAGCACCCGCCAGAACTTGTTTTGTGGATTGGCGTAGTAAGCACCTGCTGCGGCGCTGATGCGGCTGGGCGCGGTGCCGATCAGAACCAGCTTGAGGCCGTGCGCGAGCAAGTCGGGCACCAGGTGGCCCGCGCCGGACGGCTTAGGCCCGTGCTCCGGCTCAGTCGTCGCTGTAGCGCTCATCTTTGAAGGGATCTCCGCGCATGTGATAGCCGTTGCGCTCCCAAAAGCCGGGGGCGTCGGCGCTGATAAATTCCAGGCCGCTGATCCATTTGGCACTCTTCCAGAAATACAGGTGCGGCACCACCAATCTCAGCGGGCCGCCGTGCTCGGTTTCCAGCGGCTTGTCGTCAAAGCGGTAGGCCAGCAAGTTTTCAGGACGCACGAAGTCGTCTAGGCTCAGGTTGGTGGTGTAGCCGCCCACCGAATGAATCATCACGTGACTGGCTTCCGGCTTCAGGCTCAGCAGCGGCATGATGTCGGTTACGCGGATGCCTGTCCAGGTGGTGTCGAGTTTGCTCCAGTGGGTGACGCAGTGGATGTCATAGGTCAGGGTGGTTTGCGGCAGGGCACGCAGCTGCGGCCATGAGAACTCCCTCGCCTCGGCCAAGCCGGATATTTTAAGGGTGGCGTCTTCCAGCTTGTAGCGCGGCGCGGGGCCGTAGGTCAGCACGGGGAACCGGCTGGTCAGGCTTTGGCCGGGGGGCACACGCCCGTTCATATCATCGGCGGGTTTCTTGAAAAATTTGCCAAGCATACCGCCATTTGAGCGCCCGCCGCGCCGCCCTTTGGTAAGCCGCCTCGCCTTCGCCGTGCCAGACGGGGTTAATCTCAAGTTCATTTCATGCCTGCTTCATGTCTGCTTAAGGCGCTATCACGTTCAAGTCAGCTTGAAGCGGCAAAGTGAGGGAGATGAAGCAGATCAATAAGGGACTTTTGGGACTGATCGGCGCGGCTACGCTGCTCTCGGCTTGTAGCGTCACCGTGACCCCAGCGCCCAATGGGGGCGGCAGTTCGGTGACTTTGAACGCCGTTACTTCATACAACAGCGAATACACGCTGGCCAGCAGCACAGTGGATCAAAATGGGCGGACGTTGGCGGCGGGAACGAACGTTATTTGCGACGACCGAAATACGCAACTGCAAGTCGGCGTCAGTTGGACAGGGGGCTTACAGCGCATCGGGATTCAGTTTACGGGCGTGAAATACGGCCAAACCACCAAACAACGTATTTTTGGTGACCGCTACAGCTCTCCCGATTATTCGGGCAATGGACTGGCCACCATTACTATTGGGTCGGGCGTCGCTCCGCTTAAAGTCAGCAGCGGCCTGAGCGCCCAAAGCATCGTCCCCACGCCGATCAATACCACTTACGTGAAGGGTTACACCTACGTTCAGGCCATTGGCGAAGATCAAAATGGAAACGTCAGCAACGTCGTCGAAAGCGTGACAGCCATTCCAGTTGTCAACTGCTCGTAAACTTTTCGGCACTCCGCCTCTCTCAAGCTCAACTTTTCAAGGAGAACACCATGAAACTCAACGCCAAAATGCTCTTGCCCGCCCTCGCATTACCCCTCCTCCTCGCCGCCTGCGGAAGCGCCAGCACCGGCTCCGGCACGGTCAAATTTAACGACTTGAAAACTGAGTACAGAGACGCAAATGGCAAGTACGTGGCCTGCGACAACACCATCAATCAAGATGGCAGCACCACCACCATTACCAACGTGGGCGTCTATTACACCGCTTCGGGCACTGTCTCCAGCGTGGGAATCAATTTGTTGGGTAATACGGGCAGCACCTATGACGCCAACTACAGCGCAACCGTTCAGGGCAGCAATTTACAAAGCATCGGCGGCAATGACTTCAAAACCATCTTCACAGCGAACTCGTCCGACGGCCTTCTGCCTCAGGCGATTGTGGTCAAGCCGAACGCCAACGTTAACATCAAGACGGTCACGGCGAGCAACCGCGCTGGCGGTGCCAACAGTGGCAGCGGCTTCTATGCCAAGCTGACCATCAACGGCAATGGTCAGACCGCCAGCACCAACAGCAACTCGGCTTTGCTGCCTTCCATTCCGGTGTACGTTAACTGCACCGTGACTGCTGTAACTGGGGATAAACTCTAAGCCCTCAACATTTCATCTGCCGCCCATCGTGGGCGGTTTTTTCGTTCTGCTCCCCCACCGCCGCCGCACGCTACACTACACCTCAAGATGTCCAACTCAAATACCGCCTCCAAAGACGCGCTCTACTCTTCGTGGCTCACTTTGCTGTCGTGGCTGGAACAAGAAGCGGCCCCGCGCGGCCTGACGCTAAGCAAAGTCGCCGACTTCCCCGATTACATCTACCGCATGGAGCGGCCCTACGATCTGCCCACTACCATCATGAGTGTCAGCCTCAACCGGCCCGACATGCACTCGCCGCAGGATCAATCGTCATCGGGCACTGCGCAACTGGGAACTGGACAAGCGCTGTTCTTGGCAGCAGTCAGCCCAAGGCACGTGGATCTGGGCGGGGTATCGCTGAGGGTCATGGGCGGCAGCAAGCACTGGCACCTTCACGCCCATGACGGCCACCTGCTGGAAGGCAAACGGCCCTTCACGCGGGCGCGGCTCTCCAACATCCTCGACGGCGTGCAAGAAGGTCTAGAAGCCTAAAATTGATTCTCCCCACGCGGAGAGAGAAATTTAAAACACAACGCAGGGCTGGGAGCAAAAGTAAGGAAAAGACGTAGCGCAGTTGAATGCGGTAGCGTTAGCCATCGCCGTGCCAATTCGCGCGAGCAGAATATTTCCGGCCCAAGCAGTCGAGCAAGTTTTCCAGTTGGCCCTCCAATTTCGACCTTCGCCTCACGCCTGCGCCCAACAGAGTGGGGCCGCTATACTGGAAGTTCTTATGACCAGAGCCAAGATTCCCATGACCAAGCGCGGGCACGACAAGCTTGCCGAAACCCTCAACCACCTCAAGACCACCCGCCGCGAACAGATCAGCGAGTACATGGGCAGCGCTCTTGCCGACGGCGACTTGCGCGAAAGTGCCGCTTACGACGAAGCCAGAATGCAGCAGTCTGAAAACGAGTCGCGGATTATCGAATTGGAAGACCAGTTGGAACGTGCCCAGATTATTGAAGAAAACGCCCAAAACGGCGTGGGGCTCGGCGCAAAAATCAAAGTCAAGGACGAGCGCGGCACTGAACGCAGCTTTGAGATTGTCGGCACGTATGAAGTGGATGTCCTCAAGGGGCGCATCAGCGATCAGTCGCCGATTGGGCAAGCCCTGACTGGTTGCCGCCCAGGCGACACGGTGACGGTGCCGCTTCCCAAGGGCAGTGCCAAATTTACCTTGCTGGAAGTGACTTACGAATAAAACCTGGTGAACTCACCAAAAACCGCACCTTCTTAGATGAGAAAGGCGCGGCTTTTGGTGGTGGGCAGACAAACAAGGCTAGGCCCGCATCCGTAAGGGTTCGTCACGACGTAAAAAAGCGGCGGCCCCCGCAATAGCCAATAGAGCGAGGTTCAGAGCAAGCCAGAGGCTCAACAACACCACGATGAGATTCATTTAGGTTTTTTATTGTACAGCTCATCTTGAGTCAGGTTTGTAAAAAACCAGACAAATGATGAAAGGGGCTAGCAGAGCGGTGTTCTACGCTTCAGCCACCAGCGTTGCCGCCACTTCAGCCAGCAGGTCAGGCCGGAAGCGCTGACCGGTGGCATGTTCAAGCTGCCGCGCCAGCACGCGGGCTGGAAAGTCCGGAAGGCTGAGTAAGGTGGCTCCCACCCGCTGCACTTCGCGGCCCGCTTTGCCGCTCAAGTCAAGGACGGTGTGGTAAGGCTGTACCAGATGGCTCGGCAAAGTGCCGCCCGTGATGACCAAGAAGTCGGCCTTTTCAGCGAGGCCGCGCAGGGCGGCGTCTTGGCGGGTCAGAGCGAAAGCCGCCAGACCCGCTGGCAGATCACGCGACATCGCTTCGGCTTCGCGGTGCGAGTCGGCAACCACCGTGATGGCCTTGAAGCCCATACGGGCCAGCCCCAGTCCCAAGCGTAAATCGGCAGCCGAGCCGATCAGGACGGCGTGCGCTCCTCTAGCGGCGTAACTGCTTTCCTGCACGGCGCTCAGCAGCGCTTCGGGAGCGGCGTAGGTGCCGCGCGGCCCGCCGGTAAAGGCCAGCGCGTCGGTCAGTCCGGCGCGGCGGGCATCGGGGTCAAGCTGGACTTGCTCGGCGGCTTGGGCCTGCAAGCTGGGATGCAGCAGCGCTCCGGCAAAGCCCAGCGCTTCGCAGGCGCTCAGCACTTCCGGCAAAGGCGCGGCAGGCACACCGAGCGTCACCAAGCCGAATTCACGCAGGGCGCGGGCAGCAGCGGCAGAGTAGCCGATCAGCGCCAGAGCGCTCTCGCCTTGCACTGGGGCCATTACAACACGTCCTCGGCGCTGCCGCGTTTGCGGAGGTTGTTTTGGGTTTTGCGCCAGCGCAGGCCGCGCACGATCAACGGAGCCAGCGGGCTGAGCGGCAGTTCGTAGCCGGGAAACCAGACTTTTTCGCCGCCGAAGTTTTCTTTCATGCGGTAGACCCCGAAGCTGTGCTTACCTTCATCGAGCTTACGCGGAATGCCCCAGAAATCAAAGCTGCGGTAGCCGCGCTGCTGGGCGTCTTGCATCGCGCCCCAGTAAAAGGCAGTGGGGGCTTTGGCGTCTTTGCGCTCAGCGCCCTCAGCGCCGCTGCCCTCAGCAGGCCGGTCATCTTTGATGCTGCCGCCGAACAAGTAATTGGTGATCGCGCCCATCGCCAGGAAAAAGCCCCCCGCCAGCGCCCGCCCATCGTGCCGTGCCAGCACGATGTAAGCGTCACCGCCGCCACTGGCCCCCGAGCGCAACATGGTCAGGTAGTACGGTTTGGGAAACGCGCCGAGCTGGGCACGTTCGTTGGTGGCGGTAAAGATCGTCCAGAACTCCTCGAACAACTCCTCGCCGCCCGACACCACTTCCACCCCAAATTTCTGAGCGGTCTTGACATTGCGCCGCGCCATGCTGTGCAAGTTGCTGAGCAGCTCAGCAGGCGGGCGCATCAGATTAACGGTAATGGTGTGTTCGGGCTGCTCAGCTTCGGTGCGCCGCCAAGGGCCAATCTGTTCGGGAATCAATTCGGGGGTGCGGGCAAACGGCGGCTCGATTTTGATGAGGGTGTCGGTGGGCCGCGCCAGTTTGCGCAGGGCAGGCGCGAGGTCGGGAAGCTGGGCCATACTGCTCAGCACCGGGCCGCGCGGCGCGTAGAGCAAATCGAAACCCGGCACCAACCGCTTGCGGATCAGTTGAAGCGCTCCGACAATTTGCCCCTGATCTTGGATGAAGTAGCGCGTCGGCACCTGGCCGAGTTCGCGGCGGGCCTCACCGTAGCCCCAGCCTTGCAAGGCGCTGGTGACAGGCAGGCGGGCCACCACTTCGTCGTAAGCGCGGGCGTCTTGGGTGGGAAGTAACTCTAAAGGCACGGTCAGGATTGTAGCAGGCAAGCGGTAGGGGTGACTTTGCCGGATCAAATCAGACGGCCCAAAACAGCACCCGGCAAAGCCGCTGAAGAATGGAGGCTGGCTCAAAGCAAAGTGGTCTTTGGAACGCTAAAGTGAGCAAGTGAAAAAATATCTGTTGACTGCACTGCTGGCTCTCACCTCGCTGGCGGCGGCTCAGGCCACCACGCCTGCGCCTACTCTGCCCGCAACGCCCGCACCTGCTGCCGCGCCCGCTACCACCGCGCCAGCCATGCCGGCAACCGACCCCACCACCGTAGTGGCGACGGTGGGCGGCACCGACTACACCATGGCCGACTTTGACCGCTCGTTCCGCATGGCGGTGGCCCGCAGCGCCAACTCGCAGGGCATGCCCTACAGCAGCGATATGGAAAGCTCGTTCAATCAGTTCAAGCCGCAGTTTTTGACCACCTTTTCCCGTCAGCAGGCTACCTTGCAACTTGCCAAGAAAGCCGGATTCAAAAGTGACGACGCGGCCATCGATACCCAACTCAACACCGACCAAGGCCAGTTTCCCAGCAAAGAGGAATTTGATACCGCGCTTCAGGGCAGCGGCTTTGCCGACGAAGCCGATTACCGTCAGTCGCTGCAAGAGCAGCAGATCGTGGCGGCTTATCTCAAGAGCATTCAGACGCGCTTTAAGTTCAGCGATTCGTTGGTGGCCGGATTTTACAGCCTCAACAAAGCCAGCTTCACCCGCAAAGCCGAGGCCTGCGTCAAGCACATTTTGGTACCCACCGAAGCCGAAGCGCAGCAGATCGTCAAAGACCTCGCGGCAGGCGGCGACTTCGCCAAACTCGCGGCGGCCCAGTCCAAAGACCCCGGCAGCGCCGTGCAGGGCGGCGACCTCGGCTGCCTTGCACCGGGCGATACCGTACCGGAATTCGACAAGGCCAGCTTCGAGGGGCCGCTCAATCAGGTGCAGCTGGTCAAGTCACAGTTTGGGTATCACGTGTTGGTCGTGACCAAGCGCACCGACGCCGGAACCGCGCCACTGAGCGAAGTGGACAGCCAAATCCGCGACCAATTGGCCGGTGAAGCCGCCCAGAAGTATTTGGACGCCCAAGTCAACCGCCTCAAGGTGACGACTTACGCTGACCGCTTGCCCGCCGCCCCCGCGCCGACGGATGACGCTGCCCCGACAGACGCTGCGCCCACCACTACGCCTACCGCACCCTAAACTCCCTCCTTTATTTCAAACCGCTCACTTCAAATCGAGGTGAGCGGTTTTCAGTTTCCAAATTGATGGGTCTATCAGCGCCAGCACATCGGCCAGGCGTCTCAGGACAAAGTCCGGCACGGTACCTGAGGGCAGCGGGTGACTGGTAGGCAGATACGCGGCCCGCATTCCCGCCGCCTGCGGCCCAGCAATGTCGTTGCGCGGCGAGTCTCCGACGAACAACGTCTTGCCTGCCGGGACGCCCAGCCGCTCAAGGGCCAGCTCATAAATGCGCGGGTCGGGCTTGGCGATTCCGGCGGCCCCACTGATGATCAGGTCGTCGACGAGCGGCAGCAAACCGAGACGCTCCATCACGGTGTGCTGCATGGCAGTGCGGCCATTGGTCAGCACCCCAATCTTGAGGCCACGCCGCCGCAGTTCGGCCAAGACTTCGTGAGCGCCCACCATCAGCTTGACGGCGAGCGGCTTGTGTTCTCTGAAGTCGGCCAAGAGGGCAGCAGGATCGTGCGAAAGCTGATACTCGGCCACCAGCGCCGCGAACACCTCCGGCTTGGGGCAGTAGCCAAAATCGTCCAGCTCGGTGAAGCGCTCAGCGTACCCGCTCGGCAAGTCAAAGCGCTCCACGTGGCCCGGCAGGTACTCGGCAAGAGTGGCTGAGCGGTCATGCAGCGTGCCGTCCAGATCAAAAATGACGGCCCTGAAGATTAGGCTCCTCCGGTAGAGCGGGCCGTGACGTCGCTCAGCAGAATGTCTCTGGGCGCGTCCAGCACGAAGCGCACCGTCTGGGCCAGCGTCTGCGGCTGGATGAACGTTTCAGGGTCGTAGGGTTCGCCTTCTTGCCGCCGCACTTTTTGCTGCATGGCGCTGGCGGTGCGGCCCGGATAAATGCTGGTGACCCGCACGCCCGCCCCGCTCTCCTCGGCCCGCAGGGCGTCAGCCAGCGCTCGCAGCGCGAACTTGCTGGCGGCGTAACTGCCCCAGCCCGCGCCGGCACTCAGGCCCGCGCCGGAGTTGATAAAAACCACGCAGCCGCGCGTCTGACGCAAATTGGGGAGCAGCAAACGGGTCAGCTCGGCGGGAGCCACCACGTTGACGGCAAAGGTGTTGCTCCAAATGCTGTGGTCTTGCTCGGCAACTGGGCCGAGTTCCACCGTTCCGGCGTTGTGAATCAAGTTGGTCAGCGGGGGCAAGTCTGCGAGCGCCGCCGCAAACCTCTCAGGCCGCGCCAGATCGAGCAGCAGCGGGCGGGCATCGGGCAATTCGGCGCACAGAGCGCTCAGTTTGGCTTCGTCACGGCCTTGCAAGATTAGGCGGTGGTCGCGGCAAGTCTGGGCCAACGCCGAGCCGATGTCGCCGCTGGCTCCGGTGATGAAGGTCGTTACAGTCATGAGGGCAGTCTAACCAGCTTAGAGACAAAAAAGCGCTCTTGGAACTCCACGGCTGCCAGCAGCTCCGCGTCTGTCCAAACCGTGCCGGAGCGGGCCACGATCAGTTTGTCTTCGGTGTCGTTCTGGCGCACCACGACAGCCACCACCACGCCCTGTGCTTCGGCCAGTGGGGTTGTCCAGCCCAGCAAGTAAGCGTCTATGGGCAGCCCGTCGCCGCTGAGCGTCTGGGGAAGTTCGCCGGAGTTGACCGGGTAAATGAGACTGGGCCAGCGCGGGTGGCGACTGCCGAGGGGCCGGTCAACCACCACCCGCACGATTTGGCCGAGGTAAGGCGTGAGATCGGGACGCATAGCCAGAAGGTACAAGCTGGGCCGCGCTCTAAGCTAGAGTTGAGCCAATGGGCCTCAGCGACGATCCGTTTACCTTTCAGGCCACCAAAGACGGGCGGCTGCGGATTTCGCGCGGCCTGAATGTCGTGACGGTGTTGGGCGGTCAGCGGGCCGAAAAACTGCTCCAAGCGCTCAGCGCCGCTGAAGACATCGACGCTCAGCAACAGCTTCTCGCCCGCGCCACCGGCAACTACCGGCGCGGCAACGTCAATGCCAAACTTCAGGGCGGGAGCTGACCTCAGCCCTCGCTGCGGCGTAGAATCGCAGTCATGAATCCAACTTTTGTGCTTTCCGAAGCGGAGCAAACCAGTGCCAACAACGAACTCTTCGAGCTGCTGCGTATCCCCAGCGTCAGCGCCGATCCCAGCCACGTAGGCGATATGCAGCGGGCCGCCGAGTACTTGCAGGCCAAGCTCGCCACCCTAGGCTTCACGGCCCGTGTGGAAGCCACAGACGGGCATCCGGTGGTCTACGCCGAGCGCCTGAGCGATCCGGGCAAGCCTACCGTGCTGATTTACGGCCACTACGACGTGCAGCCCGAAGCCCCGATTGAAGAATGGTTGACGCCCCCGTTTGAACCCACCGTGCGAAATGGCCGCATCTACGCACGCGGCTCCACCGACGATAAGGGCCAAGCCTACGCCCACATTCGCGGCGTGGAGTTACTGCTGGCCTCAGGCGAGCTGCCCCTCAACGTCAAATTTTTGCTGGAAGGCGAAGAAGAAGTCGGCAGCAAGAATTTGGAGCCGTACTTGCAGCAGTACGCCGAGCAGCTCAAGTGCGACGTGATCGTGATTTCTGACGGATCGCGCTTCGCGCCGGACGTGCCGACCGTGACCTACGGCCTACGCGGGCTGAGTTACGTGGAAGTGCTGGTGCAGGGCGCAAACCGCGACCTCCACAGCGGCAGCTACGGCGGCGTTGCGCCCAACCCGATCAACGCCCTGGCCGAAATCATCAGCAAGCTCAAAGACGAGCAGGGCCGCATCACCATTCCGGGCTTTTATGATGGCATTGACGAAATCACCCAAGAAGAACGCGACCTGTGGGCCAGCTTGCCGCACAGCGACGCCGAGTTTGCCGTCAGCATCGACGCCGCAGGACTTCCCGGCGAAGCGGGCTACACCACTTTGGAAAGAATCTGGGCACGCCCGACACTGGATGTCAACGGCATTTGGGGCGGCTATCAGGGCGAGGGCAGCAAAACCGTGATCGCTGCCAAGGCCGGAGCCAAAATCAGCATGCGGCTGGTGCCTGGTCAAGACACTGAAAACATCACCAAACTCATTCAAGACTACGTTCCGAAGATTGCCCCCGCCGGCGTCAAGGTGGAAGTGCGGGCGCTGCACGGCGGCCAACCCGTCAAAATCGACCTTGACAACCCTTACGTGCGGGCGGCGGGCAAAGCGCTCCAGCAGGTCTACGGCAAAGCGCCCGCCTTCACGCGCGGCGGCGGCTCGATTCCGATTGTGGCGGCCTTCAGAGAAATTCTTAAGGCTCCGGTGGTCTTGGTCGACTTTGGCCTCAACGAAGACGCTCCGCACAGCCCCAACGAGAGCTTTGCGGTGAAGGATTACCACAACGGCATTTTGACCAGCGCTTACTTGCTTCAGGAGCTGGCGCAGGTTGAGTAAGGGAGCGGCAAAAGCCAAGGAGCGGGGCCTGTCTGCTCGGAAAACCCCGTGAAGATCGGCTTTCTCTCCTCGCACGGGGGCAGCACGGCGCGGGCGGTGGTGGCGGCCTGCGCGGCGGGTGAGCTGGACGCCACACCTGCCCTGCTCATCAGCAACAACAGCGCGTCGGCGGTGATGCGGTGGGCCGCCGAGATCAACCTGCCCCGCCTTCACCTCAGCGGTGCGGCTTATCCTGACGCCGCCGAGTTGGACGCGGCCATCTTAAAATCTCTCCGCGCTCACCAAGTCGACACCGTCATTCTGAGCGGCTACATGCGCGAACTCGGCCCGCTCACGCTCAGCGCGTATAAGGAGCGCGTCCTCAACGTGCATCCCAGCTTGCTGCCCAAGTACGGCGGGCGCGGGATGTACGGCGACCTGGTTCACGCAGCGGTGCTGGCAGCGGGCGAGCGCGTCAGCGGCGCAACCGTACATCAGGTGGAGGCGGGCATAGACGAAGGCCCCATCGTGGCGCAGTCGCGGGTGGCGGTGCTGCCGGACGACACGGTGGCGAGCCTGCGTGCCCGCGTGCAGGCCAGTGAAGGCCCGCTGATGATTCAGGCGCTCGGAGCGCTTTCGGCCGCCCGCGAAACGCCAGCATGCTGAAACGCAAAGTCTTTGACCGCCGCAATTGGCAGCGGGTGGTGGGCGGCGGCGAGCAAACCACTTTGGTGGTGCCGAGCGGCGTGATCGTCGACTACCGGGCAGGTGAAGTCCACAGCCCGCTGCTGGTGCCGTTTGAGAACCGCACCCTGCGGATTCTGGACACCGGCTACCGCTGGGTGCATTACGCGCCTACGGCGGCCAAGCACGCCCTGACCCTCCAACTCGACGAAACGGGGCATATTCGGCAGCTCTACATCGATATCGGCGAGGCGAGCGGCGTTGGTACCGAGGGCCTACCGTGGATAGACGATCTCTATTTGGACGTGGTAGGGATAGTGGAGGTGCAGCCGGGCGGCCAGTGGCATGTCACCAAAACCGAAGTGCTGGACGAAGACGAACTGGACGAAGCCCTGCGGCTGGGCCACATCCTGCCCAAGCAGTACACCGCCGCATGGAGCGGGGCCCACGCCGTGCTGAGCGCCCTCAAGGCCCATACGTTCGCTCCTTTGGACGTGCTGCGCCGCTACCTCCAAGACCCTTACACCTAGCGCGGGCCAGGCAGGGACTTGCATCTTCACCCCGTAAAGCGCTAACTTGCTTGGCGCTGGAACGGTGTCCGAGTGGTTGAAGGAGCACGCCTGGAAAGCGTGTATAGGTGCAAGCTTATCGAGGGTTCGAATCCCTCCCGTTCCGCCAAAAGTCTGACGCACAAACTGAAGTGGGCCGCCTCAAATTGAAGGCGGCCCACTTCGGTTTGGCGAGTGCTAGAACCTTCCTGCGGCAATCACACCGGGAAGAAAAGTTCTTGGTGGGAGCCAGTCGCGCCCGCTTTGAACGCTCGATAAAGCGAACATGCGCCGCGCCATCAAGTCAATTTCACAACGCTCAGCCGTTATCCAGCGCCTGCACCCGCCGCGTGGCTTCGTCCAAAATGGCTTTCACGTCGCCAGCGCTCTGGGCTTCCACATAAACGCGCACCACCGGCTCGGTGCCGGAAGGCCGGAACATCGCCGAAGCGCCGCCCGACAGAGTGAGCTTCACGCCGTCGCGGGTGTTGACGCTCTCCACGGCGTGGCCCGCCACTTCGCGGTACGCCGCTGCCCGGCTGAGCAACTGAGCTTTGTCGAAGGTGCTGCTCAAATGCAGGTCGTTGCGGTCATATACGTGCTTGAAGCCGACGTCCGCTTCGAGGTCGGCGAACAGCTCGCCGAGGCTCTTACCACTCATGGCCACCGCTTCGATCAGCAGGAGGCTGTTGAGCAGGCCGTCACGCTCAGGAATGTGGCCGCGTGACGACAAGCCGCCGGACTCCTCGCCGCCGATCATTACGGCTTTTGTTTCGTCGGCTTGCCCTTCCAAAAAGGCGTCGGTGATGTACTTGAATCCCACTGGCGTTTCCAGAAGTTCAAGGCCCAGCTTGTGGGTTAGCAACTCGATTATCCGGCTACCCGACACCGTTTTAACCACCCGTCCCCGCAGACCGCGCCCGTAGAGGTGCTGGATGAACACCGCGAAGATCTGGTGGCTGTTGAAAAACTGCCCGCCCGCCGTGACCGCTCCCACCCGGTCGGCGTCCCCGTCGGTGATGACGGCAAACGTTTGGCCCGTCTCGTGGCTGAGGGTGTCCATCAGCGCCGTTAAATTCTGCGGAATCGGCTCGGGATTGACCCCGCCGAATAGTGGATCCGGCTCGCCGCGCACCTCACGCAACTCAAAGCCAAACTGCCGGCTCCGCATGTAAGCGCCCAGCCAGCCCGCCGCCGCGCCGCCCATCGCGTCGTGATACACCACGCCCCGGTAAGCGCGGAGAGCGCTCAAATCGAGCTGACGGTCAAGCTGCCCGAAATACGCTTCACGGATGTCCAGGGGCTGAATGTCACCGACTGGCCCGTTGTACGGCTCAGACCGCGCGAGGGCAGCTTCCACTTCGGCCACCATCGCGGGCGTGGCGCTGCCGCCGTAAGACCCCTTGAGCTTGTAGCCGCTGTACTGCGGCGGGTTGTGAGAAGCAGTAATCATGACGCCGCCCGCCGCGCCCAAATGCAGCGCCGCGAACGAAAGGGCAGGTGTGGGCAGATACTCACTCGCCAGCCAGACCCCTAAGCCCTGCTGGGACAGCGTTTCGGCCACCACCCGGGCAAAGTCACGGCCTCCAAAACGCGGATCAAAGCCCACCACCACCGAGCTGCCGCCCGCCGCCCTGAGCACCTGAGCGTGGGCCTGCGCCACCGTTCGCAGATTGGCGTAGGTAAAATCCTCGGCGATGATGTCACGCCAACCGTCGGTTCCAAATTTGATGGGCATAGCTGTTTCTCCAGTGCTGTTTTGGGTGACCCACTGCCGCCGCAAAAAAACCCTAAGTGGCACGGCAGCAGATCTCGCGTTCATAGCCTAGCAAATCGCGCTGATGCTGGCCAAAGCTCGCTCCCTAAGTCTGCAAGCACAACCGCCGCAGTTGACAGAACCGACTTTCCCCACTATCATTCCTTCCGTGCTGAAAAGCACCCCTTGAAAGGGCGGCGAAAAAAACGATTCCCAAAGGTGCGTTTTTAGATCCGACAGGTGTGGCCCCATCGTCTAACGGTTAGGACACTACCCTTTCAAGGTAGCGATACGGGTTCGAATCCCGTTGGGGTCACCACCTTTGCTTCCGCTCTTTGCCACGTGCAGGGCGGAGCTTTTTTTGTTTGCGGAGCTCATGCCTCACCACTTCCCTTCCCCGACTTCGTGAAATACTGTCAGGCGTGTCTTTGCACGCTCATTCGTCCACGCCTTCCGGGCCTGCTCCCTCCAGCACGGCCATTTCCCCGCCGCGCTGGCTGCCTTGGCTGATCGCCGCTGTTCCGGTGGTGCCGTTCTTTTACTTGGTGGCCTTTGCAGCGCTGGGCTCGCTACGGCGGCTGCCACTCTTTGCCCGCTGGATCTTGTTTTACTTTGCTGCCTCGCAAATTGTTGCGGCCCTTTTTACGCCCAACCCACTGCTCTCGCTCAGCTTCGCCGGCATCCGAACCCTCGAAATCTTAGCCATGATCGCGGCGGGGGTCTATCTGCAAGACAGCCGCCATCTGCGCCCACTGCTGTGGGGAGAGGTGGTCATTTTCCTGACGGCTTGGGGCTACAGCCTTTATACGCAGGGAATGGCGGGCATCATGGCCCGGCTGAGTCATCCGTACTATTACACCGTGTCGCTGGGTTTGCTGGCCGTCATTGCTCTATGGCTCATCATGTTCTGGCGCGGCGGGGCGATTTGGTGGCGTGTTGCGGCAGGGCTGCTGGCCATTGCCACCCTGCTGGCAGCTGGTAGCAGGGGGCCGACGCTGGCTTTGGTGGTCGGCAGCGTGGCAGCCTTGCTCCTTGCCAGAGGGCGGGGAATACGCCGCTGGGTGCTCATTCCGCTGGGCGTCGTGGCCGCCGCTATCTTCGCGGTCAACACCTTAAAACTCAAGATCACGCCGATTCTGCGCCTACTCGACGATCAAACCAGCGGACGCAATTTTGTCTGGGACGACGCTTACGCCGCTTGGCAGACCTCCCCCATCGGCGGCGTGGGCGCTTATCAGGGCGGGCCTTACTTGACCTACTTGTTCAAGGGCGGTTGCCAACTCAACCCCATTTTGACCGCCAATCAAATTCAGTGCCCCGAATGGCTCAGCAGTTTCAGCGGCATGTGGCTGATTGCCCACAACGCTTGGCTCCAGTGGTTGATGGAGACGGGCGTGATTGGCCTGAGCGGCTTACTGCTGGTGTACGGTTATGGGCTGTGGGCCGCTGCCAAAAGCCGCGACCCGCTGCTGATCGCCGCGCTGTTTGGCTACACCGCCATGAATTTCGTAGACGTGGTGATCGCCGTACCCAGCCCGCACTTCGCAGAGCTGTGGTGGGTGACGCTGGGGATTAGTGTTTGGCGTTTAGAGGGCGCAACAATAAGGCGAAAATCCCCAGTAGAACCAAGAAAAGCAAGCTGAATGCCAGAAGCTTCGGCGGAGTGAGAGTGATTAAACCACGAGAACTTGGCAGAGTTGTAAGTTCTGTCCAGTAGAACCGGATAGGTAAACAACTGCTGCCGCCCCCTTCACAAATCGTCTGCACTCGAAGTTGAGAAAGACCTTCTTTCTGAATAAGTGGCAGATCTTGATCTACGAAATGGCCCTTCGGCAAATAAGCTTTTTGAAGGGATAGTCTTGCCCGAAAAACATTGCCATCTGCTGAGGCCCAGCTCAGGCGGTAAGAACCATTATTTGAGATAGTTTGGGTATGGAAATTAGTTGCCAAATAACCAAATGGTAAGGAAAATAGAGCAGAGTCAAGGGTATTGAGTTCTCTAAAATAGTTAACGCCATCGAATTGAAGGCCAGAGAATCCGTTCACAGAGAATGTGGAATCTAATGCATCTGGACTCCATCGCTGGGCTTGGAGGCCGAGGTTGATCCGAACATCTGGAAGTGTAATCAGCTTTACTTCAGCGTGATACTGATTGATCGGGCAAGCCAAGGGGCAACTTTGCTTGAAACGCAAACTATGTTTTCCTGCCTTGACTAAGGCTGCCGGATAAACAGTCTTGAACTGGCCTGCTGGAAAATCGAAATAGCCTAAATCTTGGTCATCAAGTGTGACATGAGCTTTGACAGCTTGATCTGGCGAGTAAAGCTGATATTGGAAACGAATGTAGCGTGACCCTGCCGTATCGAATTTTATTTCGCTGCTGAGTTGCGGCGTTCGGAAAGGATTCACACCATCGGACTTCACCCCGGAGAAACCGATCAATTGCCATCCAGCAGGTGCTCCAGTTTTCAAATCGATGGTTTTCTGTTTAGGACTGGGCATCGGAAATCAACATTGCTTTCACTTTCTCCCACCGCTCCGTATTCAGGCTCACGTCTCCGGGCAAGGTCACACCCGCTTCAGCACGCGTTCCCTCGCGCACATCCGGCTTTCGGCGGCGGGCCAGCTCATAAACACTTTTGCGTTCGGTGGCGATATGAAGCACCTCATCTGAGATTTCCAGAGCATGCCGAACGGCTAAGGCGATCTCCGGGGCGATAATGTCCACATAATCTTGGCCAGTGAACACGTCGCTAAAAGCCACCGGATAAGCGAACTTGCGGGGGCGGAAACTAGTGCGAATGATGAGGTGTGACCCAGCAGCGCGGGCGGCTTCCTCGGCCACCAACTTGGTCAACGAGTAGTAATTGACGACTGGTCCCGGCGTGTCACTTTCACTGTAATTCCCGGTTTGACCGTCGAACACATAGTCGGTGCTGATATGAACCAGCTTTGCACCGACTTGATTGGCCGCCTGAGCGATATGACGCGTTCCTTCCACATTCACCGCCCAGCACTTGGCCCGCTCTTTCTCCGCGCCGCCCACATTGGTATAGGCCGCCGTATGGACGATGATGTCCGGCTGTTCACGGCGAACCGCTTCCAGCACACTGTGTGCGTCGGTCAAGTTGAGTTCGGCGCTGCTCGGCGCAACCGAGTCAGGAATGAGGTCACGCAGCTCTGTTCCAAGCCGCCCACTGCCGCCAGTGATCAGGATTTTGACTTGTCGTCGTGAACGGACGCGATTGACCACGCCACTCCTCACCCCATGTCCTCGGCCCACAAATCGTCACCGAAAAAATTCCACGGCAAGCGGCCTTCGTTGGGGTCGGCCAAGTTGAATTGGGCGTCCATCGCATAGATGAGCGTCGCGCCCTGATCGCTGGCTTGATAGCCGTGCGCGACGCCACTGGGAATGTAGACCATCATCGGCTGTTCGCCGCTGAAGACCAATTTGCGCTTCACACCAGCAGTCGGGCTGTTCTCACGGCAGTCCACCAACCAGATCATCAGCTGTCCGCCGACCACGCACCAAATTTCATTTTGCTCTTCTTTGACGTGAATGTGAAAAGCGTTGATGCGCCCCGGCGCAGCCCACGACATACTGATCTGACGCGGCGTGAGTTGGCCCGGTAACCCCTGAACCCCCTCATCGCCTAAGCGCAGATATTCCATGAATGCCCCATTCTCACTGCGATTCTTTTTAAGGGCATGAAACCAAACGCCCTCAATCTGCGGCGCGGCGGGATACGATTCAAATTTAAGCGCCTCTGCATATTGGGTTGCCAATTTGATTTTGTGGTCTGAGTCGGTCATAACTGGCTCCGGTGTTCGGTACTGAGTTTGAGCAAGTATTGGCCGTATTTGTTTTTGGCGAGCTTTTGGGCTTGCTCAATCAGCATTTCAGTGCTGATCCAGTGATTGCGCCAAGCGATTTCTTCAGGCGCGGCCACCTTTAAGCCCTGCCGGTGCTCGATGGTCTGAATAAAACTGCTGGCTTCCAGCAAACTCTCGTGCGTGCCCGTGTCCAGCCAAGCAAAGCCCCGGCGCATCAACTGAACATCAAGCAAGCCCGCTTCAAGGTAATGAATGTTGACATCGGTGATTTCCAGCTCGCCCCGCGCTGAAGGCTTGATCCCTTTCACAATCTCGACAATGTTTTGGTCGTAAAAGTAGAGGCCCGTCACCGCAAAATCCGATTTGGGCTTGGCCGGCTTTTCTTCCAAGGAAATCGCCCGACCTTGCCCATCAAAGTCAACGACGCCGTACCGCTCCGGGTCGCTGACTTGATACGCGAAGACAGTGGCTCCCTCCGTTTTTTGGTTAGCCGCATCCATCAAGTCCGAGAGATCATTGCCGTAAAAAATGTTGTCGCCAAGAATTAAGGCGCTTTCATGGCCCTGCACGAAGTCTTCGCCGATCAGAAAAGCTTGGGCCAGACCCTCCGGCTTCGGTTGCACGGCGTATTCAAGTTGAATGCCCCACTGCGAGCCGTCACCGAGAAGCTGTTTGAAACGCGGGGTATCTTCAGGCGTCGAGATAATCAAAATCTCACGGATGCCGCCGAGCATCAAGGTGGTCAGCGGATAATAGATCATCGGCTTATCGTAAATGGGGAGGAGCTGCTTGCTGACCGCCAGCGTCGCTGGATAAAGGCGCGTTCCGCTGCCGCCTGCCAAAATGATGCCTCTGCGGCTTGCAGTCGCTACTGTCACTGACCCGCTCCAGCCAAACGCTCAGCGTACTGTTTGTTGTAGTACTCACGGAACTCACCAGATCGAATCGGCTCCCACCATGCCTGATTCTCGGCGTACCACTTGGCCGCTTCAGCGACTGCTTGCTTGGGGTCGTATTTGGGCTGCCAACCTAACGCCTTGAGTTTATCCACGTTCATGCTGTAACGGCGGTCATGTCCAGGACGGTCTGTGACGTGTTTGACCGACGTATGCTCTTTGCCGAGTGTCTCCAGCACAATGTCTACCATTTCTAAATTGGTCATCTCGCGCCCAGTACCAACATTGTAAACTTCGCCGATAATCCCCTTCAACAGCACCATTTCAATGCCAGTACAGTGATCGTAGACGTGGGCGTAATCGCGCATTTGCAGGCCGTCGCCGTAGACCGGAATGGGTTCACCCAGTATGGCGTTGGTGCTAAATAACGGTACGGCCTTTTCAGGGTATTGATAGGGCCCCACGTTGTTGGCTCCGCGTGTGATGGTCACAGGGATACCATAAGTGATGGCGTAAGCCTGCACCAATTGATCGGCGGCAGCTTTACTGGCCGCGTAAGGGCTGCGCGGAGAAAGTTCGTCCGTTTCCACACTCTGGTGATCGTCTTTGATGTGCCCGTACACTTCATCGGTGCTGATGTGATGCAGCCGTATGCCGAGTTCGCGGGCAACTTCCAGCAGTACGTGGGTGCCGCGCACGTTGGTATCGGTAAAGACCAGCGGCCCCAGAATACTTTGATCCACGTGGGTTTCGGCAGCAAAATTGACGATCAAGTCTATAGCGTTGTCTTGGCAAGCACGCCGCACAGCGTCTATATCGCCAATATCGCCCACCACGAGGCTGAGATTGGGAGAGTCCCATAAGTCCTGCAAATTTTCTTTGCGCCCAGCGTAAGTTAGCTTGTCATAGACCACGACTTTACTTTCGGGATGCTGCTGCATCCAGTAACGAACAAAGTTGCTGCCGATAAAGCCGCAGCCGCCAGTGACGAGTAGGCTGGTGGGAACGGAACGTATTATAGATTCTTGAGTCATAAGTCATCCAACTGTAGCGTAAGGACAGCTTTCTCAGGATCATTTCCACTTTGCTTAGCATTTTCAGCTGCCTTCAAAATTGCTGCAAACTGGGCTCTGAAACGCTCAGGACGGAACTGTTCGGCATGTTTACGGATGGTTGCCGAATCAAACTGGGCTATTCGCTCTTCAAAAATGCCAATAGCACGGGTCAAACTCTCTATATTTTGCTGACCAAAGAAAACACCTGTTTGATCAGCGACGACTGTCTCCAAATTTCCACCTTTGCCGTAAGCAATGACGGGTGCGCCCGCTGCCTGCGCTTCTACAGGGATAATGCCAAAATCCTCATCGGCAGCGAAGACAAAAGCTTTGCAGCGGCTCATTAAATCGGCAACTTCTTTGTCATCTAAACGACCTAACAACTTTATGTTCGGCCCTGCCAGCGCTTTTACTTTCTCGAAGTCCGGCCCACCGCCAATAACGACGAGCGGTTTACCTAGTTTGGTAAACGTTTCCACGATCAAATCAAGTTTCTTATACGGCACGAAGCGGCTCATCGTCAGATAAAATTCTTCACGGGGCCGGGTGTGATCAAAGCGGTCAACGTCTACAGGCGGATAAAGGACTCTAGCAGGACGACGATAAGTTCTCCAAATTCGTTGAGCCACGTAATGACTGTTGGCCAAAAAAACATCCACTCTATTGGCTGTAGAGTGATCCCATATTCGAATGTAATGCAGCACGATCTTAACCAACGTAGCTTTCACGCCGCTCGTCAGGTTGGCCTCGCGTAGATACTGCTGATACAGATCCCAAGCATAGCGGATAGGCGAGTGAATGTAGCTGACGTGCAGTTGCCCCGCCCCTACCAGTACACCCTTGGAGACCGCATGGCTACTCGACACGATGGTGTCGTAAGCGGTCAGGTCAAACTGCTCGATCTGGTATGGCATGAAGGGCAAATAGTTACGGTAGCTGCTCACACCCCTAGGCCAGTTCTGAATGGCACTGGTATGCACCGTCGCGTTTTCCAAAGGTGTACCCAAAAAATCTTCCGGCTTGTGTACCAGCGTGTAGATGGGACTGCCGGGGAGCACCGCCAGCATCTCGGCCAGCACCTTCTCGCTACCCACGAATCCGCCTGCCAGCCAGTCCTGAATAAGTGCCGCTCTTGTCATGTGTACTGTTCCCCCAACACTCGCCGTACCCGGTCGGCCACATCGTCCCATTTGAAAAGCTTTGCGCGTTCTAGGCCCCTTTCACGCATCTGCTGGCGCAGCGCTGTATCACTGAGCGCCCGCGTCAGTCCATCTGCAACGCTCTCGGCACTGCGCGGATCAATAAGCAGACCCGCGTCTCCCACCACTTCCGGCAGCGAGGTGCTGTCAGACACCACCACAGGCACACCGCAGGCCATGCCTTCTAGCGGTGGCAGGCCGAATCCTTCATACAGAGAGGGCATGGTGACCACTGCCGCGCCCCGATAGTACGCAGGGAGGTCGGCCTCTGGAATCCGTCCAGTAAATACTATTCGCTCCAAAATCCCAAGCCGCAGCGCCTCATGCCGGGTGTCATCGTCGGCGACCCCGCTAAGCAACAACCGGACATCAGACATATTCATCAGTGCGAAGGCTCGAAGCAGCTCCGCCACATTCTTGTGCGGCTTGGTGTTGCGGACGTACAGAATATACGGGTAGCCTGGCCTATGCACCGCTCCCTCAGGCGAGAAGGTGGCGTCTACACCATTGCCTACCACCACCACCTGCTCCGGAGACACACCACTCCACTCCAGCAGCCGCTGCCTGGAGTATTCGGAAACAGTTAATACCCTCTGAGCACGCGACATGGAAGGACGCACCACAGCGTTGTAATACAAAGTCTTAAATAGGGAAGACTCTTCCTGAACATCTATATGAATCAGATCATGAATGGTGAACACCATTGGGCCGCGCCAACTGACGGGCGGTGTGTAACCCGGTGAGAAAAAGATATCCGATCTGCTCTGAATTTTATAGGATGTGACCTGACGTTCCAGATTTAGCAGGCCGCGCCATGACACTGGATCAGTGCCTGACAGATCAATAGTGTTTTGCGGCATATGATGACGAACTTCCTGCGCGAACCGGCCAATGCCATGCTCACCAATCCAACGGGCGTCAAAAAATACACTCACTGACCAGTTCCAGAGACAATAAGAGATGAGCTTTCATTTTTTCTTAACAAAGATGCATGCAAAATAAAAGATAGAAACCATATCAATACCGCAACTATCACAAAAATTGATGTGGTTCTAGTTGAGAAATATGATATAGACCACCACTTAATCACAGTCGTTAAAAGATATGGATACATAATCCCTCCTATTAGACTTCTATTTCTAAAATAATAATATGCTATCCCTATAAAACATCCTGAAAATAAAAAATAAAAAATGCCGAACCATCTAAAATCTGCGAAGGCGAAGCCATATGTTGTTAACCATATAAACGATCGATTCAAGCCAGACGAGCTAACTGCCGTAAATTGTTGACTCCAATTGTCAAGGTTGCTTAAGGGTAGATCAAGACCCATTTCTCTGCCTATGGAATAAAAATTGAAGATGTTTGAGAGGACAGGGAAGTCCCATAACCCTTGTGTTGAATAATAGCCGATCCCGCTACTAGGAAATTGAAGTTTTCCTTCGATTAATGCAGCCAACCTATTATAGCTTGATGGAAAATAGCCGATAAACTGACTCAAATAAGTATCATTTCCACCACTGGCTCTTGAATTACCAATAAAGACAAATACGATCGTAAATAAAACAATACCACTCAAGATTGCCAACAGAACTCTCAAACGGCTTCTGAGGTTATGTATTTTATAGTTCGACAACTGTATTATTAGCAAAATCAGTATAGCAGTCAATAAAGTGTCTCTCGATAGACTCAATAAACTCATGAATGAAAATAGAATTACATTAACTATCGCAATAAATAGCGTTTTCTTGCGATAATTTTCATCTACTTGGCAAGCAATCCACCAAATAGAAACTGTTAATGCTAGACTCATATCACTTGTCCAACCTATCTTTCCAGAAGCCACAGAATTAATGATATTATCACGCAACTGACCACCACCACCTCCCGTTAAGGAGGAAAAAATTGCGCTAAGGCCTATACTTGTCGCGGCAAACCAGATTCTAATTCCTATAAGTAGAATGTTGACTATCGTAATGAGGTATATCAGCGTGAGTATATATGATCCTTTTGGCGTTGATATGCTTCTGATCCAAGATATTTTCGGGTTTTTGCTGATTGCAGTTAGGATGTAGAAAGCGGAGTACGAAGATATTATAAACATCAGTGTGCATAATGAGATATATGCGTACATTCTGAAGTTAAGAAACATATAATCTCTTTCAAAAACGGCCTTTTCATATAAACTGACTGGTATTAGAGTACAAAGCAGGCTAAATATGAAGATCGCGACAGCAAAGGGCTGAGGCGAAAATATAAATGTGGGATCGCTGTAATTTCTGGTGATTTTCCTACTCTTCTGCATAAAATTCCCTCAGATCCAATGTAGGAAAACTATTTCGCTTCAATACCTGCATATACCTTTCCAATCTGGGGTGATTTTCCTAATTTATTTCGCACAAATGTTGTCATTTTGTTATAATTATTTTGCTTTAAAATATAAGCAGTAACAGCGTGGGCGTAAAACATCTTATGCTTTCCCAGACCTAGATTCTTCAGCTTCTTGAGAAAATTCAAATACTTAGGTAGTGGAAGGTTTAATTGATCACTAATATATGGGTAAACATAGTTTGCGATATCTCTTTCAATTGCATTGGCAAATCTCAATCCGCTTTTTTTATCCACTGTCCGGGCAATCGTGAGCATGCCCGTAATCATATGAATCCGCGCCTCAGGAGTATATGTCCCTGGCGTAAATATTCCCTTCTCCATGGCACTATTGCCAAAATCAGGTGTTTCTGTAGAACGGGAATGAGTTAACACATCCCTGACGTAGTACGCGCCCTTTTCTACCAATACGGACGCCGCTAGGTACATCTGGTAAAAGAGAAATCCATCAAATTCCTCAGTTGCAGCATTCATCGCAGACTCTCTGTGGATCACATAGCCGGACAAAACACCACACCGCCGATATGCAGTGGCAATAGTCTCTTCACCTGGAGGAAAAATTCTGTCACTGGCAAAATATTGAATAGTTTGCTCTGGCTTTCTATAGTCATCAATGAACCAGTCGTAAGATCTCAAAATTAAGCCAATATTTGAGTGCTTGTGCAAGACTTCTGAGACCTTAGAAAGAGCACCATCAGCCATCAAATCATCATTTCCCATAAAGAAACAATATTCCCCACAGGCTTGTGTAAGAAGCTCTCTAAAATTGGCATCGTATCCCAAATTTCTAACATTTTCGATGTATCTAATTTTATCAGTTCTAGCTTTATATGTTCTAACGACTTGCGCTATTGCTTCTCTTTGCGGACTTAAATCTTCACAAATCACGATTTCATAATCTCCATAATTCTGACTAAGAATCGAATCAAGCAATGGCCCTAGGAATTGGGCACGATTATAAGCAGGGATGCATACAGATAGAAATGGCTGAGACATTATATTACTTCTCCTGAATGCTTCGCTACTGCACTGGATTCATGTATCCATTGAGCAAATTTAAAGTCGTAACGCTTGATCACACACGCAGGTGTCCCGACAGCGATGCAATAGGGTGGAATATTACGAGAAACGACGCTGTTAGCCCCGATGATGCTCCCCTCGCCAATGGTAACTCCGGGCAACACACTTACCAGTTCACCAAGCCACACATTATCCTCGATAACCACCGGCGCATAGCCCAAGTGGCGTTCTCCTGGCGCAAGCACTGGTGAATCCTGATGCTCCCCGGAGTATGAGCCGTGATTATGGTCACTGATGTAAATCTTGCTTGCCATAAGAACATTGTTCCCAATCTCCACCCGGCTGACACATGCAATATGCACATCGTCATTGAGACTAACATTGTTTCCAAAAGTCAATCTGGGAAAGTAGCTCAGCCCGTTGTGTTCGCTGATAGTTTCAATACGACACCGTTTGCCAACACGTAAATTATGACCCACCTCAACATAAGGCCCAGTTAACCAGCTTGTACCAGCCCCAAGCAAAAAACCATTCTGAAATCCACGTTGTTTCCTAACAATCAGGGAGCGTAAACGGTCAAACGCTACTTCAAGAACAGGTAAAGGACCATCACGCCTGTATATCTGAATTGCTCTGCGCACTGTAAGAACCTCCTAAATGAGTTTGCAATAGCTTTCGACTCCGCCATACCATGTAAATCATGCCAATGCAGGCCAGAGCCTCAGTCAGAATAGTGATAACACCCATTCCAACAGAGCCGTAAATGGGCGTCAGAACCAGCATTGCAGCTACACTGATCATACTTACGACCAAAAATACACCATTGAAAGCGCGATCCATCCCTAAAGGAAGCATGATATGTAAACCGACGATGTTGTTTATCGCAAGCAAAGGGATGAAAAGGAGCAGCAGCCTTAAATAACCCACTGCGTCCGTATACGTGGGAGCGAGAATCTGCACTATATAGGGAGTCAACCATTCTCCAATCCCAAAAATGGCTAGGCCAGCCAAGATCAGGATAACGGCGGCTTTGCGCAAAAAGGCCAGTGCAGCTGGAAAATCGTGATGGTAAAGATGTGAGAGTTTGGCGTATATCACGCGATTCAACGGCTCTAGCAACCCTCCAGCGGCACGAACGATACGGTCTGACGTACCGTAAGCGGCTACTGTCCCGGTGGTTTGAGAGAATCCCAAAATAACAATGTTCAGAGTGGTATAAATACTGGTAACGCCCACAAAAAGAAACATGCTGAAGCCTTCTCGTAGGGCTAGTCGCGAATCTTGAACAGTGGGAAAGCGCAAAGGAGTTTGTCTTGCGATCAATAGATAACCCGCAAAATTAGAAAAACAAGCCGTCAGAACACCAAAGATGAAGATAAGTGCGCCCTGTGAAGGTCGAGTAATCAGATAATAGCAAAGAATAAGGTAGATCAAGCGACTGACAAAATCGATAGTTGCATACTGGCCAAATCGACCACGTGCTAGAAAATACCAGACTGGGTTAAAGCCCTGAGCTATAGCGAAAACTGTAGACCAAGCAATCAGCTTTCCCAAACCATGCAAATTGGTCAGGCTGGTGGCAGACCCGAATGCCAGAATGACTACAAGGCCAGAGAGAAAGATTTTAGCCCCTGCTACACCGGAAACAAGACGTGCCAGAGCCTGCAAATCGTCTCTAACCCTGGACATACTACGGGTAGCCGATAAATTGAAACCGTACTCCACAACAATCTGAAACCACAGAGCCAAAGCCTGAACAGTCAGAATTTGTCCCCAAGAGTCTTTAGGAAAAATAGAAGTGAAATGAGGTATCAGAAGGATAAAAGAGAAAACCTTAAGCCCATGTGCACCATACAATGAAAGATAAGACCAAGCTTTGTTCCACACGAATCAGTACGCGCCCTTCCCCACCAAGACCACTCGAACTGTTTGCAACAGTATCACCAAATCCAACCAGGGAGTCCAGTTCGTAACGTAGAAGTTATCCATCCCTACACGCTCGTCGTAACTGGTATCGCTACGGCCATTGGCCTGCCAGTAGCCAGTCATACCTGGGCGCACCTGCTTATATGCAGTGTATGTTTTCCCATACTTGACGACCTCTGCCTCTACAATAGGGCGTGGCCCGACTAAACTCATCTCACCCACAATGACATTGAAGAGCTGAGGGAATTCGTCCAAGCTGGTCTTCCTCAGAAAGTTTCCTACCCGTGTCACCCTCGGATCATCTTTCAGCTTGTGAGTGGCTTCAAATTCAGCTTTCAACTCAGGATCAGTAGCCAGAACTTCTTGCAACTTGGCTTCCGCATCTCGGTGCATACTGCGAAATTTGAAACAATCAAAAAGCTTACCATCACGTCCCAGACGCCGGGCGCGGTAAACAGCGGGGCCAGGACTGTCTACTTTAATTGCAATGGCAATCACAAGAAAGATCGGGGCAATAACGAGTGTGCCCATCACCGAGGCCAGCAAGTCCATCGTCCGTTTCACCATCCTGGAACGCCGACTCCGCAGATTATTGCGAACCTCCAGAGTAGCGATACTCCCAATATTGTGTGGTAAGAGTGCCTGATTGGGTATACCAAATAGGTCTGGAATGACCCAGGTTACAGGAAACGCAGCGTAAACATTGTTGACTAACTTCTGCTGCGTTTCGGCACGAGCGCTGGGAATCGAGATTAGAGCCTGCTCGGTGAGAGGGTCAATCAAAGCCTGCTCGATCGACCCCCGGACAGGAACACCATGCAATAGGGTTTCCTGTAAAAACGGATTATCGTCATAAGCTGCCAGCGGGATAAGCCCATAAGCCGGATTGGCTTGCAAATGGGCGATGGTCAGGCTGGCCGTTTGACCAGCGCCGATGATGCTGACAGGCCGTCCAAAGTTCCCTGCCCGAATAAGGAGTGAGCGCACCCCGTAACGAACTGGCAAAGCCAGCAGCAGAATCAGCAGCCATGCCACCACTACTCCACCCACACCAATGGCCAGCCGGTCAAAAGCCAGCGCTGCCGCCAGCTGAACAAGCAACACCTGAACGGTGCTGACCGTATGAAGCCGCAATTCTGTCTGGGGCGATTTGCCATACCCTGGATAGAGGCCCTGATAGAAACGCCAGCAGAGCCAGACCCCCAACCAGATCACTACAGCTCCCATCTGAACACTCGCTTCGCCCAATTCAGTCAGGAGAAGATTGGCAAAACCAAAACTCACCAATCCACTAAGTAAATCGCTGATCACCAGCACCAGACCCTGAGATACACCACGTTGAGCCAGTAGAACGCCGCGATTGGCTGTCCGAACAGCTGGCGCATTCGGCGTATGCAGACCCATCTTCAGCTCCCCTCGGAATTGCGAGTCGTATAGCTATAGTTTTGTCCATAACCGTAACCATCACGATTCGATTGAGTCACTTTATTCAGCACGAAGCCCATCATTGGCACTTTCGCCTCTTTAGTGCGGCGCATTACCTGTTTGACTGCCTGCAGCGTGGTTTGTCCAGCCTCAGTAATCAGCACAACACCGTCAACATGACGTCCCAGCACTAAACTATCAGCAATCGCCAATAAAGGGGGACTGTCAATCAAGACAATACCGTATGTTTCACCCCAGCGTTTAAAAATATCGCCCAGATCGTCACGGTTGAGCAATGTCAGGCTGTCGTGTAAGCCAGGACCAGCCGGAAGCAAGTAAACATTCGGCTCGGCCTCAATGACCTGCACATTTTCCGGATCGCGTAAAGCCTCTTGCAAATTACGTGCTCCACCTTCGCCTACCAACTGTTGCCACTCATGTTGGCGCTGATATTTATCCCAAACGTCTTGCTGGGTTCCACGTCTGAGATCGGCGTCAATGATCAGAACGCGTTGACCCGACGAAGCCATTCCATCAGCAAGCGTCGCGGTCAGACTGCTTTTGCCTTCTCCTGGTGCAGTTGACGACAGCATAATGCGCTTCCCCGGCTGATTGTTGACACTCGAAAGCAGATTGACCCGCAAGAAGCCGATCGCTTCATAGAGTCCGGCCTGCCTAGCGGCCCGGACAATACCCATCAATACGATGTCACGCTTGCGAAGGCGAGGAATCATTCCCAGAGTGGGTAAACCGAAGGCCAGAAGATCGTCTTCGCTCCGAATGGTCCGGTCTGTGACAGTAAGCAGCGCAGCGACACCCAGCCCCAAAAGCAAAGTCAGGAGTCCGGCCAATACCGCATTGCGTGTGGGTTTAGGCGCAACGGGGTTAAGCGGCTCAATGGCAGGTGAAACCAGTGAGAGAGAGCCAGTGGTAGCCTGCGCTAGGATACTAGTCTGCGCCAAGTTTCGCTGTGTAAGTGCGCGGGTCGTGATAAGGGTCTGCCTTTCCAGCTCAGGCACGCTTGCACCGTTCAATTGCTGATCAATTTCGGCCAGCTGGGAACGCTGTACTTTGAGAGCCTGTTGCACCGATAGCAGCGCCCGGTTTTCATCCCAGTTGAGCAGAGCCTGGGTAGTCAAGTTGGTCAGCACCCGCGCAGCTGCGGAGGTGGGGGCCTGACCGGTGACGGTATAAACGCCGTTCCCGCCTTGATCAAGTTGAGAAGTCAAGCCAACAGTCGAAATCTTGCCGCTCTGCAATTCAAACTGTAAATCTTTAACCAGTTCATTTTTGAGTGGCGCTGCAAGCTGACTGCCCTTCAAGGCGTTGACCACACTGCCAATTACCGTCGAACCCCGCAGAGCCTCGTCCAGTGCCCCGATCGGCAGGAGCGGAGCCGGAACCAGAGTCGCGCCCACCACACCGTCACTGGGACGAACAGTAATTACGCTCGACGAGGCCTCGTAGACGAGGGGTTGACTCCGTGACCAGAGATAGGTGATCAGTCCGGCAAGCATCACCAGCACAAGAATAATCGGCAAGCGGCGGCGAATACCGCGCCACAGGACACCGAGCTCAATTTCGTTCTCAACATTATCGAGGGGTGGGTTTTCTCTATATTGATCACTCACGCAAAACGCTCCAATTCGGGATGGGCTTTAAGCTGTCGTACCACTTTTTTAATATCTTGGGTGCGGTCTTTACGAACCACCAAGGTCACTTCGCTGGTTCGCACGATCACGACGTCTTCTAGACCGATGGTAACGATCAAATCGTCTCCGTTGGTCGTGTACAAGATCGCGCCGCCCGTGTCGAGACCGACGTGTCGCCCCACCGAGACATTCTCACCCTCGGCTTTAAGAAGACGCTCCAAGGCGTTCCAATCACCCAAATCGTCCCAGCCGAATTCGGCAGGTATAACGGCGACATGGCCGGACTTTTCAAGAATGGCGTAGTCAATGCTGATCTTTTCCAGTTCTGGAAAAACCTGCTTCACAGTACGCTTCTCGACGGCTTGACTCAGTTGCTGGTACATTTCAGGCTGATGCTTTTCAAAAGCTTGCAAGATCGCTTTCACCGTCCAAATAAACATTCCGCTATTCCAGCTGTAGCCACCTTCATCCAAAAATTGCTGCGCCGTTTCCTGGGTCGGCTTTTCGGCAAAGCGGCTAACATGATACGCCGCGAATATGTTTTCTCCAGTCGTATCTTGGGCCCCTCCTCTCAAAGCTGCGCCCTGCTGGATATAGCCGTAGCCAGTCGCTGGAAAAGTCGGAGTAATACCAATCGTGACCAGTTGTTCAGTCTGCCGTGCGATTAAGATAGCCCGCTCGATGACTTTAAGGTAAGTGTCAACATCTGTAATGCGGTGATCTGCTGGAAAAACGCCCATTACGGCATCAGGCTGGTCACGGGCAATTCTCAGTGCCGCGTACAACACGGCGGGTGCCGTATCGCGTGCCAGCGGCTCGACGATCAAGTTCTCAACCGGCATTTCTGGCAACTGATCGAGAACTTGGCTTCGGTATTCATTCCCAGTGACCACCATCACCGAATCGGCGCTGCCACTGACAATACTCAGGCGGTCAACAGTCGCTTGCAGCAAGCTGCGGCCTGTATCATCCAGAGTCAAAAACTGCTTCGGCTTACTTTTACGTGACAATGGCCAAAAACGCTCACCACTGCCCCCAGCCAAGACAACTGGAATGAAAAGAGGCAGGGCGCTATCTTCAATGGTCACTGCGAAACCAAACCAAGTGGCTGAGCAAACAGATTAAGCTGGTCAGAGTTTTTCATAAGAAACGAGTGAATCTTCATCGGACATTAACTCCCTTGAGGTACCACACAATCGGTCACACCTTATCATGCTCTCAAGAGTAGAGCACTCATGAGTCGGAGAGGGCAGGAGTCAAATTCTCATTTCTTGATCAGGTTCACACGGAGTTAACTGAAGTCATACACGCTGACTGAAGTATTTTTGTCCATCTGGTTGCACCTCTTTTGTTAAAGGAGTTATTCAGAGGGTAAGGGCGCTTAGAACACCCTCATGCGCTAAACTGTATCTCACATGAAAGGCATTATTCCCGCCGCTGGTTTGGGCACCCGCCTCAGGCCCCTGACCTTCACACGACCTAAACCTGTTCTCAGAGTCGCGGGAAAACCGATCATCATCCACGCTATTGAGACGCTTCAAGCAGCCGGAATCGATGATATTGCCATCATTGTCTCCGATCTGACGCGTACTGAAATCGAGTACACGCTCAGTGCCGTGAGTGGAGTACGTATTGCCTTGATCGATCAACACCAGCAGCTCGGGCTGGGCCACGCCGTTGCAATGGCGCGGGAATGGGCCGCTGGCGAGGACGTATGCGTTTACTTGGGTGACAATTTATTTGAATTCGGTATCCGCAGTTTTGCTCAACAATTTGAGCGTGAACGTCCCGCCGCCCTCATCGCACTAGTCGAAGTGGCCGACCCCAGCGCTTTTGGAGTTGCTCGGCTAGAAGGTCAGCGCATCGTCGAACTGATTGAGAAACCCAAAACGCTCGTCAGCAACTTAGCGGTGGCAGGCGCTTACTTTTTCTCCAGCCGAATCTTTGAGGCACTTGACGGTTTGCCACCTTCTGCACGCGGCGAGTACGAGATCACTGACGCCATTCAGCGCTTAATTACTGAAGGCGACACCGTGCTGGGTCGGCGGGTGCAAGGGTGGTGGAAAGATACCGGCAAACCAGTTGATCTGCTTGACGCCAACCGCTTGCTGCTGGAGCGTATCGAGGCCCACGTCGAAGGCGAAGTGATCAATTCCCGGATCAGTGGACGGGTGCAGGTTCCAGCTTCCACCAGAATCATCAACAGCAAGATTGTCGGCCCAGTGTTGCTTGGTGAAGACGTCATCATTGAAGACGCTTATGTGGGCCCGTTTACCAGCATTGGACAGGGTAGCGTCATTCGCAACGCCGAGATCGAGCACAGCGTCATCGAGTCGTTTGTCAGAATCGAAAATGTGGAGATCCGCTTGCAAGACTGCTTGATTGGGTTGCGGGCCATCGTCAGGGGGGGGCGGCGTATTCCGCGTACCCTCAAATTGACATTATCGGACGCCAGCGAAGTGGAGCTAACTTAGAGTTGGGCAGCCAGAAAGGTTAAACTGAGTGATGACCGATACCACTCAAAAGGCCAAGCTCAACTGGAATTCCTACCACGTCACTCAAGGCGACGAACGCGCCCCCAACCGCGCCATGATGCGGGCGGTGGGATTTCAAGACGGCGACTTTGAAAAGCCGATTATTGGGGTGGCGCACGCCCAGAGCAACATCACGCCCTGCAACAACGGCCTCGGCGAGCTGGCTGGCCACATCACCGACGCCATTCGTGAAGGCGGTGGGATGCCGCAAGTCTACGGCACCATCACGGTGTCTGACGGCATCAGCATGGGCACCGAAGGAATGAAGTGCAGCTTGGTAAGCCGTGAAGTGATCGCCGACAGTATCGAAACCGTCTCGCGGGGCCAGTCACATGACGGCGTGATCGTGGTGGGCGGCTGCGACAAAAATATGCCGGGAGCGATGATCGGGATTGCCCGTTTGAACATTCCGGCTATTTTTGTGTATGGCGGCACCACCAAACCCGGCCATTACGCCGGAAAAGACCTCACCATCGTCAGCGTGTTTGAAGCAGTGGGCGCACTAGGCGCAGGCAAAATGAGCCGCGAAGACTTCAACGAAATCGAGCGTCGCGCTTGTCCAGGCAACGGCTCTTGCGGCGGCATGTACACCGCCAATACCATGAGCAGCGCCTTCGAAGCGATGGGCATGAGTTTGCCGTTCAGCAGCACCATGAGCGCGGTGGACGCCGAGAAGGCCACCTCCAGCGCCGACAGCGCCCGCGCCCTACTCAAACTCATTGAGCACAATGTCCGCCCGCTGGACATCCTGACCAAGCAGGCTTTTGAAAATGCCATCACGGTGATCATGGCCGTCGGCGGCTCGACCAACGCCGTGCTGCACCTGATGGCGATTGCCCACGCCTGCGACGTCGATTTGACCCTGGAAGACTTCGAGCGCATCCGTGAAGCCACGCCAGTCTTCTGCGATCTCAAGCCCAGTGGGAAATATGTCGCCACCGATTTGCACGAAGTCGGTGGCATTCCCCGCGTCATGAAAATGCTGCTGAAGGTCGGCCTCCTGCACGGCGAGTGCCTGACCGTGACGGGCAAGACCATCGCCGAGAACTTGGCCGATGAGCAGGACACCCCTGACGCCGGTCAAGATGTCATTCGGCCTTACGATCAACCGCTGTACGCACAGGGGCACCTCGCCATTTTGCGCGGCAACCTCGCGCCGGAAGGGTCGGTGGCCAAAATCAGCGGCCTGAAATCCATCAAAATTACTGGCCCGGCCCGCGTGTTCGAATCGGAAGAAGAATCGATGCACGCCATCATGTCGGATCAGATCAACCCCGGTGACGTGCTGGTGATTCGCTACGAAGGGCCGAAAGGCGGGCCGGGGATGCGGGAAATGCTCTCGCCCACTTCGGCCATCATTGGCAAGGGCCTCGGCGACAGCGTGGGGCTCATTACCGACGGCAGGTTTTCAGGTGGCACGTTTGGGCTGGTCGTCGGCCATGTCGCGCCGGAAGCGTATGTGGGCGGGCCGATAGCGCTGGTGCAGGAAGGCGACACCATCGAACTGAACGCTGAAACCTGCGAGCTGACGTTGCACGTAGACGAAGCCGAGATCGAGCGCCGCCGCCAAGCATGGGTGCAGCCCGAGCCGAGATACAAGCGCGGAGTGCTGGCCAAGTACGCCAAATTGGTGAGCAGCGCGGCAGTGGGAGCGTATACGGACTGAGCGTTAGAGATTGAATGGGGCCGTCTGCCGCAGGGTGGGCGGCTTTTTGGTTTGGATTACACTCAACGCATGACTGAAAATTCAATGCCTACTGCACCCCGTATTTTTGTTGTCCGTGCTGAAGTCGGCAAATACGCAGATGATTTCAAAAAGGGCGGGTATGTGGCTATTGGCTGGCTGCCAAATACTAATTTGAGCCAAGTCCACGACAAAAATGAGCTTAAGAACTTATATGAAACGCTCAGCCCTGACGGGGTTACGCCTATGCAGATAGGAAATCAGGTTGGTCAAATTTCCCGATTCATGTTTGATATTAAGGCTGGCGATTACATTTTAACGCCTACGGCTGAAACAGAGTGGATCAACTGGGGGATCGTGCTGGACGAAACTTACACATTTGCAATAGCGAATGACGGTTGCCCATTCCCGCACCGCCGAAACGTAAAGTGGAACAAAGAATCGCTTCGGCGCTCTGATTTTTCCGTCCCCCTCAAAAATACGATGCGTGCGCTTTTGACTCTTTTTGAAATTTCAAAATCTGGCGCTAAGTCAGGCGAGATTTTTGAGCTTATGGGAAAACCTGAACTGATTAATCCCGTTGAAGCGAGGTCGCTATTGATGCACGAAGTTGTTATAGAGCGAATTTTAGAACAAGACGCCGAGTTTTTTGAGCTTTTGGTCGCAGACTTACTTAGAGCTATGGGGTTTGATGCCCAGCACAAAGGTAAAAGTGGGGACGGCGGAGTGGATGCTGAAGGCGTGCTTGATATGGGAGGTTTGGCACAAATTGATTTAAAAGTTCAAGCCAAACGGTATGCTGGGGCCAAAATTAACGGCAGCGTCATCATCAGCTTTAGGGGCAGTATTCCAAACAGTTCACAAGGCGCATTCATCACGACCTCTGATTATTCCAAGAGTGCGCGTGAAGCCGCCCAAGATGCAAAATTCAAACGGGTCAATCTTATCAATGGCAGGCAATTGGTTGATCTGTTGGCAGAACATTGGGATGAACTTTCACCTGAGATTAAAATCCCGCTCGGTCTACAAAAAAGCTGGCTGCTCTCCTGATTTTTGGTACAGCCAGTCATTCCTCTTTCACCGGATATTCCAGCCATTCCTGAGCCAAGTGCTGTTCAGCCGCGTCTAAAGCGAAATCCTGAGCGCATTGCTGATAAGCGGCGATACGCTCTTGACGTTCCAAATCCTCCTCCACTCCTACCCCATTCTTCTGGTCGTTTGGGTCGCTAGACATGAAATAAGTATGGGGCCGTCTGCCGATTGGGGTGGGCGGCTTTTTGGTTTGGAGTAAAGTAGTATATGGCCGTTCCCGATTATCAAACCCTGATGCGTCCCCTGCTAGAAGCCCTGCAAGACGGCCAAGTTCAGACCATGCAAGCGGTGACCGCGAAGTTGGTGGCGCATTTCCAGTTGACCCAGAGGGAGCTTGAAGAACTCCTGCCGAGTGGCAGGCAAACCACGTTCGCCAATCGTGTTGGCTGGGCCAAAACCTACCTCAGCAAAGCGCAGGTGGTGCAAACGGTGGGGCGCGGCAATGTGCAAATTACGGCGCGTGGCCGTGAGTTACTGGAACGTGTCTCAGGCCGCATCATCCAAAATGACCTGAAGGTCTATCCAGAGTTTCAAGCTTTCAAAGTCGCCGGACGCGGGAAGCAGGACACTCAAGCCGGGCCAAGTTTGAGCGCAGTTGAACCCATTGACGTCTCCCCCGAAGAACAGCTTGACCAACTCTACACCGAACTCAGCGCCGCCCTTGCCGACGAACTCCTCAGCCAAGTCCGCGCCCTAACGCCGCAACAGTTTGAAATTCTGGTGGTGCAGCTTCTCGTGGCGATGGGCTACGGCGGCAGCGTGCGCGACGCGGGTCAGGCGCTGGGCCGCAGCGGTGACAACGGTATTGACGGCGTGGTCAAGCAAGACCCGCTCGGCTTGGACAAGGTCTACATTCAGGCCAAGCAGTGGGCCAGTAATGTGGGCAGTCAGGAAGTTCGCAACTTTTCCGGCAGCCTGACTTATCACAAAGCCTCGAAAGGCGTGCTGATCACCACCGCAGGGTTCAGTCCCAGCGCCAACGACACCGCCCGCCAGATCGGCAACATCATCTTGATTGACGGCGAAACGCTGGCCGAGTTGATGATTCAGTACGGCGTGGGCGTGATCACCCGCACCACTTACCAGATCAAAAAAGTGGACAGCGATTTCTTTGAAGGCATCTAGGGAAGCTGCGTTTCAGATCAGCAAAAATTGCGTTGCAGCGCGGGTTTCTTACCGTTCGGTCGGGGACGTTGCGCCCTGCGCCCAGGCTTATACTGCCCCAGTGAATTTGGCCGCTATGCTTGATCTTGAAGGTGAAACAGCGCTGCTGGTCGGCGGCGGAACAGTGGCCCTGCGCCGCGCCGCTACGCTGCTGACGGCTGGCCTAACGGTACGCGTTGTCGCTCCTGAACTTCTGCCGCAACTGGCCGCCCTCAACATTGAAATCATCCAGCGCCCCTTTGAGCCAGGCGATCTGACTGGGGTGCGTTTGGTGGTGGCCTGCACAGACAATGCCGACGTGAACGATGAAGTGACCCGTTTGGCCAAAGCCGCAGGTTTGCTCATCAACCACGTGGGACGGGCCGAGGCGGGCAATCTGCGCTTTCCGGCGGTGCTGGAGCGCGGCGGCGTCAGCGTCAGTATCAGCACCGGAGCCGAACTGCCGATGCTGGCCCAAGCCCTGCGCGAAAAGGTGGCGCTGTGTTTGCCTGCCGAGTTGCCCATTCCCACTTGGACAAGCCAGCGTGACGCGGCTTTGCTGCTGAATGGCGAGGCCAAGCAGGTGGCCATCCGTGATCTCCGCGCCCAGATTCGCACGGCGGTGGGCCTGTGAGCAGTGTGCTGAGCCTTCCAAAACTGGATTTGGCTGTCGTGGGCCTCAACCACACCACCGCGCCGATTGAAGTTCGCGAGCGGGCCGCCGTGCGCGAGGATGAGCGGGAAGCTTTGCTGGCCCACCTGCGTCTGCACGCCCAAGAAGTGATGCTGCTTTCCACCTGCAACCGCACTGAAGTTTACCTTGCGGGCATCGACGGCGATCCTTTATCCGCTTTCGAGGGCGCGTGGGGCCACTTTTTGCGTGAGCATCTCTACCTTTATGAGGGCGAGGCCGCCGCCCTGCACCTCTACCGGGTTGCAGCGGGCCTGGACAGCTTGGTGATTGGCGAAACCCAAATTCAGGGGCAAGTCAAGCGGGCGTGGCAAGCCGCTTCCGAGGCGGGCGACACGGCGGCGCTACTCAACAAAGCTGCGCAGGGAGCGCTGAGCGCGGGCAAGAAAGTGCGCTTTGAAACTGGGCTGGCCGATAACGTGGTGAGCGTGTCGAGCGCCGCCGTTGACCTCGCCAAACAGCGGCTGGGCAACCTGGCGGGCCGCACTGCTCTGATTCTTGGCGCGGGCGAAACAGCCGAGCTGACCCTGATCCACCTCAAAGCGGCGGGCGTATCCGACATCATCGTGGTCAACCGCACCGAGGCCCGCGCCCGCCAACTGGCCGACAAGTTGGGGGGCCGTGTCTGCGCCGCCGACTACTTGCATCAGGCTTTGCCAGAAGCCGACGTGGTGATCGCCAGCAGCGCCGCGCCGCATTACGTGCTGGGCGCGTCTGGGGTAGAAAATTCCCTAGAGGGCCGCCCAGAGCGTCCGATGATGCTGATTGATATCAGCGTGCCGCGCATTCTCAATCCCGACATAGACACGGTCAAAGGAGCCCACCTCTACAATCTGGACGATTTGGAGGGCGTGGTCAGCCGCAACTTGGCTTGGCGGCGAGGAGTCTTGCCTCAAGCCGAGGAAATCATCAGCGCTCAGGTCAGCGAACTGCTGCGCTGGCAAAATTTCAGAACCCGGCGCGGTTTAGAAACGCGGCCCAACTTGCTGTCGGCCTGTGATTGAACTTTTTCTCCGCTTTTTCACTTGCTCTGCCCCGCCCCGCTTTCCCGTAGGCTGAGCCATGCTTTCGCCTGACCCGCCCGCCGCCACTCGCCCGAGCGCCCGCGCTCCGCTGCCGGACGTGCTGCGCGGCCTGGCGCTGCTGGGCATTTTGTGCGTCAATGCCCAAGACTTTGCAGGCTACGCCGAGTGGCAGCAAAGCGGCGCAGACCGGGCCGCCCAAGTCGTGATTGATTTGTTCTTCAATGGCAAATTCATCAGCGTGTTTGCCATGCTGTTCGGCGCGGGGGCCTTTACTTTTTTGGAACGCGGCGGACGCGTCTTGCTGCTGAGGCGCTTGGCGGTGCTGCTGGCCGTCGGGGCGCTGCATTACGTCTTGGTGTGGCACGGCGATATCATTGCCAATTACGCTTTGGTGGGCGTGGCCCTGATTTTGCTGGAAACGGCGCGGCCCAAATTGCTGGTGTGGGTGGGCGCGTTCTCTGGCGGCCTCTGGGCACTTCCCTTCACCTTACAGGCCCTCAGCGTCCCGAATGGTCTGCGGAGCATTCCCGACACCGTGCAGGCGGGGCAAACCTACGCTCAGATCGTGCAGGAGCGCGGCCACGAAGCGCTGCCCAGCATCGTCTCGGTGGTCAGCTTCGACGGGTTTTGGTTGCTGGCACTCTTTTGCTTCGGCGGAGCGCTGTACCGCAGCGGCGTGCTGTGGTGGCCGGAGCAGCACCGCTCCACGCTGCGGCTGATGCTCCTTGGCGGCGCGGTGGTGGGCTTGCCGCTGAGCGCTCTACTGGCCTATTTGAATACACAGACCAGTTACAGCGCCGACTACTGGGGCATTTTGGTGCGCTTGACGGGCGGCTTGGCGCTGGCCCTAGCCTACATCGGTGGACTGGGTTTGCTGAGCGCTTCGGGCAAACTCGGCTGGCTCACAGCCTTTGGCGCGTCCGGTAGGTTGGCCATGAGCAATTACATTGCCCAGTCGCTGATCATGACCAGTTTGTTTTATCCGTATGGCGTGGGCCTCTACCGCCAGTGGGGAGCACTGCCTGCTTTACTGCTGGCACTGGGACTGGGCCTTTTGCAAGTCGGACTGTCTAATCTCTACCTGAGGCGCTTTCAAAGTGGGCCGCTGGAATGGCTGGTCAGAAAGTTGGTGTACGGCCGCTGACCGCCTGACTCTAATCGCCCAGCGCTGAGCGCACGAAGGCCATTGCCCGCACCAAACGCTGAGGTTGGAAGGTTAGGCGGCTGGCCCTATGAAATGCCAGCGGTACGGCCATCAAGCGGGCCTGCGCTTCTAGCCGAGACTGGATGAGCGCAGATGAGCTGTAGCCTGCCAGAAACGCGGGAAGCCGCTTCCATCCCCAAAAATAAGCGAACGAGGCCGCGTCCCAGCCCAGCGGCCCCGCCACAGCGTCTCCAAAATCAAGCCAGCCGGTGAGCTGCCCGTCTTCAAACAAAAACTGTTCGCGGTGAAGGTCGCTGTGATTGATGACGGGCGCGAGGTCGGCCAGCGCCAGAATCTGAGCTTCCAATGGGCGCAGGCACGCCAGCAGGTCGGGAGCAAAGCGGATCAGCGGATGGCATTCGAGGGGTGTGCTTCCAAACGGCCATGCGTCTTGCAGGCGGGTTTGAACGCCGCTCAGCAGGGTCGCCACTTGGCCCACGAATGGCCCCGACTGATCGCACAGAAGACCCCAGCCCGACACTGGAAACGAATGCAAAACCGATACCGCTGCGCCGATCTGCTCGGCTTGGGCTTCACTGAGGCGCAGCGCAGACTTGCCCTCAAGTAACGTGTCAAGGCTCCAGCCCCCGCCCAACGCCAAAGGCGCGGCAACGGGAACGCCGGAGGCCAGCAAGCTGCGGCGCAGTTCGGCGTCCACCGTGAAACGGCCCTTTCCTATCCGCAGCGCCGCTTCGCCAACCCGGTAAACCCGGCAAGTCACGCCCGCCGCCAAAAAAACGGGTTCATCTTTGATGTTCAGTTGTTGGCAAAGCTCCCGCGCAGCTCCGAGGCTCACGCTCTACCTTCAGGCGCTGGATTTCTCCGCTTTCCCGCTGTCCACAGCCGACTTCCCCAGCAACTTGGGCAATTCTTCTTCCAAATTCAGCATCGGCAAATCAAAAGCGCGGCGGGCCGGTTCGGGGTCGGCGGTGCTGCCTTCCAGTAGCATGGCATACTGGTCTTTGGTGATCGGCGGGTTGGGCAGCATGTTCATCAGCGGCACCGCCAGATTCATCAGCGGCAGTGGCACCGGCACCACCGGTTTTCTTTTGCCCAGCGCCCTCAATTCGAGTTGCAGCAGTTCGCGGAAGCTGTACTGCACCGGGCCGGTGAGTTGGTAGGTTTGCCCCAGCGTTTCGGGCCGTTCTAATGCGCCCGCGAAAGCGGCGGCCACGTCCTGAATGCTGACAGGGCGGAAAGGAAAATGCCCATCGCCAATCTGCGGCACAATCGGTGCCTGAGACACCAGGTTCTTCAGAACGCGCCCGAAAAAGTCGTCGCCGGGGCCGAAGATGAGCGACGGCTCGAAGATGGTATAGGCCGCGCCGCTGGTTCTGACCAGTTGCTCGGCCTGACCCTTGGTGGAGCTGTAGCCACTTTTGCTGGCGGGGTCTGCGCCCAGAGCGCTCATGTGCACATACCGCGCTCCGGCAGGCAGGGCAGCGAGGACGTTTCGGGTGCCTTCCACATGCACCTTGCCAAACGTCTGGTCGCCTTTTTCGGCGATGATCCCCACCAAATGAATCACCGCGCTGGGCTGCACGTCACCGACTGCCGCCAGCATTCCCTCGCGGCTGGTCACATCGGCTTTGACCCCCGCCGCGCCGGGCAGCCCTTTGCCCTCACGCGACCCAGCAAACACCGTGTAGCCCCTTCTGAGCAGCTCTGTGACCACCGCTTTGCCGACAAAGCCGGTGGCTCCCGTCACCAAGATGCGCTGCGTTTTATTAGACTGAACGAAATCAGGTTGAATCACAGTGAAGTCTCCTCGGCGTTCTTTTACTTTAGGCTAGCTACTCTGCGCTTCCTTTACATTGGGGCGTTCATTTACCTTCGGCACTGTCAGCCTTTGAGCTGAGGCTGCAGAGCACCCGCCAGCAGCGCCCTCAGGCCCGCCAAATCCGTCAGCGTGATGTGGCGGTAGCCGGTGGCGATCAGGCCCGCTGCCCGCAGCTCGGTAATCGCTTTACTGACCGATTCGCGGGTACTGCCGCTGCCCTCGGCCAGCAGTTCGTGGGTGGCCCGCACATACAAGCGGTTTTCGGGGTCTTCCGAGCCCAGCGGCGTGTCGGCGAGGTGCAGAAGGTAGCGCACCACCCGCGACTTGAGGTCGCCGGACTGCAAATTGACTTCGTGATCCAGCACCCGCCCCAACTGACTGCCTAAACTGCGGGCCAAGTCGAGCAGCGCCGTCTCGGACAGCTGCGCCGGATCAATACCCACCACTGCCGAGTTGGTCAGGGCCTCGGCGTGGTGGCCGTAGGCAGCGGCGTGCAAAGCGTCTTCGCCAAAATAATCGCCGGGTTGCACCAAGCGCAGGGTCAGGAGGCGGCCCCGCGAGGTGACTTGGCCCAGCCGAATGAGCCCTGTTTCGACGCGGTAAAGGCCCATCACCGGATCATATTGTCGGAAGATGTAACTGCTTCTGGCATAACGCAGTCCCACTTTGCCCGCTCCGCTACGGCTGCTTGGCTCTATCATCAGCGGCTCTCCAAGGTGGCGACGATCATTTGGGCGGCTTGCAGACCGTCGCTGCCCGCCCAGCGTCCCAACGTAGCGGCGGCGCTGGGCTGGACATTGATGATGTGACCGCCCACGAACACCGGAATCTCGCTGGCCTGCCCTTGTTGGCCGGAGTTCAGGTCGTGGCGCTGCTCGAGAGCTTCATGCAGCGCTTCGTGGGTGTTGATGCTCAGCAAGATGGCCCGCGCTCCGACGCTGCGGGCATAAACGCCCAAATCGGCCAGCGGGGTGTTGGCTCCCAAATAATGCACCTGCACGCCCATGCGCCGCAGCATTACACACAGCATCAGCAGGCCCAACTCGTGCTGCTCACGCGGCCCGCAAGCGGCCACCACGCTCGGCCCGAAGCGGCTGTGACCCGCCGCATTCAGCAAGTTGGTGATGTGCGTTCTGAGAAAAGCGCTGGCTTGATGCTCGTGGGCCACCGTGATCTCGCCGCGCTCCCAGCGCTCACCGATGTCCAGCAGCGCCGGTTGAATCAGATTCATCAGCAGGCCCTCGGTGCCGAGCTGGGCCTGCGCCTGCGCGAGCAGTCCCTCAGCGCGGCTCAAATCGGCCCGCAGCAGGGCCGCCGTCAAGTTTTGGACAGCGGCGGGGCCAGCGTCGGCCAGCTGAGTTCCTGATGCCGCAGTGCTGATCGGCTCAGTACCCGCCTGCCCAGTAACGGGCCGCGTGGACTGGTGAGCTGGCGAATAAGATGAGGTCTGCTGCGGCGCGTCGGTCGACAAGCCGAATTGCCCTCTGGCCAACTCAGCGGCGCGGCTGGCAGGCACGCCCTCTTCGATGCGCTGACGAATAAAGTCGATCAGTGCCACGTCCCGCTTGCTGTAGAGCCGGTAACCGCTGGAGTTGCGCTCAGGATTCGGCAGGCCATACCGGCGCTCCCACTGACGCAAAGTGGTCGCGGGTACGCCGAGTTGCGCCTCCACTTCGCTGGCGGTAAAAAGCCCGCTGGAATCTGCCAAATACGTCATCTGCGTGTCATTAGGCCACACCAAATGCGGCCGCAACCGTATCAATTGACAGGTTGAGCTTAAAATGAAGGCTCAAAAAAAGGCTTGGAGCGCCGCGAGACTCTCCTTAGATCATTTGTCCGAATAGATGCCTGAGCAAAAAGCACGCTCAGCCATCCATCCTCCCAAATGATCTCTCTATTCCACTCCCGTTGGTTCTTAAGCAGAGCGGCACCCGTATGGGGCCTGCCCGCTCGGTCAAAAAAGAGCTTCTTTTTTGACAAATGCTCTAAGTGCCTTGAGCGACCAAGAGCACCGTGCAGGAGCCTCGTGCCGGCAGCAGGCGGTGGGCACTGGGCAGAGCGCAAGCTTCGCCCTGCCGCAGATGCAAAAAAGCGCCGCTCTCAAAGTCGATCAGCAGCTCGCCTTCCGAGCAGATCACCGCTCCGCCCGCCGCGCCGAGGGTGGGCCGGGTCAAATGCAGCGCCCGCAAGTTGGTCGCAGGCAACCACACGGCAATGTCCGGCGTGACTTTGGCCAGCCGCAGCACATTGAGCGCGGCGGGCGCGTGAGGCGGCAGACTCGGCACCGCTTCAGTGTCCGGTGGGCGCTCCGCTTTCCCGCGCGGCTTGGTTGAGTTTTTTGCTGGCTTGCAGGGCCATTCCCTTGGCCTTTTTCACGTCCAACCCCAGCTCAGGAGCCACCGCCTCCACCTTCTCGCCGCGCTCACGGGTGGCCGTCACGAGGGCGCGTTCTTGGTCGCTCAGCACGCTGAGGTGGGGCCTAAGTTGCGCCCACGTCATCGGTTGAGATTTGGGTTTGGCCGCAGCACTGGCAGCTGTTTTGCTGGCGGCGGGTTTTTTAGCGGCTGGCTTCTTGGGGGCCGCTTTCTTGGTCGCAGGCTTGGCCGCCGCCTTACCAGATGCTTTGGTCGCCGTGCGCCTACCCTTGGCTTCTTTTTTCTTCGGCTCTTTGCCGCGCTCTTCCAAGATGTTGCGGGCGTCCACAGCGTTGAGACTGCTTTGATCCTCGCCCTTACGCAAGGTGGCGTTGCGTTCGCCATCAGTCAGATACGGCCCGAAGCGCCCACTTTTGAGGGTAATCGGCGCTCGGTCAGGGAATTCGAAGCTGGCCAGCGGAGCCGCCGACGCGCCGCGCCCGCCTTTAAAGCGCGGCTGCATGAACAGCGCCTCAGCCTCGATCATCGAGGTGGTAAAAAGCTGCTCGGGAATCGCCAAGCTGCGCGAGTCGTTGCCGCGCTTGAGGTAGGGGCCGAACTTGCCGTTGTGCGCCCAGATTTCCTCGCCTTCCGAGACGCCGACCATGCGCGGCAGCGAGAGGAGTTTCAGCGCACGGTCCAAGCCGAGGGTCGCCAGATCATCGCTGGGAAAGAGGCTGGCGGTGCGAACCGGCGGGTTTTCCTCGCCAATTTGCACGTAAGGCCCGAAGCGTCCGGCTTTGGCGACCACCGCCAGCCCGGTGCCGGGGTCTTCCCCGATGATCCTATCTCCGCTGGGACGGCTGAGCAGTTCTTCGGCTTTGGCCATATCGAGGTCGTCGGGGGTTAGGTCTTCGGGGATGTTGGCTTTGGTTTCGCCCCGCGTCAGATAAGGGCCGTACTTGCCCACCCGAACCTCGATGCCGCTGCCCTCCAGCTTCGGCACGGCGATGGTGGCAATGCTGCGCGGGTCGATGGTTTCCATCTGCGTTTCGATCAGCGGGCGCAGCCCCATGCCGCCGCCTTCACCCAAAAAGAACGAGCGCAGATAAGGCCCGCGCTGCTGCCGCCCGCCCGCGATATCGTCGAGGTCTTCTTCCATCTTGGCGGTGAAGTCGTAGTCGACCAGCGTGCCGAAATGGTGCTCCAAGAGAGCGGAGGTGGCGAAAGCCGTCCAAGTCGGCACCAGCGCTTGCCCCTTCTTAGCGGCGTAACCCCGGTCTTGAATGGTGCCGATGATGCTGGCGTAAGTGCTGGGCCGCCCAATGCCCGCGCCTTCCAAGGACTGCACCAAGCTGGCCTCGGTGTAACGGGCTGGCGGCTGGGTTTGGTGGCCCGACGGCACCGGGTCGGCGGCAGTGACTTGCTGGCCTTCTTTGAGCGGCGGCAAAATCGTTTCGCGGTCTTCGAGCGCCGCTTGTGGGTCGTCGCGGCCTTCCACGTAAGCCCGCAGGAAGCCGGGGAAATCAATCGAGCGGCCCGAAGCGCTCAGCAGCACTTCACGGGCATCTTGCGCCTGACCACCCTGCGTCTGACCGCCCAGGCGCACCTGCATCCGGCGTCCGCGTGCGTCAGCCATCTGCGAGGCCACCGTGCGTTTCCAGATCAGGTCATACATCTTCCATTCATCGCTGCCGAGTTCGGTTTTAAGGCTGTCGGGGGTGCGAAAAGCTGTTCCGGCGGGGCGAATCGCTTCGTGGGCTTCCTGGGCGTTCTTGGCTTTTTTGGTGTAGCTGCGCGGCTGCGCCGGGAGGTAGGCGTCGCCGTAAAGCGCTTTGACCTGAGCGCGGGCGGCGCTGATCGCCTCGCCGCTGAGGGTGGTGCTGTCGGTTCGCATGTAGGTGATATAGCCGCCCTCATAGAGCTTCTGGGCCGCCCGCATGGTGCGCTGAGCGCCAAAACCGAGTTTGCGGCTGCCTTCTTGCTGAAGCGTGGAGGTGATAAACGGCGCATAGGGCTTTTGGCTGAACGGCTTTTCCTCGGCGCTCAGGACTTTGAGGGCCTGTTCCTTGAGCGAATTGGCCAGGGCGCGGGCCGTCTCTTCGTCCAGCCGCAGCACTTGGGCGTCGGGCTTGAGTTTGCCGGTGAGCGGGTCAAAGTCGCGCCCCTGAGCCAGCCGGACGCCTCCGACTTCGAGGAGCCGCGCCGGAAAGCCTTCGCCGTCGGCAGTGACGCAGCCGACTTCGATGTCCCACCACTGGCTTTCCACAAAACGCATCCGCTCGCGCTCACGCTCGACCAGCATCCGGGTCGCCACGCTCTGCACCCGCCCCGCCGAGAGTTTAGGAGCGACTTTGCGCCACAGCACTGGGCTGACTTCGTAACCGTAAAGGCGGTCGAGAGCGCGGCGGGTTTCTTGGGCTTCCACGAGGTTGCTGTCAATCTGACGCGGGTTGGCAATGGCGGCTTCAATGGCGGCTTTGGTGATCTCGTGAAAGACCATCCGCTTGACGACGCCTTTGGGCTTCAGTTCCTGGTAGAGGTGCCAAGCGATGCTCTCGCCCTCGCGGTCATCGTCGGTGGCCAGAATCACTTCGTCGGCTTGCTGGGCGAGTTTGCGCAGGTAGGCCACGTGCGCCCGCTTGTCCGGCGAGACGATATAAAGCGGTCTAAAATCGTCTTCGATATCAAGGCCCAGCCGCGCCCAAGCCTGACCCTTGTACTTTTCGGGAATCTCGGCGGCGCTTTTGGGAAGGTCGCGGATATGGCCGATGGACGACTCGACGGTATAGCCCTTGCCGAGGTATTTGGCAATGGTTTTGGCTTTGGCGGGGCTTTCGACGATGATCAGGGTATTAGACATGAGGGGTATCCAGGGGCAGCGGGAGAAACAAAGTGAAGGAAAGCAGTGTCATTTGGGATGCACTGTATTACACGTTCGCCACAATGCAAGGTCACCTGTCTCATGGAGTCAACCTTATCAGCTTCTCATCCAAACCAGAAAAGGCATCCACAGCTCCAAGAAAAAGGCCGCTCAGCAGGGCCAAGCGGCTTATCGTCAGGATTAAAGCTCGATGTCAAAGACCGGGGGCGGCAACGGCTCACGGCGCACGCGGGTCGGGTCTGACTTGGGCGGCGGAGAAGCGGGCGTCACTTCCAAAGGAGCCGAGGGCGCAGGCGGCCTAGGCATGGCAGCCCGCAAAATAGCGTCCACTTCAGCGGCGCTGATCAGGCCCTTGTGCTGCAACGTGCTGAGAATGCCCAGCGCCACCTTGCGGGTGTATTCGGCGTCGTGGCTGGGAGAAGATGTCATGACCGCACGTTAGCGCATTTGTACGGGAGCTTGGATGTGGGTTGTGGTTGTTTAGTGGTTGTTTAAAAGGTGCTGCGAACGGGCGGTGGCAAGGCCGCTGGAGTGCGGTCGCCTTGAACAAAAACCCTCACCCCTGCTTACTCCTCGATTGAAAGCTGTGCCAACGGGAATGTCCGTTGCTGAGGAGGCCCACCAACACCAGCGCCAGCTTGTGCGGATCGTGATGGGCGTGACCAGAAAGCAGCATCGGGCTGTGGCGCAGACTTGACCTGATGCGGGGGTCTTGGCTGTGCGGCGCTATCAAGACGGCTCCAGTTTCGCGGTAACGGGCCTGCACGGTGCTGGGCACCGCTTCGTTGTTGACCACCACCAAATCGGGAAAGCGGCCCAGATGACGCTCGATCATCCGCAGGTGATCATCTAAGGTCAGGTCATCGGTTTCACCGGGTTCGGTCATGATGCTGGCCACGTACACCAGCGGCGCAGATGAAGCGCAGATGGCCGCTTGAATGCCCGGCACCAGCAACGCCGGAATGATGGAAGTAAACAAACTCCCCGGCCCCAACACGATCAGCTCAGCGCCCTCAATCGCCTGCGTGACGGCGCTGAGGGTCGGCAAGTTCGGCGGCTCGAGGCGCACTTCCTCGATGCCCACCGCCCCCGCGCTGACGGCACTGCCGTCTCCCCCACCCCAGTCGGCCAGATGACTTTCACCGCGCACTTCCTGACCGTTTTTGAGGCGGGCGATCAGCGTGGCGGGCTGAGTGGTCGCCGGATACACTGCGCCGCGCACATTGAGCACTTCGTGGATTTCTTGCATCGCGCCGCCCAGCCCGCCCTGCTCCTCGGACAAGGTCGCCAGCAGCAAATTGCCGAAGGTGTGGCCTTCGATGCCTTCTCCCCGCGCAAAGCGGTGCAGCAGCAACCGGGCGAGCACCGGGCTATCGGAGAGCGCAGCGTAGCAGTCGGTCAAATCGCCGGGAGCGATCATATCCAGCGCCTCGCGCAACCGGCCGCTGCTGCCGCCGTCATCGGAAACCGTGACCACCGCCGTGAGGTTAGACGAGTAGGCCTTGAGCCCCGACAACACGTTGGACAGGCCAGTGCCGCCGCCCACCGCCACCACTCTGGGGCCGCGTGCCAGCGTGGTGCGCGAGTAGATCACGTTGACCGCTTCGCCGGGATCAGTGCCCACTGAGCGAAGCAGCGAGCGGTTGAGCATGGTAATGGCGGTGAATGCGCCGGCCAGTGAAAGCGCCATCACCACGCTGCCGACGACCCACAGCGGCAGCACTTCGGGCTCAGTAAAATTATTGAGCCACAAAATCCAGCGGGTCGCCACGAAATGCAGCGGCCCTGTCCAAGTGAAGTGCAAAAAGCCCAACGCGCCAATGAAGGTGCAGGCGGCGAACAGCGCAAACCAACGCTTGATGCCCATGCCCGGCGTCAGCCAGCGCTTGGCGCGGCGCATGTGGTTGGCCGACTTGAAGTTGCTCAGCGCCCGGCCCCAGCGGGCAGATTGGGGCGAATTAAAGGTATTGGTCTTTGAGGTCAAGCCAGGCAAGGGCGCTGAGGGCTTTTGCGACTTTTGCACCGCTAAGCATCTCCTCGTAAAGCTTTACCGAGCGGAGCGAGTGAGGAAGAGAGTAGAGATGAAGCGCTCTTCGTGGGCAGGCCCGCTAGGTACGGCCAAGCACCATCATCGGCGCTGCCCTGATCGACAAGCCGCTCTGCACAAGACGCAACAACCTGAAATGGCAGCCAAGACATCCTTAGCCTCCCTGAGTCGGCATGTCGCGGTGGTCGATGATGCGTGCGCCCAAATCGGTAAGGTCACGCTCCAGGCGGGCCGCCACCGCCACGCTGCGGTGCTGGCCTCCCGTGCAGCCGATGGCGACATTATAACTGTGCCGCCCTCCAGTGCGGGCACGCTCCGCCACGTCGCGCAAAAAAGTGAGGGTGTGCTGATAAAAGGCTTCGCTGGCTCCGTCTTGAAACACGTAGGCGGCCACATCAGCGTCTAAACCCGTTTTCTCGCGCAGTTCCGGCGAGTAAAACGGATTGGGCAGCGTCCGCATATCCAGCACCAGATCCACGTCGCGGGGCGGGGCGTGTTTGAAGCCGAAGGTAAACAAGCGCAAATCAAAGCTGCTGGTGATATTGAGCCAGTCGAGCAGCCGTTTGTTGAGATCGGCGGCGCTGAAGGTGGTGGTGTCAATCACCGTATCGGAAACGGCCCGCAGCGGCGCGAGCAGGTCACGTTCGCGCCGGAAGTCCAGCATCAAACTCGGATCACCCAGCGGGTGTTCGCGTCGGGTCAGGTTGTAGCGCTTGAGCAGCACCTCGGCGTCGGCTTCCAAAAACAGCACCCGCACGTCACGGCGACGCTGCTTAAGGCGCAACAAGCTGCTGTCTAAAGCCGCCAGAAAATCGCGGGTTCGGGCGTCGGTGGTCACGGCCACCCGGTCAATGCTGCGGGCCGCCGCGAGGTCGCCCAGCGCTCCCCACAGCTCCGGCGGCAAGTTGTCGGTGGCAAAATAATCGGCGTCTTCCAGCGTTTTGAGCGCCGTGCTTTTGCCGCTGCCCGATAAGCCGGAAATCACGATAAAGGTCATGCGGGTAGTTTAGAGGCTGAGCGCTTTACTTGCCGTGTGCCGCGCCGCCCAGGTTCAGCACCACCACGCCCGCGATAATCAGGGCGATGCCGAGCAGGGCCAGCGAACTGAAAGCGTCACGGAAGTAAAACCAGCCGATCAAGGCGGTCAGCGCCGTGCCCACACCTGACCAGATGGCGTAGGTCAGGCCCAGCGGCAAGGCGGTCAGCACTTTGCTGATCAGGTAAAACGCGCCGCCGTAGCCGAGCGCCACCACCAGACTCGGCAGCAGCTTGGAAAACCCCGCGCTGGCCCTGAGCGCAGAGGTGCCGATAACTTCCAGCACGATGGCGAAGATCAGCATCAAGTAGGGATTCACGCGCTCACATTGAGAGGATGGGGCAAAGACATTCTCAGACTTTACTGTTCGTTTGGCGGGTAGAGGAAGCGCTCCCCGCTCTCATATCTGCTGGAGTGTGCCCGCGTGCTTTGCCTTTAGCGGCTGGGCGTGGCAACGTAGGGCCATGTTGCCCAAGACCTCTTTGATTGACGACCTGCTGAGCTTGCCTTCTTCTTATCAGGGGCCGACCCGCGCCCTCACCGCGCCTTACGGTATCGTGGGGGTGGGTGCGGGAGCGCTGAGCGCCGCCGTGCTGGACACTCTGGTTGAGCGCAAACTCACCAAAGAAGGCACCCAGATCGTGCTGGAAAGTGCCGACGCCGCCCAGATCGCCCGCGACTACGCCGGACTCAGCGAAGTCAGCGGCGCGGCGGTGGTGCGGGCGGGCGTTCAGCAAATCGGCGCGTCCAACCGCGATTTGACTTTTCTGGCTCCCAGCGGTATCGGCGCGACCTACCATCTGGCCCAGTTCGCCGCTTACGCCACCGGACACGCCGAAGACGCCCAAGCCGCCGACAAGCTGCTCGGCGCTCTGGCCGTCAAGTGCGCTCCCGACGTGGACGAAGGCAACCCCGCCCGCGATTTGGCTTGGACGCTGTGGCAACGCACGCCGCTGCTGCTGGCCGCTCCCGAAGACGCCGCACTGACCCACATCTGGCAGCATCTGCTGGCCCGCGTCGGCAAAACGCTGAGCATCGCTATTGCCGAGGAGCCGCTGTACGTGGTGACCGGCGCGTTTGAAGCCCAGCACGAAAAGGGTGACAGCAAGGTGGCCGTCATTCTGGGTGACGAAACGCCGGAGCTGCTGCTGGCCCGTGAAGTGCTGGAGACGCGAATTGATGAAGTGCTGCAAGTTCCGTTTCCAGAAGAGTCGAGTGGCTACGCGGGCACGCTGGCCCTCTGGTACTTCGGCGCGTGGGTCGCAGCTTACCTGGCCGAACGGCACGGCATCAGCGCCGAGGACAGCTCCGCTCTGAAAGAAGTCTTGAAAGTCCTGAGCGTGGGCGAAGCGGTGGACGAAAGCGGGCTGGAAGCGTAGGGCCCCGCCTCACTCGCCCGGAAAGACCGCCACCCGCCCGACCATGTAGGCGCAGCCCCACAAAAAGAGCGTCACCACCGGCAAAAAATACAAGCCTCTTCGGCGCTCGATGATTTTGCCCGCGATCAGCACTTCGATAAAATACAAGCTCGCCACTGCGAAAATGGCGTACATGGAATGCTCCAGGTTGCGCTTGGGATCGGGCAAGAAGCCGTACTTGGTGACGGTTTTGCCCGCCTCCAGCACCGCGCTCGGCACTTTGAGACCGGCGATTGCCAGTGCGATGCCGCTGGCTCCGTAGAGTAAGAAGACGGCCCAACTCAGGCGAGTCACCCATACAAAGCCCGCGTCCACCACGCCCCGAATTGCCGGAACCACGCTCCAGATCATCAGGATCAGGCAAATCAGCGTGAAGGGATTGGGAGCCAGCTTGGCGTAAGGCGTGTTAAAAGTCCAATCGTGAAAAGCACGCAGCAAGTCCATTTGCTTAGGGTAACGGGTCGGGCGGCGGTCAAAAGCAAGAAGACGCTGAAAACCCGCGCCCAAGCGGCAAAAACGGCGATATGAAACACACCGAGCCGCTTCCGCTCATAGCGTAATTTCCTTGACCGATCTGCCATGAAATGCTACACTGAGGAGTAACAAGAAGCGTGTCCTGTCGCAAGAAATCACAGGCGCGTTCGACCCCGGCCAAGCTACGCCCACAACATAAAGGAGTTTCATGACCTCATCTGATTTGCCCGAAGTGGCGCTGTCTCCCGAACAAGTCCAAGAGCCTGAGCAGTTTCAGCAACAACCCTTCCAAGAATATGACGCCAGCCAGATCAGCGTCCTCAAAGGCCTAGAAGCGGTTCGCAAACGCCCCGGCATGTACGTGCAGGGCGGCACCGGCGTTGACGGCTACCACCAACTGATGACCGAGATCATCGACAACGCCATCGACGAGGGTCTGGCGGGCTTTGCCGATGAAGTGCATATCATCATGCACGCAGGCGGCGCGGCCACCGTCACCGACAACGGGCGCGGCATTCCGGTGGACATCATGAAGTCCGAGGGCCGCAGCGCCATCGAAGTGATTTTCACCGAACTGCACGCGGGCGGCAAGTTTGGCCAGGGTGCTTACAAGGTGTCAGGCGGCCTCCACGGCGTCGGCAGCAGCGTGGTCAACGCCCTGAGTACCTACCTCGACGTGACCGTCAACAAGCACGGCCAGCTCCACCACATCCGCTTTGAAAAGGGCGATGTGGTCACGCCGCTGGAAGTGCTGGGCGACACCCCAGCCGACGTGCGCTGGGCCACCAAAGTCAGCTTCTTGCCGGACGCCGAGGTGTTCAACGAGTTCGACAACAGCTTCAACTACGACCGCATCCGGGGTCGTCTGCGGGAGCTGGCGTACCTGACCGGCCTCAAGATCGTGCTGCGCGACGAGCGCATTGAGCTTCACGGCGACCAGATCAAGGAAGAAACTTTCCACGAGAAGGGCGGTATCGCCAACTTTGCCCGCGCTCTGGTGATCGATGACACCAAGCTGCTGTACGACCAGCCCATCGTGATGCGCGGACGCCACAGCGGCGTGGACGTGGAAGTGGCGTTCATTCACGCAAACACCTACTCCAGCGACAACATCTTGACCTACGCCAACATGATCCGCACCCGCGACGGCGGCACGCCGCTGACCGGCTTCAAAACCGCTTACACCCGCATCCTGAACAAGTACGCCCGCGACAAGAACATGATCAAGGCCGGAAACCCCATCCCCGGCGGAGACGACCTCTTGGAAGGCATCTACTGCGTGGTCTCAGTGAAGGTGGAAGAGCCGCAGTTCGAGTCGCAAGCCAAAGTCAAGCTGCTCAACAGCGAGGCGCAGACCGCCGTCAACGCGGTGGTGGGCGACAAGTTCGCCGAATTCTTGGAGGAGAACCCCAAGATCGGCAAAACCATCGTCGAGAAGGCCGCCGAAGCCGCACGTGCGCGTGAAGCGGCCCGCAAGGCACGCGACATCATCCGCCGCAGCAATCCGCTGGAAAATGATGATCTGCCGGGCAAACTAGCCGACTGCTCCTCGCAGGACCCCGCCGAGAGCGAGCTGTTTATTGTGGAAGGCAACTCGGCAGGCGGCAGCGCTAAAGGCGGACGCGAACGCCGCTTCCAGGCGATTTTGCCGCTCAGGGGCAAGATTCTCAATGTCGAGAAAGCCGAACTTAATAAAATCCTCAAGAACGCTGAAATTCGCTCACTGATCGGGGCCATTGGCGCGGGCGTGGAGGGAACCGGCGACAACGTTCACTTCGACCTCTCCAACTTGCGGTACCACAAAGTCATTATCATGACTGACGCCGACATGGACGGCGGACACATCACCACGCTGCTGCTGACCTTTTTCTTCCGGTATATGCGCCCTATCGTGGAGCAGGGCCACCTTTACATTGCCCAGCCGCCGCTTTACCGCATCGTGGTTGGCCGTCAGACCAGCGGCAACAAAGGCACTTATCTGTATGCCGAAGACGAGCTGAAAAAGCACGTGGCCGCTGCCAACAAAGAAGGCAAGAAGTACGAGATTCAGCGCTTTAAGGGCCTGGGCGAGATGAACGCCGACCAACTTTGGGACACCACCATGAATCCCGAAGGCCGGGTACTCAAGCGCGTCAGCATCGAAGATCTGATTATTGCCAACGAAGTCTTTGAAGCTTTGATGGGAACGGACGTGGGGCCGCGCAAGGAATTTATCCGCGAGAATGCCCGCTTCGCCGAAATCAGTATTTAAGCTGAAGTGACATGACCAAAGCGCCGCCCCTTTCATAGGAGCGGCGCTTTTCTTCTCTAAAATTCGCTTGTTGCAGCCTGCCTCAGTTGGGCGGCAGCAATACAGTATCAATCACATGAATCACACCGTTGGTCGCCGAAATATCGGTCGCGGTGACGGTGGCGTCATTGACCATCACGGTGCTGCCATTGACCATGATATTCAGCGGAGAGCCTTGCAAGCTCTTGGCGCTGGTCATGGTGACCACGTCTGCCGCCATGACTCTTCCCGACACGACGTGGTAGAGCAGTACGGCCTTGAGTTTGGCCGGATCGTTCAGCAGCGCTTTGAGCTGATCGGCTGGCACCTTGGCAAAGGCCGCGTTGGTCGGCGCAAACACCGTGAAGGGGCCGTAGCCGTTCAGCGTATCCACCAAACCAGCGGCTTCTACGGCTGCCAGCAACGTGCTGAAGTCGGGATTGCTCACCACGATTCCAGCGATGCTGTTGTTGGGTAAGGTGGGGGTTTCACCAGCAGCGAACGCAGAGGGAGCGAGAACCAAGGCTGTCGTCAAAAGCAGGGTTTTCTTAAACATAACCGACTCCTTTCAAGGTACAGAACAAGTATCGACTCTGAAGTCTGTACTCTTTAAAAGCGCAGACACCAGTGCCTATTTGAGCTTTTAATGCCCATTTTCTCTGACCTGCTGCTAGCTTAAAGAACCGTCCGGCCCTAGTCGGTACGAGGCCATACAATGAGATTGCCACTCCATAGAGCTAAAGATACTATTAGTTGACCATACACAAATGCGGCAGGCCGGAGAATTTTACCGCACCCTGCACCGCCATCACCGAGAAATGTTTGAAGCAGTAAAAAATGCCGACCACCCTAATCTAAGTAAGTTAGACAAGGAATTATTATAAGAAAGAGTGGCACTTCTATTTTATTTCTGTTCATCACCCTCGGTAAGGCAAGTTAAGAAGATTCTCGGATCATCTAAATGGAGTTTGACTGCCGATACTTGGCGCTCACTACCGTAAAGCCCCAGCAAGGTAAGCGGGCGGCGGAAGGTCAGGCGTACATTCGGCGGGTTGTCTATTGCCAAGTTGAAGGCTTCACTGTCTTGAGCGATGAGCAAACTCGCTTCCACCACCTCCGAGCGCGGCACACTCGGCGTCCAGTGTAGGCCGGAGCGCAGGTAGAGCCGCCGCTGGCCGAGAGTCACGGGCCGCAGCGCCAAAGCCCGCCCATAGGCGAGCAGCCACACTGCGCCCATGATGTTCAGATTTGTCCATAGCCAAGCCGCAGTCAAATTCCAGCTCGAGAGCAGCAGATGGGACAGCCAGCCTTCCACCAAATTCAGAAACAGCAACATGCCGAGCATTCCGCCAGTTGTCGCATCTTTACGGGTGCCGAACTGCCGCCCAGCGGCAAAGCGGGGCCGCCGGACGAGGTGGCTCAGCAGTATCACTTCAAACACGACCATCCTGAACAAACGGGGCCGCAAGCTGAGGCGCTCCCACCACAGGTAGGCCCGCTCTAAGTCGTCACGCTCGGCAAAGTCGGCAGGCAACGGCTGACGCCAGCCCATATAAGCTTGCCAACCCGCCAGCCCCAGCCCACCCAGTTCAAGCCACAACAGATGCCGCAGTGCTGGAAACGTCAGGCCGCAAAGGGCCACACCCTGAGCGGCGACCATCAGGAGTTTCTTGGGGCGGCGCGAGGCTTTGGGCGTCAGCCACCACACCAGCGCGGAGGCCGTGACGGTCGCGTCGAACAAGGCCGCGTAAGCCAGCGGAAATGGCGAATCGGGGAGGGGCAATGCCCTGTGCATCACCAGCACCAAGACGATCACACCCACTGGAAAGAGGCGTGACACGCGGGTATGCAGCGGAGCGGTTTGCCAGCGGGCAAGCATTCGTTCAGTTTAGCGCTGGCCGTCCGCTGCAACTCTGCTCCAGCGCTGAGGCTCCAGCATCTGCTTGCCTCCTGGCTTAAGCTAAAGCCCGGCCCCAAGCTACTCTTCTGGAGAATGTCATGACCACCAAAACCCTGCCCGTCGCTCCCGGTCTTCCCCTCCTCGGCAGCCTCATCCCGATGGTGCGCGACACCGAAACCTTTCTGGCCCGCCAGTACCGCCGTCTGGGGCCATGTTACCGGGTGAAGATTTTGGGCCAGTCGCTGATCGTGGTGGGCGGCCCCACTGCCGCCGAGACGATGACCAACAATACCGGCGAGATGGACGCTTGGGACACCTGGGAAGGCATGATCCGCGAATTTGGTGGCAGGCAAGTCCTGACCATGCTGGAGGGGGCCGACCACCTCAAGTACCGGGCAGCGGCCAGAAACGGCTTTGCCAAGAGCAGAGTGCTGGAACAACTGCCACTGATCATGGAGCTGACCCACCAAGCGCTCGACCAGACTCGGGTCAGTGGGCACCTCAAAGTCGTTCCGTTCGCGCAGCGGCTGGTCGCCGACTGCATCGGCACCCTGACGCTGGGACGCCGCCCCGGCCCCCACCTAAACGATTTCATCACCTACTGGCACGCCCAACTGGCGGTGCATATTGTCGGCTCGGCCCGGCCCTCGTCCCTGCGCCGCCCCGCTTATTTGAAGGCCCAGCAGAGCGCCCGCGCCATCGCGCAAGACATTCTCGATCAAGCGGATACGCCGGAGGGTTTGCCCGCTCTGTCATCAACCTACGTCGCCGATCTGCGCGGCCTGATGACCGAGCGCCCCGATTTGCTCAACCGCGACGAACTGCTGTTTATGATGCTGATTCCTTATATGGCCGGTCTGGACACGGTGGTCAGCGTTTTTTCGCTGTGCCTCTATGAACTGTACCGCCGACCCGAGATCTTGGCACGGGTCCAGGCCGAGGCGCATCCACTCGTCGAAGCTGGGCTGCCTGCCGCCCGACTGCGCGAACTGAAGGTGCTGCACGCGGTGGTGCTGGAAGTGATGCGGCTTCATCCCATCGCCAACAATCTGCCGCACACCGCCAAACAGGATTTCGAGATTCAGGGCTTCCCCATCAAGAAAGGCGAGAAACTGCTGATGGCCCTCTTCGCCGCCCAGCGCAACCCGGAACTCTTTGCCGAGCCAGACCGCTTCGACATTGACCGCTTTTTGGAACCGCGCCACGAGCATAAACAAAAAGGAGCCTTCCAGCCTTACGGTGCCGGAGCGCACACCTGTTTGGGCGCGGGCATGGCCGAGGCGCTTCTGGCGACCATGCTGGCAACCACGGTCACGCATGGCCGCTTCGAGCTGTTCCCTAAGGACTTCAAAATGAAGCCGTTTCACTCAGCCAACCTCTCGCCCGACGCCCGCTTGACCCTGAGACGGCTTGAGTAAAAATGAGCTGAAGAGGAAACACTTTCAGTGTCTAACATTATTACGGCCTACTACGAAATTTACAGAACCGATGGGCGACATATCAGACAGAAAGATCGAGGCCGAATTTACCGTGGAATGATTAAAGCTTACGATCAATTTGCGTCTTACTGGGTTCGCATCTATGTCGAATATGACTCAAAGAAGCGCTGCATAAGAATCCAGCACAGCTGTGGAAAGAGCTACGCAGACCGCGAGCTTCTAATCGAGAGCGAATGGTTCAGCTCTCAGTTTTTCCTCTGGTCGCGCTGGGCAGACGAGGGTTCTTTACGTGACAGCCTCCAAATCGAATCCTTTGGCGGCCTGACAAAAGATATTGCCCAAGTGCTGGAGATCAAAGGGGAAAGACTTGGAAGCGCCCAATATAGTTTTGATGGCCTCCTTCTCGGCGGAACTGTTCATCACTTCAACCAGATCGTTCAATCAAGGAATCTACTCGGCACTCGCCATTTCCTTGCTGTAGCTGGAACTTATGAAGGGTTGACAGACCGGAGCATGATCGATATGACAACGGAGTTTAACGGCCCCAGTCTCGGTTACGAATCCAAGTACCGGCCCAGACGTTTTGTTCCGGAATACTTGGACTTGCAGCGGATCAACTGGCATGCCTTGGCAGACGTTTTGCCATCTCAGTTCGCCGACTTCTTCGTGGTGGAGCCGGATCTTGAATTTGTCGCCCTGTGCTGGCAGAAGCGCGTCGTCTACCTCAGCTCACGCCGTGGCTTCTTTGACAAGAATGACTCCTTCCCAGCCACCGGCCTCTCGGCTGCGGGCTGGGCCAACCTGACCAATCCAGCTTATCTGGCCTTCAACGCTTGGCACGCCGAACAAGTGCTGTGGGCTGATCAAACCCTGTAGCAATGGGCCTCCAGCTGGTGAGCTTGCGTCACATGGATGGCCGCTCACTTCCCCGGCTCACCGTACCTCTCCACCCATACGCTTACCCCCCCTGACGGTGTAGAATATGACGTTTACCCAGAAGCGGCCCCTTCACTTCTGCCCTCAACATATATTCATCAACAAGCACGCGGCGACCCGGCAAGGTGCGGGAAGGCCGCTTCAAAAGGAAGGTTCCCGTTTTGCAAAACCTGATTGTGCGCGGCGCAAGAGAACACAACCTCAAAAATGTCACCGTGGAGTTGCCCCGCGATAAGTTCATCGTGATCACCGGCGTGTCGGGCAGCGGCAAGAGCACGCTGGCCTTCGACACCATCTACGCCGAGGGCCAGCGCCGCTACGTCGAGTCGCTCTCGGCCTACGCCCGCCAATTTCTGGGCCTGATGGAAAAGCCGGACGTGGAGAGCATCGAGGGATTGTCACCGGCCATCTCGATTGATCAGAAGACCACCTCACACAACCCGCGCAGCACGGTGGGCACCGTCACCGAGATTCACGATTACCTGAGACTGCTGTATGCCCGCGTCGGCACGCCGTATTGCCCGGTCTGCGGGCGCAAAATTGAGCGCCAGAGTCCCAGCGAGATCACCGATAAGTTGATGCTGGGCTTCACCGATCAGCGGGCCATTTTGCTGGCTCCGCTGGTGCGGGGGCGCAAGGGCGAGTACCGCAAACTGTTTGCCGATGTCCGCCGCGAAGGCTACGCCCGTGTGCGGGTGGACGGGGTGCTGTACGAACTCGACGAGGCCGAGAAACTCAAGCTCGAAAAGTTCGAGAAGCATGACGTGGACGTGGTGATTGACCGCCTGACCGTGCGCGAAGCTGATCGGAGCCGACTGGCCGAAAGCGTGGAACTGGGTCTTCGGCGCGGCGAGGGCCTACTACGTGTGCTGTTTCCCGATTCCGGCGAGGAAGAACTCTATTCCGAGAAGTTCGCCTGCCCCGAACACGGCAGCGTGCTTGAAGAGTTGGAACCGAGGTCATTCAGCTTCAACAACCCCTACGGAGCTTGCCCCGACTGTGCCGGGCTGGGCAGCAAACGCGAGTTCTCGCCGGACTTAGTGATCGACGACAAGCTCAGCATCGCCGAGGGCGCGATTTTGCCGTGGAGCAAGAAAGGCACTGGCGGCGGCGTGTATTACTGGGACAAACTCAAAGCCTTGTCTGAGCATCTCGGCTTTGAACTCAAGACCCCCTGGCGCGACCTTCCCAAATCGGCCCAAGACGCCGTGCTGCAAGGCCCCGGCGAGCCGTTCGAGGTGGTCTACCGGCGCGGCGGCAAGGAAACCATGCGCTTCATGACCGAGTTTGAGGGCGTGCTGGTCAACCTAGATCGCCGCTACTCCGAAACCGAGTCCGAATTCATGCGCGAAAAGCTCGAAGAGATGATGGAGCTGCAACCCTGCCCGACCTGCGGCGGCACCCGTTACAAACCTGAAATTCTGGCAGTGCGTGTCGGCGGCCTCAACATCTCGCAGGCCAGCGGCATGAGCGTGCTGGACGCCGATCAGTTTTTCAAGGAGTTGCAAGCGGGCGAGGTCAACCACGACGTGATCAAGCCTTACCTCGGCCAGCACGACGGCGGCGCAGCCAAAGTTGCCCGTCCCCGCCATTACGAGTACGGCCTCAATACCTTTGGCACGGCGGTGGCCGCCCCCGTCTTGCGGGCCATCCGCACCCGCCTGACCTTTCTGGTGGACGTGGGGCTGGATTACCTGAGCCTCGACAGAACAGCCAACACCTTATCGGGCGGCGAGGCGCAGCGCATCCGGCTGGCCACTCAGGTGGGAAGCGGCCTGACCGGCGTGCTGTACGTGCTCGACGAACCCAGCATCGGTCTGCATCCTAAAGACAACGGGCGGCTGATCGAGACCCTCAAGCGGCTGCGCGACCTTGGGAACACCCTGCTGGTCGTCGAACACGACGAGGACACCATGATGGCCTCCGACTACGTGGTGGACATGGGGCCGGGCGCGGGCGTCCACGGCGGCGAGGTGGTGGCGGTAGGCACGCCAGAAGAAATCAAGGCCAACCCCGATAGCCTCACCGGCAAGTACCTGCGCGGCGAACTCAAAATCGAGGTGCCGACCAAGCGGCGGCGCGGCAACGGCAAGCGCCTGAAGGTGATTGGGGCACGCGAACACAACCTTCAGAACGTGACGCTGGACGTGCCGCTGGGCACCATGACGGTGGTGACGGGGCCGAGCGGTTCGGGCAAAAGCACCCTGATTCACGACATCCTGCACGCCACGCTCGCCCGTGATCTGAATGGAGCCAAAACCACCCCCGGCAAGGCCGACGCCATCACCGGTATCGATTACCTCGATAAAGTTATCGAGATTGATCAGAGTCCGATTGGCCGCACCCCGCGCAGCAATCCGGCCACCTACACTGGCGTCTTCACCGAAGTCCGCGACCTGTTTACCCGCACCCCGGAAGCCCGCAGGCGCGGCTACCTAGCCGGAAGATTTTCATTCAACGTCAAGGGTGGGCGCTGCGAACACTGCAAGGGCGACGGCGTCATGAAGATCGAGATGAACTTTTTGCCGGACATTTACGTGCCGTGCGAGGTCTGCAAGGGCGCAAGGTACAACCGCGAAACACTGGAAGTCAAGTACAACGGCAAGACCATCGCCGACGTGCTGAACATGACCGTGGAGGACGCCTACAGCTTCTTCGAGCCGATTCCCAACATCGAGCGCAAGATGCAGCTGTTGTGCGACGTGGGACTGGGCTATATGAAGATCGGCCAGCCCAGCACCACCTTATCGGGCGGCGAGGCGCAGCGCATCAAGCTGGCGTCCGAACTCAGCAAGCGGGCCACTGGCAAGACCATTTACATTCTCGACGAACCCACCACCGGCCTGCACTTCGAGGACGTCCGCAAGCTGATGGAAGTGCTGGAGCGCCTCGTGGAAGGCGGCAACACCCTCATCGTGATCGAGCATAATCTGGACGTGATGAAGTGTGCCGATTGGATCGTAGACCTGGGGCCGGAAGGCGGCGTGCGCGGCGGTCAGATTGTCGCCACGGGTACGCCGGAGCAGGTCGCCGCGCACCCGACAAGCTACACGGGCGAGTTTTTGCGGAGGGTGCCGGGCATTATTCCGAGCAAGTTGACAAGTCCAGCAGCCAACACCAAAGCCGAACCGATGGTGGACGTGGTGCCCGAACCGCTCAGCGAAAGCGAGTGCCCCGACCTCGATCCAGCGGGCTTCGTGGACGCGGGCGAGTTGGAGGCGGAGGCGTTGGGTGCCGTCAAGAAAAAACCTTCCAAAGCCAAGCCCAAGGCCACTTCCAAAAAGGGCAAGAAAGCGGCCAGCAGTCTGGCCGACGAGTTGGCCGAGGGTGAAGCGCTGACCGACCCACTCGATGACGATCTCCTTGACGATGAAGACGCTGAACTGCTCGTCTCGGCCCGCAGGAGAACAGCGTGAGCGCGGCGGCGCGGCCCCGGCGCATTGTCAGCCCCCTGACCCGCCACCGGCAATTCGTGGCAGTGATGTGGGTGTTAGGGCTGGTCAGCCTCGGCGCACTGGCTTATGTGATGACCTTGCCGCTCGACTGGCAAACCAAGCTGGTGGCGTGGATCGTGCTGACCCTGATTGCCGACGAAGCGGGCAATTGGTTTGGCTACAGCGCCATTGTGCTGGGTATTTTACCGCTGGGGGCCATTTCGCTGGCCTTCTGGCCGTTTTTGCCGGTGGCCAGCGTGCCGGAGCAGTGGTGGACGATCTTCCCGCTGATCGCCACTGCGCTACTGGCCTGCCTGGTCATCAAACACGCCGGGGGGCCGTTCCTGCTGCCGTTCGCAGCGGCGCTGTTTGCCCTGCCGATTCTGGCCGCCGCCAAGCTCGCGCCCTCGGTCGACGCCACCATCAAGTTCCCCGCCAATCCCGAATTTCAGAAACTGGCGTTTATCGCCGCAGGCATCGGCCTTACCGTCAGCTTGGTGCGGCAAGTGGTGGCCGCTCTGCTGCGGCGCAGGGCGGAGCGGTTGACCGGGTAAAGGGTGTAAAGGAAAGGCCCAGTCACGCGTCACGGCTGGGCTTTTTCGTTTTGCTTTCCACTTGCCCTACACTGCATTCTGAATGCGCCTGCGCCCAGTTCTCCTCAGTACCCAAAGCCTGACCCAGTTTCTGCTGCTGCCTCTTCTGGGGCCGCTGCTGCTGCTGCTGGCCGTCACGGGGGCGGTGATTTGGGGCATTGACCGCAACGCGCTGCAAATCCAGCAGCTCAACGCCGCGCAGGTGCGGCTCAACCTGATCAACTTGCTGGCCCGCGACATCATCGATATGGAAACCGGCATTCGCGGCTACGTCATCGTGGGCGACACGCAGTATCTGGAGCCTTACCGCCGGGGCAGCGCCAGCGTGAAAATCCGCTTGAAGCAACTCCAAACCCTCAGCGTCAGCGATCAGCAGCGGCTCAACCTCAGCCGCGTCGGCACTTTGGTGGAGCGCTGGACTACGCGGGTGGCCGAGCCGGAAATCTTGGTGCGGCCCAATTCAGCGGCGCAGGCGGCGGCACTGATCGGGAAAGCAGACGGCAAGGAGCTGATTGATACGGTGCGGGACGTGCTGGCCGTGCTGGAGCATAACGAGATGCTGAGGCGCGAAGCGGCGGCCAGCAGCAGTTTGATGACCCTGCGCCTGACCCGCAGCGTTACCATCATCGGTCTGCTCAGCGCCCTGCTGCTGGTTTTCTTTGCGGCCCAGCGCTCGGCACGCACCCTGACGCGGGGTCTGCAAACGCTCAACACCGGGGCCGAGCGCATCGCTCAGGGCCACTACGGCGAAATGCTGCTGGACGTGCCAGTGCGGGAAGTGCAGGCGCTGCGCAGTCAGTTTTACCGGATGGCCGACGCCGTGGAGCAGCGCGAGGAAGGCCTCAAGGCGGCCCAAAGCGTGCTGGAGCGCACCAACCGCGACCTTGAGCGCAGCAACCGTGAGCTGGAGCAGTTCGCCTACGTCGCCAGCCACGACCTGCAAGAGCCGCTGCGAACCATCGGCAGCTATACCGAGCTGCTGGCCAAACGCTACAGCGGCCAACTCGATCAGCGGGCCGACCAGTACATTGCTTTTACCCTCAGCGCCACCCACCGCCTCAAAGGGCTGATTCAGGATTTGCTGCTGTATTCGAGGGTACGCCAGCACGCCAAGGCCGCCGAGCTGTTTGGAGTTCAGCCGCTGGTCGCCAGCATCGTCAAGGATTTTCAGCACCTGATCGAGCGCACCGACGCCAGCATCGAAGTCGGCACTTTGCCGCAGGCCTGGGGCAATCCCGAACTGCTGCGCCACGTCTTTCAGAACTTGATCGGCAACGCCCTCAAATTTCACGATCCGGCGCGGCCTCCGCGTGTACACGTTTCTGCCGAAGCGCTGCCGGAAGCCTGGAAGTTTTCGGTGGCCGACAACGGTATCGGCATCGATCCAGCTTACTTCGAGCGGATCTTCGGGGTGTTTCAGCGGCTGCACGGCATCGGGGTGTTCGAGGGCAGCGGCATCGGGCTGGCGGTGGTCAAAAATGTGGTGGAGCGGCACGGCGGGCAACTCAGCATCGAAAGTAGTGTGGGGCAGGGCAGCACTTTTTCGTTTACATTACCGTATCAGCAGAATGCTCCGGCGGCTGTGAGCCCACTCCTGACCGAATCCAAGCCGCTTGTACCAACGCTCGGCCCGTCTCCCACACCTTTTTCCCCGAAGGACATTCATGAGAACCATTGAAATTTTACTGGTCGAAGACAATCCCGCCGATGTAATGCTGACTGAAGAAGCGTTTGAAGAAGCCCGCATCGCCAACCGGTTGCACGTGGCCCGCGACGGCGTGGAAGCGCTGGAATTTTTGCGCCAGCAGGGCAATTACCAAACCGCCCCGATGCCGGATGTGATTTTGCTGGACGTGAACATGCCGCGCATGAACGGCCTTGAGCTGCTGGCGGTGCTGAAGGCCGACCCCGAGTTGCGCCGCATTCCCACCATCATGCTGACCACCTCGCGGGCCGAGGCCGACGTGTGGCGCAGTTACGATCTGCACGTCAACGCTTACATTCCCAAGCCGGTCAGCGTGGGCGAATTTTTTGAAGTGGTCAGGACATTTGAAACCTTCTGGCTGGCGATCGTGGCGCTGCCGCCGCACAACTCACCTTAAAGCGGATGGGGGGCAGCGTACTCGGCAGCCCTGTAAAGTCAGCTATGCCCAATCCTTTTCTCAGCGCCGATGGAGCCGCCCGCTACGCCGCCGGACGGCCTGACGTTCAACCTCTGGTGTTGGAACGGGTCAAGCCCTTTTTGACAGGAACGGCGCTCGGCGTGGACGTGGCCTGCGGCAGCGGACAGTGCAGCGTGGCGCTGGCCGACTTGGTGATTGAGGTGCGGGCTTACGACATCTCGCCGGAGATGCTTTCACGCGCCCGCCCGCATCCCCGTGTGACTTACGCCCTCTCCCCCGCTGAAGCGCTGCCGCTGCCAGATCACTGCGCCGACGCGATGACGGTCTTCATGGCTTTCCACTGGTTTGAGCGAGGCGCTTTCTTGCATGAGGCGCGGCGGGTGCTCAAGCCAGACGGGGTGCTGGCGATCTGCAACAGTTGGTTTGCAGGCGAGTTGGTGGGCAAAGCAGAATTCGCGGGTGTGTGGCAGACGTATTTGGAGCGGTATCCCAGCGCCGAGCGTGACCGCCGCCCCTTTGATGAAGCTGAGGCAAGACAGGCAGGGTTTTCGCTGCACAGTGAGCGTTTTACCCACCTTGTGGAACTAAACCGGGAACAATTGATCGCCTATTTTCTGACCCAGAGCAACACCATCGCCGCCACCGATGCGGAGCGCGAAACTCCGGAGCAAGTGCAGGTGTGGCTCAATGAAAAACTCGCCCCTCTGATGCCTGAAGGCGAGGTGGGCGAGTTCGTCTTTGGAGCTGAGATCAGAGTCCTGACGCGGCTGGGTTGACTCGGCCCGAACCGATTTATCCCGGCGCGGGCATCCTGACTTGGGGCCGCACCACCAATACCACGCCCAGCAGCACCACCAGCACTCCGCCGCTCAGGATGTAGGGCGCGTGGTGGCTGACACTCTGATACAGCCCCGTGCCGATCAGCGGCCCCGTCATGCGGCCCAGTGCCAGCGCCGAGGAGTTGAGGCCCGCGATCTGGCCCTGCTGATTTTCATTCACGCTCAGCGAGAGCGCCGCCGAGAGGCTGGGCCCGAGAATGGCGCTGCCGATGCCGATCAGAGCCAGCGAACCGGCCATCGTCCAAAACGCGCCCGCCGCGCTGAGGGCAAACATACCCGCGCCCATCACCACTAGGCCCGCCGGAATCAGCATGGTCGGCGAGAGTTTTTTGCTGAGGGGCCGAATCGCGCCGCCCTGCACCGCCGCCGAGATCAGGCCGAAGAGGGCCAGCATTCCGCCGACGACCTGAGGCGTTTGGGCCACCGTCAACTTCAGATTGTCCTGTACATAAAAGCTGATGGTCTGCTCCATGCCCACCGAGGCCAGCGTAAACAGAGCGCTGATCACCAAAAACACCACGACGGGGCCCTGCGCCAACGCCCAGCGGTTGCCGGAAGCGGGCGCGGCAGTATTGGGGACGCGGGTTTCGCGCAGGGTCAAGCGGGCCAGCACAGCGGTGACGAGGCCGAGTCCGGCGCTGAAATACACCGGCACGGTCAAACCGAAGTTGGCCAGCAAACCGCCGAGGCCGGGGCCAAAGATGACGCCCAGACCAAACGCGGCCCCGATCAAGCCCATCGCGGCGGCGCGGTTGCCTCTGTCGGTCAAATCGGCCATCATCGCCTGCGCGGTGGGCAGGGTAGCGCTCGACAAGATGCCGCCGAGAAAGCGGGCACCGACCAGCAGCACGAACAAAAGTGTACCGGTGATGACGCCGCGCAGACCCAGATCGGCGACGAGGGCAAACAGCCCGAAGCTCAGCGAGAAGCCGATCAGGCCCATCACCAGTACAGGTTTACGGCCTATCCGCTCGGAGCGGGCACCCCAGATTGGGCTGAAGACAAACTGCATCAAGCTGTAGGCGGTGGAAAACCAGCCGGTTTGCGATTCGCTCAGACCCAGTTGCCGTGAAAGCGGCCCGAAAATCGGAAACAGAACCGACAGGCCCAACATTGCCACAAAGATCGTCAGGAACAAAATCAGTTTGGCGCGGCCCACACTGAAAGCGGGGGCGTCCGGCGCACCTTGAGAAGCGGTCATAGACTTGAGTTTACTCCTTTTTGCTGACCGAACGGTAGGTCAAATGGCGATTGAGAGGGAGCGGTGGGTGGTCAGGAAGCGGGGTGAGAAGAAGCGCATCAAGGCGCTGTCTGAACACGGCTTCGGTGTTCCAGCCGCGTGAAACCCCGCCTTGAAAACGCTCGGCGTTGCTCTGCTGGGGAAGTTGAATACCCCGAACCTCGGCGGCGTAATCTTTGGCGTTGTCCTGCGGTTGGTGGCTCAGCACGTCCCAGCCGTCCAGCTTCAGCCAGCTTTGGGTGTTGGCACTGATGCCCTCCACTGTCAAAGAGTGGGTATCCGGCGCAGCGAGAGCCAAGTGGCAAGGTGCTGGGCTTCGAGCGGCTGCGGCAACAAAGAGCAGATGCGAACTGCGACAAACTCCAAAACGCCACACGCCGAACGCCCGCTCGGTGCGCGGCGCAAATCCGCTCGTCAGTGTGCTCGTCAGGAATACCCCTCAGATGAATCACGGCGTCCATCCTGTCCATCACTCGGCTGAGGTCGGCAGGATTGGTCAAGTCAGTGGGCATCCCTTCTTTGCCACACTGTGCTTCCTCGCTGCACTGTGCCGCCTCCATCTCAGCCCTATCGGTCAGGCGCAGCACCTCGTCAGGGCCGCGCAGCCCCAGCCGAAGTATGGTGCCACTTTGGCCCGCCACACTTGTCAGCAGCACGCGGCGGGGCGCTTGAGTCTCGGCTCTCCCCTGAGTCATCTTGCCCAGCTTAATCCTTTCGGGACGGACGTTCGTCCACCGAGGGCGGGCGTTTTCGACTTCAACTCGACTTGAACAGACTGTTTCAAAAATGTGCGTTTTTTAACGTCATGATGTAAGCGGCCTCGGCAGGCCCGTGAAACAATCAAACGGACTTAAGGCCTCTCCAGTTGGCTCTGGGTCTCGGCCTCCAAGTCGCCACTCCCTGATTTTCTCTACCACGCTCTTTTGGAGGCAGCCGCACCACTGCTGTCTTCCGGCTTAAGCCCCCCGCTTTCCCTTTGGAGGAAAAATGGATCTCCTTGAATTTTTACGCAGCCACCTCGGCGCTTCGACTGCCCGGCAACTCGCCGCCCACGCGGGCCTTACCCCGGAGCAAGCGGGGAACGCCCTGAACGCCCTCTGGCCGCTGCAACTCGACGCCCTGAGTACCCACGCGCAGCTTTCGGCGGGCGGACAGCAACTGCTCGATTTGGCCACCAGCGTGCCCGGCGGGGCCATCGATACATTGCTGGAGCGCCCCGGCAGCTTGGATGACCTCGAAAAAGTAGGTGTTTCGGCCGCTCCCGTTTTGCTGGGCAGCAACGCCGACACCATCAACAGGCAAGTCGCCAGCAACTTGAATGTACCCAGCGGCGCGGTGACGCGTCTGAGTCACCTCAGCTTGCCGCTGCTGCTCAAGCTGCTGCTCGAGCATGCCCGCAGCAATTCGCTGGGCGCGGCGGGCTTGGGAGCGCTGCTGCTGTCGCTGCGGCCTCAGCTCGGCGCACTCCTTCCAGTGGGCCTCGCCACGCTGATCGGTGGCTTCAGCGCGGTGAAGCCCACTCAAGCAGCCCAGCCCATTGCGGCCCCCAATGAGGAAAGGCGGCGCGGTGCGGGTTGGTTGTGGGCAATTCCACTGGCCGCCTTGTTGCTGGTGGGTGGCTACTTCTTGGCCAATCAGAACCGCAAAGCGAGCATGGAGACGGGCGCATCTACAAGCACCGACATGGCAGCGACCAACGCCTTTAACGTGATTGAGCCGCAGGCCGATACTGCCGTGCCCGCCGCCAGCTTTAGCATGCGCGGCGTGGGCAAAGCCGGTCAAACGGTGAGCATCAAAGAAGCGGGCAGCGAAATCAGCACCGCTTCGGTGGGCCAAGACGGCAACTGGAGCGCCGAGATCGCTGCGCCCACCAGCGGTGAACACACCTACGAAGTCAGCAGCGGAAGCGACACCGCTCAACTCCGGATCACGGCGGGCGCGGGCAACGGGTCGGCGGCGGAGAGCAGCGCTGCAGCCACTTCAGCAACCACCGATCAACCGCAAACGGGAACAGCCCAAACGGACACGGCGGCCAGTGCCAGCACCGATCCTAATGCCGCCACCGACACAGCGACTTCAACCACCCCGCCCGCCAATGATGCGGCGGCCACACCACCCACCATCAATGCGCCGAGCGGCAAGGTGGCGGGCGCGTTTGATCTGACCGGCAGTGGCGTGGCGGGCCAAACCGTCACGGTTCTCGAGGACGGCGCAAACATCGGCGCAGCCACGGTGGGCAGTGACGGCACTTGGACACTGAACGTGCCTTCACCCGCAGCGGGCGAGCACAAGTACCAGGTGAGCAGCGAAGGCGGTCAGGCCACCACGGACGTCACCGTCGGCGCGGCCACGGGCGACGCTGCAGCCTGCACTCAGGCGTTCACTCTGTCTCTTACCGACGGTCAGAGTGTCTCCTCGCCGTTCCGGTTTGGCGGGCAAGGCTCCGGCGCGGGCTACACGGTGGCCGTCAAACGCGGCGAGCGGGTGGTGGGCACCAAAGCCTTGCCCGTCAGCGGTTCGTGCGGCTGGAGTTACAGCAGCAACCCCGGCAAAGGCGAAATCACTTACGTGGTGCGCTCCGGTAAAGACTTGACCAGCACTCCGATCAGCACCATCACCTTGAACGTGCAGTAACGTCGAAGAAGTTCAAAGGCGGGGGAGGAGCAATTTAACGCTCCTCCCCCACCTTTCTTATCTCCCACTGATTGAGCGGCTCTGCGCTTTACGGCAGCTTGACTTCAAAGACCAGCGGCCAGCGCTTGCCGGTCAGAAGCAAAGTGCCTTTTGCAGCGTTGTGGGCAATACCGTTGGGCACGTCGTCAAAGCCAAGCTCTCGGCCACTTTTCGCAGCGGCGGCCTGCGCTTCACGCGCCAGATTGCTGACATCGATCCAAGCGGTGACTTTGCCGCTCAGCGGGTCGATGCGGGCAATTTTGTTGCTGAGCCAGATATTGGCATAGACAAAGCCGTCCAGATATTCCAGTTCATTGAGCTTGTCGATGCCTGCTCCCGCCGCTGTGACTCTGAGCTTTTTGGTCACGGCAAAGCTCAGCGGGTCGCGCCAGTAGAGGGTATCCGAGCCGTCACTCATGATCAGCGATTTGCCGTCGTTGGTCAGTCCCCAGCCCTCGCCCCGATAGCGCAACTGGCCGAGGCTTCTGAGGTTCTGCGCGTCGTAGAGGTACACCAAGCCGTCTTGCCAAGTCAGTTGATACGCCACTTCACCCATCACCGTCAGCCCTTCGGAGAAGACTTTGCTGCTCGGCGGCACTCGGCTTTGCAACACCTCGCCGCTCTGCAAGTTGGTGCGGCGAATGCTGCTCTGACCCACCAAACCGGTGCTCTCGAAAAGGGTACTTCCCACCAGCTCAAAGCCTTCGGTAAACGCATCGGGATCGTGTGGGAAACGGGAAATAACCTTGGGAATCAACATGGGAATACCGGAACTGGTGACGGGGCCGGAAGGAGCAGGGTTGGGAACAGCAGACTTGGGGGCAGTTGGAGCGGGTGCAGGTTGAGATAGCGAGACTTTGATCAGCGGGCTGCTGGGCTGGCTGCGAACCGGCGTGGCCGCTTGGGCGGGCAGACAAAGCAGCACGCCCAAAGCCACGCTGGAAAGCGTCAAAGGAGGGCGAGGTTTGTGCAAAAGCTTGAGCAGCGGGCGGCGCGTCATGCGTTTAGCATACGGGTACGCCGAACAATAAACGTCCGCCTTTTGGCTCATTCCCTTTGAGAATAAGCGGGTGAAGCTTCATCAATCCTTGCTGTGCAACCGTGCGCCTGAATCCGTATCAGCCCGCTTTACGCCGGATGCAGCCCCGCGAAACCGAGTCCGGCCCGCTCGTCCCAGCCGCGTGCGATGTTGAGCGACTGAATGGCGTGGCCCGCCGTGCCTTTGACCAAGTTGTCAATCGCCGACATCAGCACCACCCGCCCCGTGTCCACGTCGAGTTCAAAGCCGATGTCGCAAAAGTTGGTGCCGTCGAGCAACTTGGGATCGGGGTAGCGGTGAATGCCTTTTTGCATCTTGACGATGCGGATAAACGGCTCCTCGGCGTAGATCTCACGGTAAGCGCCCCACACGTCGCGCTCGGAGTAGCCGTCGGGCAGCCACGTTTGGATGGTGGTCAGAATGCCGCGCACACGGGGCGTGCTGATGGCGGTCAGGTGCAGGGGAAACCTGCCGGGCAACTCCTGAATCGCCTCGGCAGTGTGGCGATGACCGACCGGCTTATAGACCCGCAAACTGCCCTCGCGTTCGGGGTGGTGCGAGGCGTCGCTGCTGCTCGCGCCCGCCGCGCTCGAGCCGACCAGCCCGGTGGCGATGATGTCTTTGGGCAGCACCGTGCCGAGCTTGAGCAGCGGATAGAGGCCCAAAATCACTGAGGTGGCAAAGCAGCCCGCACAGGCGATGCGGGTGGCTCCCTTCAAGTCCCCTCGGTGGAGTTCGGGGTTGCCGTAGACCCACTCGCTCAGTTTTTGGGGCGCGGGGTGGGCTTCGCCGTAGTACTGGGCGTACAGTTCGGGGTCTTTGATCCGGAAATCCGCCGACAGATCAATGATGACTTGGCCCAGCGCTTCAAAGGTCTCGATCTGCTTGGCCGCCGAGTTGTGCGGCAGGGCCAGCACAATCACGTCGGCGGCCTCTAAGTCGGCCAGTTTGCGGAACTTGAGGTTGGTCAGCGAGCGCAAATTGGGATGCACCAACGGCACCGGCATTCCGGCGTTGCGCTCGGACGTGACCTGCGTGACCTTAAGGTGAGGATGCGACAGGGCAAGGCGCAAAAACTCGCCGCCCGCGTAGCCGGAGCCGCCGACGATGGCGACCGAAAGTTGTTCCGTGGCAGGCAATCCAGAAGCAGCAGGTGAAGTCATGGGCAGTAGTAAAGCATATCTGTGCTATGCAGATGGTAAGTTCGGCGGCTCAAAAGTTACCGAATGAAAATATTTTGCGGAATATTGGAGAGTGGTCTGCGGCGCAGATGATCGTCCTAGCGTCTATTGAACAGTTTCGAGTTGAAACAAATGCCCTACAGATGTCCAAATCTCAGCTCCCACCGCCCCTTCCCATGCTGCTCACCTGAGCGTCATGCAGCCCCAAAAGCACGTGCTAGACTTGCGCCCGTGTGCCGGAAAAAAGCGCCTCTCCAAACCAAAAAGGTTGGCCGAGTACCATCAAAAAAAGCCGCTCCAGCAAGAAACTGGCGCGGCTTTGGGTGGTGCACCCGATAGGACTTGAACCTATGACCTTTGGCTTCGGAGGCCAACACTCTATCCAACTGAGCTACGGGTGCAGAAGTGGCTCTAAGCCGCCGAGAAGCAGCAAAGCTCAAGTAACTTAGCATGACCACAAGGAGGAATCAAGTGAACAAAAAGGTACTCACCAGCGTCCTGCTGGGGTTTTTGGCCGTCTTACTGGTGGTGGGGCTGGTTTATCAGTTCACCCCTAACGTCGGCAGTTTGTTTGGCAAGCAGTCGAGCGGCACGCCCGCCATCACCGTGAACGGCCAGACCGTGACGGTGGAAGAAATTCAGGCGCTTCAGCGCAGCAACCCAGTGCTGAGCGCCACCACCGAAGGCATTTTGGGCGAAGACCTCAAGACGGTGGCGGTGGAAAGCCGAATCGAGAACGCGCTGCTCAAGGCCGCCAGCAGCGGCGAGAACATCAGCCGCGCCGATGTCAATGAGCAGGTCGACAAAGTCCGCAAAGGCAACAATCTCACCGACAACAAAGCTTGGGTTGACCGCCTCGCCCAAATCGGCTTTACCGACGCTTCTTACCGTGAGGAAGTGCAGTCGGGATTGGCGATTCAGAAAAAGCAGAAATCAATCGCGGACGCGGCTCCCAAAGCCACCGAGGCCCAGATCAAGCAGTTTTACAGCCTCAACAAAGATCAATTCCGAGACGAGGCCCGCATCATCGGGCGCGAAATTGTGGTGGCCGACAAAGCCAAAGCCACTGCTCTGCTGGCCCAACTCAAGGGCGGCTCGGATTTTGCAACTTTGGCCCGTGAAAACAGCACCGAATTCAAAGACCGTGGCGGCGCACTCGGCCCGGTGACGGGAGACAAACCCGCAGCAGTGACTCAGGTGGCCCTGCCGCCAGAAGTCAGCGCAGCGGCTTTTGCCCTGACCGGCGGCGGCCTGACTGACGTGATTTCCTCGGGCGGCAAGTTTTATATCGTCAAGGTGGAGGAGTTCGTGCCTGCCGCCGCCAAGTCCTACGAGAGCGTCAAAAAACAGATCACCGATCAGGTCAACCGGCTCCTTCAGACCGCCGCCGCCGAAAAGTGGTTTGACGGCCTGCGCAAAAGCGCCAAGATCGATTACCTGTTGCCCGCGTGGAAGATCAACAACCCCACCGTCGCGACCGTGGGCGGCCAAGACATCCCCTATTCGGACGTGCTGAGCGGCGTCGTCGGCAACCAGCAGTTCGCTTCGCTGCTGCAACAAGTTCCTGCCGATCAAGCGGGCAGCATGGTCAACCAGTTTCTCAAGCCCGGTATTGCCGAGCAACTCATCGAGCAGTACGCCGCGCCGACCATCGTGGCCGACAAGAAGCTGGACTTGGTGGGCAGCCGCGCCAATCTGGCTCAGCAACTTGCCCTTTACGGCTCCAAAGATGCCTCGGTTACCGACCAAGACGTGATCAAGGACTACCAACAAAACGTCGCCAAGTACACCACCAAGGCCAGTGCCACGCTCAGCGAAGCGGTGTTTACTGACCGCGCCAAAGCGCTGGCCTTCCGCCAGAGTTTTGACGGCAAGAACTTTGTGCAGGCGGCCAGCAAAGCCGGAGGCACCGTCTCGGAGCGCGGCAGCGTCACGGCGGGCGACGCGGCGCTGAATCCCGCTTTGTCCAAAGCCGTGTTCGACACCTCCAGCTTGCGTCCCGCCGGTGAAGGCAGCGTCAGCGACGTGATCGAGAATGGCAAGACGTACAGCGTGGCCTACGTCACCGATCTGGTGCGGGCCAACATCAAGCCGCTCAAAGAAGTGGACGCGGTGATTCGCTCGCAACTGCTGGCCCAGAAGCGGGCCGAAGCGGGGCAAGCGTACATCAAAGCCCAGATGAAAGACATCAAGGTGGACAACAAGCTCAGCGCCGTGCTGGCCGCCCAAGAAAAGCGGATCGCGGCGGCTGCACCTAAGCCTGCTACACCCGCCACACCACCTGTCACGACCACACCTGTGACCACGCCGCCCACCGCGAGCGGTACTGAGCCGGCCAAGACGCCTGCGACCACAACCCCCGCTCCTGACTCCACCAGCACGCCCACCAAGCCCTAAGCCCACTCAACCAAAAAACCGTGAGGAGCCAAGACTTGAGGCTCCTCACGGTTTTTTGCTAGCGGAAATGAAAGTGCTAAGCCCGAACTTCCACTCCCTTCCAAAACGCCACATGGTCTTTGATTTGTTTGGCGGCGTCTTTGGGCTGAGGGTAGTACCAAGCGGCGTCGGGGTTGCTTTTGCCATCCACTGACAAGCCGTAGTAGCTCGCAGTACCTTTCCAGGGGCAAACGCTGTGGGTTTCGCTGGGCGTCAGAAAGTCTGCTTTAACGCTGCTGAGCGGGAAATACTGATTGCCTTCTACCACTACCGTGTCATCACTCTCGGCGATGACTTGACCGTTCCAAATGGCTTTCATGCCTTCACTCTAAAAGCTGCTGAGCGCTGAGTGTGTCTTGAAGCTGACGTTCAGCGCCTGCTCTTTATGGTTTGGCGGGGCGCTCCACCACGTCTGGAAATTCTTTGGCGGGCGCAAAAGGCAGCAGTTTGGCGAGATTTAATTTGAAGCTGAGCGCTGATCTGCTTCCAAGTTGCAAACGATAAACCCCTTTGATATAGGAGTTCAGGCCCACCTGATCGCCCACACGCAGGCGCTCTAAATCACTCAGGGCCACCCACGCCCCACGGGTCTCTCCGCTGCCCAGCATTCGCACCGGCAACGTGCTGCTGTCTGGGCCGAGCTGCACAGTGACGCTGCGCGGCGTTTGGACTTGGATTTGAGCGCCGAGCGCTCCCACGACTTCCGGCAGCGGCAACACGATTTGACCTCGGTCGGCGCGTGCTTTGGCTCCAGCGGAAAGAGCAAGCGCGGCAGGATCAGCTGTAGGCGCTGGCGGCTTCGGAGCAGGCACTACCGGGGCCGGAGTAGCAGGCGGAGCGGCCACCACAGGCTTGGCGGCGGGCGGAGCAGTGGGGACGGGTAGGGTTGGTTTTGAAGCCACTGGAGCGGGAGAGGGCTGCGGCTTGGCCGTGATTGGTGAAGGGGCGATTGGCGGGGCTGCGGTTGACGGGGCGGCAGGCTTCGGGGCTGGCTGCGGCGCGACTGGCGGCTTGGGCGCAGGCTGCTGATTCACAGGCTGTTGGGCAATCAGCGCTTGCTGGGCGATCAGAGCCAGCGCTTTTTGGGCAGCGGGGCGCTTGAGGGCCGTCAGCGCGGCGGCTTCGGTGCTGCTTGGAGGGCGGCCATAGCCAGCCGCCACACTGCGGTAGTACGTCCACGGGCCGTCCGCGAGGGGCGGCTGATTGGCGATGGCGTCGAGCTTGCCACTGGCCGTAGAAAAATACAGCGTCCCCGCCGAGCTGACATTCACGCTGGTGTCGATCCGCTCACCGGTTTTGAGCGTCCACATCGCTTTGCCGCCCTCGCCAATGGCGTGCAAGGTGCCGCTCATATCGCCGACGACCACCGCGCCGCCCACCAACTCGGCGGCTGGGGCTGCGACGGCCGCGCCTGCCGGATACACCCAGACGTCTTGTCCGGCCTCGTTCAGGGCGTAAACATTACCGTCGTAACTGCCCACCACCACCAAACCTTTTGAAGTAATGATCGGGCTGGCATTGACAAACGAAGCGGTGGCCCGCGTCCAACGCAACTCGCCACCGGGGGTCAAGCTGTAGATTTTCTTGTCGCCAGAACCGAAATAGAGATTGCCCGCCGCGTCCAGAGCGGGGCTGCCAAATACGGTGCTGCCGGTGCGGAAGCGCCATTTGAGTTGTCCATCTGTGGTCAGCGCCACCACCTGATTGCCCTGCGTACCAAAGTAGATGCTGCCATCTACAGCGACGATGGGGCTGCTGTAAATGGGAGAGCCGACTTTGTATTTCCAAAGCTGTCCGCCCTGGCTGTTCAGGGCATAAACCGTGCCGCCGCTGCTGGCCACCACGATGCTTCCGTCGGCCCTCAGCGCGGGTGAGGCATACAGATCACCGTCAAAACGCACATTCCAGAGCTTCTTGCCGCTGGCATCGATGGCGTACAGGTTATCGTCGTAGGCCACCGCCAGCGTGACGCCGGACGGAGTAATGACCGGCGCGGCGCGGCCAATGTCGCCTAGAGCGAAGGCCCATTTTTCTTGCCCAGTGCTGTCTAAGCGGTGCAACTTGGCGTCTGAGCCGATCAGCACGACGTCGCCGTTGTCGGCCACGCTTAGAGCACCGAGGGCCTTAATGTTCTTTGACCAGGTGATGGAGGGAGCTGCGCCTGCGGAAGGTGTTTGAGCAAAGCCTGCTGAGAAAGAGGCGCACAGAAGCGAGAAAAACAGTGAACGTTGGGCAAATGAAGCGAGCGGCAAAATGGATTCTCCTTTACATTCTCTTAAAGCAAGGCTCAAGAGCGGGTTAAGTCGTAGACGTCCTGCACATTAGCGTCTTAAGATGCGTGTTGATATGAAAAAGATTCTCATTTTGACAGCGTTTGCTCTGGCAGGATTGGCCAGCGCACAAGACACCGCTCCAGCTGATCCGGCCATGTCGGATTCGATGACCATGACGGCCAGCGACCACTTCAACCGCGCCAGCGAACTCGCGGTGCAGGCTGACGTGGCTTATCCCGCCGCCTTCTATGACCGTACCCTTTGGAAAGGAGCGGTAGATCAGGCTTACATCGCTTCCACCATGAGCACCGACCGTGCGTACGGAGCTTACTTGGCGCAGCTTTACACTAAGACCCAGTGGTGGATCAACGCCTACAACGCTTGGTCAAACCTCAATGACCTGAGCGACACCGAAAAGCAGTGGGCCTCGCTCAGCGCCGCCAAACTGGCTTACATCGCCCTACAGCGCGGCGATAAGGAAACGGCCATGACTTACGTACAGGCCGGAATGGACTGGGCCGATTCGCAGAGCCTGCAAGACATCATGAAGCGCTTGCAGTAAACCTGATCAAAGCAAAGGCCCTCAGAAGTCAACTCTTCTGAGGGCCTTTTTCGTGAATTCTCAGGTCATCGGCTTGGCTTCTTCCTCAGCGAGGACCCGTTCAATTCTGCGATCTGGAATGACCCACAGCAGAGTATTCCCGATAATGATTATTCCTGACAAAACAGTACCGAAGAATCCAAAAAAAGGCACTACGACGGCAATCAAATATAACGCTGTCGAAATTTTCCCTTTGCTGTCGTTGCCAATGGCTCTCAGCAAAAGTCCATTGCTAGAGTCAGCATTGATAATTCGGTATTGTAAAATGACATAAGCAAGGCCACAGATAAGCAAATCAAGAGCGTAAATGCTCATTGGAACGGCTGAAAAGTGAGTCTCTCCCGCCCAGGCAGTCATGAAGGGCAGCAACGAAAGCCAGAACAGGAGATGGAGATTGGCCCACATCACATTACCATTGATGCGCTTAACGGTGTGCAGCATGTGGTGGTGGTTGTTCCAGTAGATGCCGACGTAAATAAAACTCACCACATAAGCCAAAAACTTGGGCCAGTCCCTGAATAAATCGCTCAGTTCGTGGCCTTCCGGAGGTTTGAGTTCCAGCACCATGATCGTGATGATAATGGCCAGCACGCCGTCCGAAAATGCCTCTAATCTTGTTTTACCCATCAGCAGTCCATCTTTTCCCCTGATACCTACAAGCAAAAAAACAGCCAGCTCCACACCGGAGGCTGACTGTCCAAGCGTTCAGTTGTAGTTTAGGCTGCGCCGACCTTTTTGGCAATGATGCCTTCGATGTACTTGACGACGCTTTGCAGTGGCACGCGCCCCAGCACATCTTCCAAGAAAGCGGTGACCAGCATTTTTTCGGCCAGCTCTTTGTTGATGCCGCGTGAGCGCAAAAAGAAAAGCTGCTCCTGATCCACTGGGCCGGTGGTCGAGCCGTGCGAGCAGCGCACATCGTTGGCGTTGATTTCCAGCTGCGGCACGCTGAAGTTTTGGGCTTCGCTGCTGAGCATCATGGTGCGGTGCTTTTGGTACGCGTCGGTTTTTTGTGCGCCCAAGTCCACTTTGATCATGCCGCTGAACACGCCCACGCTTTGATCGTCGCTGACGCCTTTGTAGAGCAAATCGGAGTAAGCGTTGGGAGCGGCGTGGTGCTGGAGGGTGTAGTGATCGAAATGCTGGTCTTCGTTGGCAAAGTAGAGCGCCAGCATTTCGCTGCTTGAGCCTTGCCCGCGCAGGTGGCTCTGCATTTCGGTGCGGCTGAGGGTGCCGCCCATCGTGACCACGAGGCTGTTGAGGGTGGAATCACGGCCCACGTCGCCGCGCTGGCGCTGAATGTGGGTGACGCCCTTGCCCCAGTTCTGAATGCTGACGTAGCGCAGGCGAGCGCCGTCTTTGACCACCAGTTCCACCGCGCCGATGGCGTAGGTGCCGGGCAAGTCTTCACTGTCTTGCTCGTCAATGAATGTCACTTGGGCGTTTTCTTCGGCCACCACCAGGGTGCGGGTGGCGGTGTAGGTGCCGGCCTCGCTCATCACGCGAAACGACCCGAGCGGAAGCTCGACTTCTACGCCACGCGGCACGTACACGAACGCGCCGTTGGTCCACAGGGCCGCCGCCAGAGCGCTGAACTTGCCCTCGCTGGGATCGGGTGATTTGCTGGGTGTGGTACCGGGCGCGGCGATGGTGGTATCGTCCGGCACTTCGGCGGGAACCACACTGTAGAGGTACTGCTGAACTTTGTCGGGGTACTGCTCCACCGCCGTTTTGAGATCGGTGAAGATCACGCCTTTGGCGCTCAGCTCGGCGGGCAACTCTGTGCGGTACACCACGTCGGGGCCGTCCATCACCAAGAATGCGCCCACGTCGGTGCTGCTCAGGCGTTCGCGCACGCTGGCGGGCAAGGCCGAGAGATCGGCGACCATGTCGCGCTTGGGATGCGGGCGCAGCTTGGCGAAGTCGATGGTGACTTGGGTGTACTTCCAGGCTTCCACGCCGCTGTGAGGCACTTCGAGCGTGTCGAAAAGGTCGAAGCTGGCCTTGCGCTTGGCATTGAGCCAGTCGGGGCCGGTGTGGGCAGCGAGTTGGTCAGAGAATGGGGAATTGGTCATGCGGTGGGGTTCTCCTTTTGCCAGTCCACTGTGTCGAGATTGGGAGTCCGGTCAAAATGTCTAATTTTTTGAACAGCTTAAAGATAAGGATCAGATCAACCCATGAACGATTCGACTTCAATAATAAAGCCAACCGGAGTATTGAAGTAAAACGTCAGCCGCCCATGATTTTCGTAAGGAGCTTGAACCTGATGGCCGCCTGCTGTGAGTTGAGCGTGAACGGCCCGCACTTGCTCCGGCGTGTCTTGCAAAAAACCGATATGAAAGACTTTAGGGTAACTCACGTCTTTGCTTTTGAAGACAGAAATGAGTGAGCCGTCATCGTCATGCAGGAAAGTCATGTTGTCGTTTCTGGGCATTCCTTCGGCCTGCTTAAGACCAAAGAAACGCTCAAAGATCTCGACAGCGGCGGGAACGTCAGTAACGCCTAGGTTGATGTGGTTGAGTTTCAATTTTATCTTCTCTCTTTCGGTGAAGCTCCGTCCGAGATTCCTAGAAACTCAGCCGCCGTCCCGACGATTTAATTTGACGATAGAAACCGAACTACGAACAGATCAAGCCCTCGTTCATGAAGACTTCAGCAGTTTTAGCCAAGCCATAAGCGCCTTGAACGGCACTCGCCAAATCACGGGTCGAATTTCCTGCTTTGAATCTCTCATAAGAAGCACGATTGACAAAGACTCGGCAAGTTGCCGTCTGTCCATCATCTAATGAGAAAATTTCAAAAGCTTCGATACACCTTCTGGCATCAGCACTCGGATTCTCAGTATCTTTGACTTGCAAAGCCACTTCACGTCTTGGGTAACTTTCGCCAATATCTTGAAGAGCATAGACCTGATAGGTAAGCCTAAAGAAAGTGCGCTTCAAGATGTTCGGATCAAAAGTAATAGCAAGCACCGACCATACTAGAAAAACAAATCCAAAGATAATTTTGGCAAGTAGGGTCAGTGCTGGTTTCAATTATCCGACGCTGCCTTCCATTTCCAATTCAATCAACCGGTTCAACTCTACGGCGTACTCAAGTGGCAATTCCTTAGCAATCGGCTCAATAAAGCCGCGCACGATGAGGCCCGCCGCCTGGTCTTTGCTGAGGCCGCGACTTTGCAGGTAAAGAATCTGCTCGTCATTGATTTTGGAGACGGTGGCTTCGTGACCCACACGGGCGTCCTTTTCCTCAATCTCGATGTAAGGATAGGTGTCGGTGCGGGCTTCCTCGTCGAGCAAGAGGGCGTCGCACTCCACGTTGGTTTTGCTGCCCTTCGCGCCTTCATAAATCTTGACCAAGCCACGGTAAGAAGAGCGGCCCGAATCTTTGCTGATCGACTTGCTGACAATCGTGCCGCTGGTGTTGGGCGCAAAGTGGACGATCTTGCCGCCCGCATCTTGGTGCTGGCCGCGTCCCGCCATCGCAATGCTCAAGATCTCGCCGCGTGCGCCTTCTTCCAGGAGGTAGCAAGCCGGGTACTTCATGGTGACTTTGCTGCCGAGGTTGCCGTCGACCCACTCCATCACGCCGTTGCCGTACACGGCGGCCCGCTGCGTGACAAGGTTGTAAACGTTGTGCGACCAGTTTTGAATGGTGCTGTAGCGGAAGCGTGCGCCTTCCTTGACCACGATTTCAATGACGCCCGAGTGGAAGCTGTCGGCATTGTAAGCAGGCGCAGTGCAGCCCTCGATGTAATGGGCCTGAGCGCCTTCATCAATGATAATCAGCGTGCGCTCAAACTGACCGCTGCTCTCGGCATTGATGCGGAAGTAGGTTTGCAGTGGGATGTCCACTTTGACGCCTTTGGGGACATAGACAAAGCTGCCGCCACTCCAAACCGCAGAGTTGATGGCCGCGAACTTGTTGTCTTCCGGCGGAATAATGGTGGCGAAATGCTCACGGAAGAGCTCAGGGTATTCTTTGAGGCCGTCTTCAATGCTTAAAAAGACCACGCCTAACTTTTCCCATTCTTCTTTGAGGTTGTGGTACACCATTTCCGATTCGTACTGTGCGCCCACACCGGCCAGCATAGCCCGCTCGGCTTCGGGAATGCCCAATCGCTCGAAGGTCTTTTTCACGTCCTCGGGTACATCGTCCCACGAGCGGCTGTTGAAGCCTTCGGGTTTGATGTAGTAATAAATTTCATCGAGGTTGAGGCCGCTCAAATCCGCGCCCCAAGTCGGCATCGGCTTGCTGTAGAAGATGTCCAATGCTTTGAGGCGGAAGTCCAGCATCCACTGGGGTTCGTCTTTGGTCTTGCTGATCATTTCGACGACTTCGCGGCTCAGACCCTTGGGCGCTTTGAAGGCGTACTTCTCAGGATTGCTCCAACCGTACTCATAGTCGGTGTTGATGTCATTGACTGCGGGATTAATGGTCATTTGAACTCCTTAGAGTTTATAGATGGTGCGGGCAGCGAGGCGAAACGGCTCAGGCTGTGGCCAATTCCTTGACCCACTCGTAGCCCTGCGAATCCAGCTTCTTGGCGAGTTCGGGGCCGCCCGACTGCACCACTTTGCCGTTCACGATGATGTGGACTTTGTCGGGGACGATGTAATCGAGCAGGCGCTGGTAGTGGGTAATGATCAGGCCGCCGAGATTTTCGCCGCGCATCGAGTTGACGCCTCTGGCCACGATCTTGAGGGCGTCCACGTCGAGGCCCGAGTCGGTTTCGTCCATGATGATGTAGGTGGGGTCGAGCATCAGCATCTGCAAAATTTCGTTGCGCTTTTTCTCGCCGCCCGAAAAGCCCGCGTTGAGGTAGCGCTCCACGATGCTCTCGTCCCATTCCAGCGTTTTGAGGGCGGCCAGCAACTTGTTGTAAAACTCGCTGAAGCTGACTTCCTCGCCCTCGGCTTTGCGGGCCTGCATGGCGAGGCGCAAGAAATTGGCGATGGTCACGCCCGGAATTTCGACCGGATACTGGAAGGCCAAAAAGAGGCCGAGACGGGCGCGTTCGTCGGGTTCCATCTCCAGAATGTTCTGGCCGTCGACCAGGATTTCGCCTTCAGTGACGGTGTACTCGGGGTCACCGACGATGACTTTGGCGAGGGTGCTCTTGCCGTTGCCGTTCGGCCCCATCACGGCGTGCAGCTCGCCGCGCGGAACGATCAGGTCGATGCCCTTGAGGATTTGCAAGTCCCCGACGCAAGCGTGCAGGTTGCGGATCTCGATTTGATGCGGGGCGTTCTGGTGCGGACTGGTGGTATCTTCGGTCATAACTCTCCTTGGGATGTGGGGCTGCTTTTAGGAATCATTCCTACTTACTGCCTCATTCTAACGGCTCAGCACCCCTAAAGTCGAGTGGTTTAGTGCGGATTCGGGAAGCTCCAAGATGAGAAGGCCGAGGCATTTTTCACGCTTGCCATAGACGGCTATGCTAAGAGGTAAAGGGTGAATGTCCTTTCCCTGATTCAGGCCGCTGGGCCGCTGCTGTGGGTGTTGTTGGCGCTGTCGATCTACACCATCTACCTGACGACGCTGCGGGTCTTAGAACTCTCCAGACTGGGTCAGGATTCTGCTTCTGCGGCCCTGATCGAGCGCACGCGGGCCGTGACTGCCGAGTCGGGCGGAGCGGCGGCACTGGCCGAAATTGATTATTCGGGTTTGCAGACCCCCACCGCCAATGTCCTGCGGGCTGGACTCGCCAGAGCCGACCGGGGCATTGACGCCGCGCAGGCCGCCATGAACGGAGCCATCTTGCAAGAAGACGCCCGGTTGTACGCGGGCATCAGTGCGCTGGGCACGGTGGCCCAGATCGCGCCGCTGATCGGGCTACTCGGCACCGTGATCGGAATGGTGCGCTCGTTTATCGTCTTTTCGCAGACCACCGCGCCCACGCCTTCGCAGCTCGCCACCGGCATCAGCGAAGCGCTGATCAATACGGCAGGCGGCCTGATCGTGGCGATTGTGGCGTACGTGGCTCGCAACGCCCTGCGCTCCCGCGCCGACCGAATCGCGGCGGGGGCCGAGCGGGTGCGCGAGGAACTTCCGGCTTGGTTGAGCGTGGTGGTGCCCACTGCGCCCGTGCGGGCCGCTCCCGCCCGTCCGGCGGCCCAGACCAACGCCCAAGCCGCGCCGATTGCTCCGCTGGAATTTACCTTCGAGGGCAGCAAAACTCCATGAAGCGGATTCCGGCCACTGCAACAACTCCTAAAACACAGAAGGCCCAGCCCTCACCGGAAGCCTTATGAGACGCCGCTTCCGGGAAGAGCAGCCGCTGACTTTTGATTTTGCGCCGATGGTAGACATTGTGCTGCTGCTGCTGATTTTCTTCTTTTTGACCAGCAACCTGAATGCCCGCCAAAACGCTTTGCCGCTGGACTTGCCCCGCGCTTCGCAGACGGTGCAGCAAACCCCCGAATTGCCGGTGGTCAGCTTGGAGCGATCCGGCAAGCTGTACCTCAACGGCAAAGAAACCACCCTGACCAAGTTGGGCGCTCAGTTAAAGCCCCTGCTTCAGGTGTCGGGCGGCACAGTAGGCCTGCGGGCCGATGAAAAAGGCAATTACGGCGGCGTGGTGCAGGTGATGGACGTGATCAAGAAAGCCGGCGGCGAGCGCCTGGCCCTCGGCACCAAGACCGGGAGCAAATAAGCGCCGTGAAGACTGCCGCACTTTTCCGGACTTCGTCGCCAGTTTTGCACCAAAGGAGTCGGCCTTGACCGTTCGAGTGTTGCCACCTGACAACGCTGACCGGGCGCGGGCGCTGGGCGTCACTCTCATTGTTCACGCGGCCTTGCTGCTGGGCATTTTGGCGCTGCGCCCCCCAGCCCCCACCCGCTCGCTGACTCCGCCGGACTTGAGCCGCGCTCCGCTGGAAGTGGTGACGCTGGCTCCCGAAGTCCTGACGCCCACGCAACCCGTCACGCCGCCCGCGACAATCAAAACGCCGCCCAAAACGGTGGTTCAGCCCACCCCCAAGACGCCGCTCAAGACCCAAACGCTGAAACCCGAGCCGCCCAAGCCCGTGGTGGTGCAGCCGCCCAAACCAGTCGTACCCGTGCCCAGACCAACCGCAGTAACGCCTCCAGTGGTTAAGCCTCCGGTTGCCACGCCGCCCAAACCTACGCCCCAGAAGTCAGCCACGCCGGAAACGGCCGCGCCCAAAACGCCAACAGCGCAAACGACGCCCACACCCACCACGCAGCCACAAGAGCAGCCCAAAGTTCCCACCGAGACGGCCCGCACCGCGCCCACCCAGACGCCAACGACCAACCCGACGCCGACGCCCTCCCCTACTCCCACGCCGCAGGCCACCCCTACACCGCAAGCGACCCCCACTCCACAAGCGACACTGACGCCGCCCAGCGACGTACCCACCACCCAGCCGACGCCGGAATCGAGGCCAGCGCAGACGCCAACGCCGCAGGCCACTCTCACCGAGCCTTCGCGCACGCCGAGCGATCAGCCGACGCCGTCTCCAACGCCCAGCCCCACACCCGCACCTGTTCAAAATCAGGCGGCGCAGGTAGAAACGCCCACGTCAGTCGCGCCCACCAGCCGCGAGGTGCAGCCCAACGCCGCAGCGCCCGACGCGCCCGCGCCGCCCACGCCGACGGCCGCCGCTGCACCCGCTCCCGATCCCGCCCCGATCACTTCTCTGCCCAGACGCGAGGACGCCGCCGCCCCCACCCAGCAAACCGAAGCGGCACGCGGCGGCGGCGCGGCGGGCGACCCTGGCACGCAAGCGGCAGCGCCCGCCCGCCGAAGTGAGAGCGCCGCCAGCAATGCGCCCACCACCAACGAGATTGCTCAGGCCGCGCCGAGGGCAGGCCGAGCAGCGACGGCTGCGCCCGCTCCCGCCGCGCCCGTCTCACCGCGCCCGCAGATTTCTGCCAGCGACATTCCCGCTGCGCCGGCCCGCAATACCAGTCCGGTGGCCACCCGGCCCAGCGAAACGCCCAGCCAAGCGCCAGCGCCCGCACGCGGAAGCAGCGGCGGCCAAGCCTCGGCCAGTCCGGCCCCAGAGACGGCCGTGCGCCCGAGTGGGAATGCCAGTAATGCGGCAGGCAGCACCGCCACGCCCGAAGCCACCCGGCCCACCGGCGGCAGCAACAGCGGAGCACAGAGCGGCGCGAGTCCGATCACGGCCCGGCCTGGCGTTGGCAGCAGTTCGGGAGCGCAAAATGCCGCCAGCGGCGAAGCGGCAACCCCAGCAGGCGGCAGCGGCGCTGCGGCGGCCAACACCCCCGGCGCGGACAGCACCGCGCCCGCACGCGGCACGCCTGGCAGCAATGGCGTGAGCGCCGCCGCTCCTGCTGCGCCCCGCGAATCGGCAGGCGGCAGCACCGGAAGCGGCGCAGGTGGCAGCCCCGCTGTCGGTGAAGTGGCAGGCCGTCCAGCGGGCGGCGGCGGGCGGGTCGGCGCTCCGCAGCCTGCCGGTGACGCCGAAGGCAGGCAAGTTGGAGGCAACCCCGATACCTACGGCGGGCCTTCAGCGGGCCAAACCGACGGCATCGCCAGCGGCGGCGGGCGGGCCAGCGGCGCAGGCGGCGACGGCGCGGGCAATGAGAACAAAGCCCTGCTCTGCACCGTTGCGGTTGACGTGCGCGGCCTGGATAAACGCTTTGAGCGGGCGCAGACCAGTTTTGTCTTCGACCAGAACGGCAATCAACTCTGGCCCGACGCCGAGCTGATTAAAGGCGTCAGTTCACAGCTCGTCAACGAAGGCAACTTGCACACCTACCTGACTGCCGAGGGCCAGATCAGCCAATTTAAGAATGTCACCCGCATTCGGGCCGTCAGGGTGCAGGCCACCAAGTTCGCGCCGAAGAGCAGCTACATCACCGACGCGGTACTCGACGCGGCAGGCGCAGCGGCCTTCAGATCGGCGGGTCAGGCGTGCCGCTTGGCTTATCTCAAGGACTAGAGCGCAAGTCTCAAACCCGCTCCCTTGAGGTCAGTTCTGCGTCATTTTGAAGCACTAAATAGATAGTTAGTTCAGACACTCTTCCCCAAAACTCCACTTGACTCAACAGCTCAACGAGGTAATCCATGCGTAAAACGTCTCTCGGTCTGGTTCTGCTCACCGCCCTCACTTCTGGCCCCGCGCTGGCTTGGGTGCCCAAGCTCGAAGACCAAAGCGCCAAAACCGTGATCGACAGCGCGTATGGCCGCCGCGCCACTGTGCCCACCTTTTACACCCTTGACCTGAGCGTGGACGGCGGCAAATTCAAAGCGCCCGACGGCAGCGTCAAGGTGTACGACGGCGGCGACACTTGCCTGAGCAGTTGGCTGGCCAACCCCACCGATTTTGCTCAGGGCAGCCGGGTGGGCAGCTTGACGCTCAGCGGTCAGGCCGACCAGCTCTTGTTTGCGGCCCAGGACGCCCGTGATAACTTCAAAAACATGACCTCCGCCAGCGCCCTGAGCAGCTTTGGAGTGGGCGTCTTGCCGGACGGCACCAACGATTACGGAGCCAAGTTGCCTGCGCCCGCTGCCACCCCCGCTCCAGGCTCTTCGCCCTCTCTGCCTGACGGTCAGCTCAGAATTGACGTCTCGGTCAGGGGGCTGAGCGATTTGCAGCAGCGCAGCGCCTATCAGGTACGTCTCAAAGGGCCGGACGGCAAACTGCTCGCGCCCACTCGCTTCAGCTTCGTCAACGACTGGAAAGCTGGAGCCGACGGGAAGCAGGCCGGAACGTTGGTGTATTACTTCGAGCCGCTCAAAGCGGGCCTGAACGCCAACGCCAAAGTGGATTTGTTGATCCGCAACGAGCAGGGCAGCTGCGCCTACGACTTTATTTTGGACTTGAGCAAGTTCAGCTAAACGCGAAGCAGCAGCACCAACAGCAGCGCCCACCAACTTATTTAGGTGGGCGCTGCTACCGTATTGGCGTTCCTTATTTTTTCCACAAGCCGTGTGGCACACGCCGCCCGCCCACCTGCCGCAGACTGAAAGCATGAAAGTTTATATCGGCACTGGCGGCTACACCAACGAAGATTGGATCGGCGAGGACTTGCTCTACCCACCCGGCACCAAGCAGACCGATTTCCTGAGTATTTATGCTCAGCACTTCGACGCCGTAGAACTCAACTCCAGCTTTTACGGCATTCCCGGCCTCAAGGCTTTCGAGGGCATGGCCAAGCGCTCGGCGGGCCGCACCCGCATGGCCGTCAAGCTCAACAAGGTTTTTACCCACGACCAAACGCCCCAAGACAGCGACTTTGACCGGATGCTGCAAAGCCCCGAGCCGCTGCGTGAAGCGGGCATCATGGGGCCGTATCTGGCTCAGTTTCCCTACCGCTTTCACCGCACGCCGCAGAACCGCAAATACCTGCAGGCGCTGGCCGAGCGCTTTGCCGGACACGAGCTGGCCGTGGAATTTCGCCACCAGAGCTGGGACAAACCCGAGGTGCGCGAGGGCCTGCGCGAATTTGGCTTGATCTGGGTCAGCCCCGATTATCCGCCGGTCGCGGGCGTGCCGGAGCCGAGCCTGCACGTCACGGCGGACGTGGCCTACTTGCGGCTGCACGGGCGCAACAGCGGCAATTGGTGGAGCGGGGAGAGCGCCGCTGAGCGCCACGATTACCGCTATACCCAAGCTGAAATGGACGAATGGGCCGCCAAAGTCGCTTTTGTGGACGGCGAGGTGGACGAACTCTACGTATTTTTTGAGAACACTACAAAAGGCCACGCCCTCAAAAATATCCCAATGCTGCGCCAAGCGCTGATTGCGCAGGGCATTGCCGTTACTGAACCAAAGCCGTTGCAAGACAGCTTACTTTGAGTCTTCATACGTTGCTGACTTGACCTAAAGAAACTGTTGAATGATTTCCCAAAAAATCTCAGAAAAAGAGGTGATTCCTCAAACATCCAACGACTCAAATATGGTGTTGTACAGCAAAAAATCATCTTCATTTTTTCTTGAATGGAGGGACTCTTGTCTCCAAAGATGAAAGAAAGATTGGTATTGGATGGGTTTCCAAAGTGTGTCAGAACCGTTACGGTTGGTCTGACTGTACGGCGGCCAAACGCGTCACCGGCAGGCGGTTGTCTTATGAAATGCCTTTCATCTCACAAAGGCGAAGCGAAATTTCGGCAACTCAACCTCAGTTCTCTTTTGAATGAATTGGACTGAATTTTTAAGGAGATACACATGACCAATCGGGATTTTCTTTCGCATCGTTTGAGCTGGCGCGGCATCTTTGCTGGTTTGGTGGTGGGCTTGGTGGTTCAGCTGACCCTCATCGCCCTCGGCACAGCCATTACCGCAGTCACCGGCATCACCTTGTCGGGCGTGGGCATTGCCGCCGTCATTTGGCTGGCCATCAGCGTCCTGATCGCGGCTTACGCAGCAGGCTTGGTCGCCGTGCGGGCCAGCGCTCCGTCTACCGTTGACGGCACACCCGGCATCGCCGCCATGACCAAAGATGACGCCACCCTGACCGGCCTGGTCACCGGCAGCTTGTTGGTCTTGCTGGGCAGCTTGCTCGGCTACAACGCGCTCAGCTCCGCCACCGGCGCGGCGACCAGCGCCCTCGGCAGCTTGGCCAGCGCTGTGCCGGGACTGGCCAGCTCCGCCACCAACGCCGCCAATCAAGCCGCCCAAACACCTCAGGGCCAAAACATTATCGGCAACTTCAGCCAGTCGGACGTGGAAAACCTGATCGCGCAGGCCAGCCCCGACCTCAACCAGCAGCAGGTCAGCGCCGCTGGCAACGTGGTCACGGGTATCGTGAGCCGCGCCGCCAACGACCTGGGCGACTTGACCAGCGTCAATAACGTCGGCGACTTCGTGACCAAGCGCACCGACGCCATCAAAAAAGCCTTGACCGGCGATCAGTTCGTGACCCGTTTGCAGCGTCAGGGCCTGAGCCAAGCGCAGGCCGCCGAAGTGCAGACCTCAATCAATGACGGCATCACCGCCGCCGAGAAGCAGGCCGCTGCCACCGCCGCCGCCACCGAGCGGATCGCACGCAGCGCCGCCAACACCGCCGGTTGGGGCTGGCTGCTGGCCGCTGGCCTGACCTTGTTGCTGGCCATCACTGGCGCACGCAGCGCAGCAGGCGGTGGCCGCACCGTTACGCCCCGCTAACCACAGCGTCAGCATTTAAGTTCAGATTAAAGAAGGGCGGAGGCTAAGGCTTCCGCTCTTTTGCTGTGGCTAGGCACTGCGCTCAGTCTCATTTTTGCCTTGCCCTTCTTTTTGCGCCAGACTACCTTCATGCGGCAAAACATTCGGGGCACTTCCCCCTGGGAAGACGTGGTGGGCTACTCACGGGCGGTGCGGGTCGGTCATCACGTCAGCGTGGCGGGCACGACGGCCACTGTGGGCGGCCAAGTGGTGCATCTTGGCGACCCGGCGGGCCAAACCCGCGTCATCTTGGAGATCATTCGCTCGGCCCTCGAACAAGCCGGAGCAAGCTTAAGTGACGTGGTGCGAACCCGCATTTACCTCACCGACATTTCGCGCTGGGCGGAAGTGGGGCGCGTTCACGGCGAAGTATTCGGCGCTATTCGCCCCGCCGCCAGCATGGTGCAGGTCGCCGCGCTGATTGACCCACAGCATCTGGTCGAAATTGAAGCAGACGCAGTGATCGGGGCAGGGCTGTGAGCGCCGTCCTCGGGTATGGCTTGGCAGCAGTGGGCAGGCCCGCTTACATCAACGTGGGCCACGCGGCTGACTTTGCAGGGGGCCGCAGCGTAGACGATCTGCGGCGGCGCACCCACACCCTGCTCGACGCCGCCTGGGAAGCGGGCCTGCGGTATTTCGACGCGGCCCGCTCGTATGGCCTGGCCGAGGTCTTTTTGGGCGAGTGGCTGGCGGCGCATCCGGATCGGCGCGGGGAGTTGCTGATCGGCTCCAAATGGGGCTACCGCTATGTGGGCGAGTGGCGCATGGACGCCGCACAGCACGAAATCAAAGACCATTCGCTCACCACTTTTGAGCAGCAGTGGCCGGAAACCCTGGCGGCGCTGGGCGGGCCGCCAGATTTGTACTTCATTCACAGCGTCACGCCGGACAGTCCGGCCCTGAAGGACGCAGCCTTGCTTGACCGTTTGGCGCAGCTCGGTGAGCGGGGCGTCACGGTGGGCTTATCGGTCAGTGGGCCGCAACAAGCCCAGACTTTGCGGGCCGCTTTGGCGCTGGGCGGGCCATTCGGCGCGGTGCAGGCCACTTGGAACGTGCTGGAGCGCTCTGCCGAAGACGCCCTCAGCGAAGCCAAGGCGGCGGGCTGGCGGGTGGTGATCAAAGAAGCGCTGGCCAACGGGAGGCTGGCCGCACCAGCGCCGCCCGCACTGCGCGACCTCGCCGAGCAGCAAGCTTTTACGCCTGACGCGCTGGCACTGGCCGCCGCTTTGGCGCGTCCCTGGGCAGAGGTGGTGCTGAGCGGCGCGAGTACACGGGCGCAGCTTGAAAGCAACCTCAGTGCATTGCAGCTAATCGAAGCCGAATTCTCAGCGCTGGAGACGCTGCGTGAACCCGCCGAAGCGTACTGGCAAACCCGCTCGCAGCTCCGCTGGAATTGACACTCGTCGGCCCTTTCTTCTATACTCCCTGAGCTTGTCTGTGTCACTCGTTGATCTCGGCAGCCCGCCAGTGTAGCTCAGGGGTAGAGCAACTGATTCGTAATCAGTAGGTCGTCAGTTCGAATCTGACCTCTGGCTCCAAGAAAAAAGCCCGCCTAGTGCGGGTTTTTCGTTTCTAGACTCTCCAGACAGTCGCTCAAAATCGGGTCATGTGCATAACGCGTGCGTAACCGGAGATTCCAGCCAGTCATTCAGGTTGACTGCCCACGCCGCTTTCTCGGATTGGTAGACCGTCCGGTAAATACTCAGCGTGAAGGCGACGGTAGCGTGGCCGAGCTGCTTGCTCACCACCTCAGCCGGAACACCATGGCGCAGGCTGAGCGAAGCGTAGGTGTGGCGCAGGCCATGAATACTCAGTGTACGGATTCCAGCAGCGGTGCAGATGCGGGCCATGTCGCGGCGCAGGTTGTTGGGGACTGGGGTGCCGCCGTGGATGTTGGTGAACACCTGGCCCGAGGGTTGCCACTTCTCCCCCATCACCTTTGCCATCAGCGCTTGGTGGGCTTACTGCTCTTGCAACAGCTTCACAGCGTCCGGCGAGATGTGGACGGTGCGGCGTGAGTTCTGGGTTTTGGGCGTGCCAGTTCTCAGCTTGCCGCTACCTCCGGCGTCACTGACTGTTTCCCTGACCTGCGCCGTGCGCTTGGCCAGATTGACGTCAACCCAGCACATTCACGCCCCTCTCAGTCGTGTAGTGCATGGTCAGGAGAACAGTACAGCCCAAGGAGGACACCGAGCATGCATAGATCACACCGGTTTTTACAGACCCGTTTCTTGAGAACCCTGGCACTTGGCCTGCTGCTCAGCGCCCCGGCCCAGGCCACACAGTACGTGGTCAAGACGACCTACAACAGCTCGCAGCCCAACTTGTTCCGCCTTTCCCTGAATGGGCGAACGGTCACGCTGATCAACAACGACTCCAGCACCGTGGATCTGACGCCACTGGTCAAAGCGGGCAAGAACACCCTGACCATCGAGTCCACCCCCGGCAAGAACACCAATCAGTTCAGTAAGAGCGAGCTGACGCTCGGTGCGGGCGAGAACGGGAAATGGCGCACCCTTTACAAGCAAGAGGTGGGTAAGGGGTCCACGGCAGGCCGCACCGAGTACGCCTTTGTGGCGACCCCTGATTCGTCTCCCAAAGCGGGGCCAGTCAGCGTGAGCGCGAAGTTCAACAGTAACCAGCTCGCCGAATTTAAGGTGACACTCAACGGTCAGGCCGTCACGACGCTGACCGCCAACGGCAACGCGGATTTGACGCCGTTTCTGAAGCCGGGCAAGAACTTGCTGACGGTCAAGTACAAACGGGGCAAGAACAAGAATCAATTCTCCCAGAGTGTGCTGACGGTGGGTCAGCAGTACGGCGACCAATGGAACCCGCTGGTCAAGTGGGCTGTGGGCGTCTCTGACCCGGCCAGTGGCAGCTTCACCTTCCCGATTTACCACTAGCCGGGCGTCTGGTTCTCAGATGAACTGACGGCCTTCGAATATGGAGCGGGGGACTTTGATCTGCCTCCACTGGCGTATCCGATGCAGATATTGGGCACCGAGGTCGAACCGTTCGCGCAGGAGTTGGCCCGCGGCCACGAACGGCTCGACCAGGCGGTGGCCGCTGCTTATGGTTAGGAGTGGCCTCTCTCCGAAGACGAGGTGCTCTCGCGGCGGCTGGCGCTGAATCTGGAACAAGCATCCTGACGTAAGTCAACACCAACGCCCCCGCCCTCGCTGATGCTAGTGGCGGAGGCCTTTTTTGTTGTACTAACTTTATAGTTGCTCTGAATGGTTCTCGTCATTAGCGGGAGTTCAAGCCGACAAGCAAATCTGTATAGACGATGCAGTCCATCTTAAGAGCGATAGCATATTCTAGGCTGGCTTCCGCAAAGAAGGCAGCTTTATGATTCAAGCGGATTTCATATTGAACCAGCAGATGGAGACGCATTCTGTTTTGTTGTACTGGACGATAAGTTTCAATGCCCCCTCAAAATTTGTCGGGCACCGAGTGGGAGATGATTCGTGCCTCAGGGTAGCAGTATAAGGACAAACGCCAGAATCTTTTATAAGATTCTGACATTTTTATTTATATATTGCGAATTTTCTTAATTCCGTTTGAGGTAAAAACTAAATTGTAGCCGTACAAGTCGATTTTACTCCATCTTTCTCAGCATCAACCTGAATATCATAGGTGCTGTTAAAACCATATTTAAATTCTAGACTTCTGTAACTCTCTGCGTTGGAAGTCACACTCCAAATAAGCAGCGGAAACTGTGAGTCTTTATCGAAATAGGTTCTATCTTGATTATTGTAACTGTATGAATAATTCAATTTTGCAGTAGAGTAATCATAACTGTTATCAGATTTGATAATCAATTTACACACATCACCGCCTGCCGTCTTGCCAACTAGTGTACCAGCGAGACAACGGGAAGCTGCCGGATCACTGGAGCCTGACAAATTGGCACAGCCAGCCAGCTGGGCGCGAGTTATAGTCGTTCCCGCTCCTGCGTTCGGCCCAGAACCTCCGCCGGAGCCTCCGCCGGGATTTCCACCACCGCCAGGGCTACCGCCGCCACCACCACAGGCCGAAAGGAGGAGCGAAGCACCAACCAGTCCAATTGTAAATTTTGACATCCCCAGTTTTATAACGCTCAGATGAACCGAGAATGCGAGTCATCTCTCAAAATGAGTGTTTAGGCACGAAGATGGTAAGCGTGCGCGGTGCGGGCCTGACTGGCAGCGTTGAACCAGCCGAGGTCTTCAATGATCTCGCCGATGATGGTGTTGATAAGCTAGGCGCGGGGTATGGATCAAGGATAAAGCAAGCAAAAACCGCCCGGTGAGGGGCGTCAGCCTCTGGTCTACGATCCTGAAAAAACTGGGCCTGAAGATTGTAATCGTGCCAGAATCAAAAAGTTAGGCATGGGAGAAAAGGATGAGCAGGCCTATCGCACGGGGAATGAAGCGTCTGCCATTCGTGTTACTGGGTTTAGCTTGCTTGATTAAAGCGATAGTAGAATGGCATTCAAGTGGTACAGATCATGACTTGCTGGGCCACAGCCTCATCAGTGGGTTGATGGGCACGTCTTTGATCGGCGCAAGTATGAGACAGCGCAAGCCATTCACTGTCGTACATATGATCTGGGCAGCATTTGTGCTCGTTGAAGTCTTTGTGAAAAGATTGTTGGTCTTCTAGAACAGATTATAGAGATGGCGTGTCATCTATCAAATGAGAGCTATCCACAGCCTGAGCATAGGCCTGTGAACAACTTATAGCGTGCGTAATAAGCAAATAGACAGGAAGGAAAAGCAGTGGGAAACATCGACACGAGTACAGCCAAAAACACCGTCCTAGAGGGAATATCTCTAAGAGAAGCAGAAAGCAAATGAGAGATGGACTGGCGATTCGTAATCAGTAGGTCGTCAGTTCGAATCTGATCTCTGGCTCCAAGACAATATCGACGAAAAAAAGCCCGCGCTAGCACAGGTCTTCTCGTTTCTATTTCTGCCCTAGATACTGTCACTGTGGCTGTCAGACGACGCTTTGTACAGCGGAGCACTCGGTAGCAGCACCGAGCCGAGCTTGGCCTCCAACTCTTTTGACCAGGGCTGACCGTACTCTGAAATCTCAAACGCTTCAGCAAAGCGCACCCGAGCCGCGTGAGCTTCACCGTAACGGGTCGCCAGTTGCGGTCTCAGGCGCTCAGCCAGGCGCTGATCGGTCTCTAAATAGGTGCTTTGAAGCCAGGACTGCCGGGCCGCCGCATCTGGCAAGACGGGCTCGACTTGGCCCGACGCGAAGGGCAACCATTCGTAGACCTGTGAAGCGTGGGCGTCCAGCATCTGAAGTTTTTGCTCAATCACTGAGCCGATGTCGATGACCAGATCCGGCTTAAAGGGTATGGGCCGCTGAAAATCGTCGTACAGGTAGCCGATCACCGGTTTTTGCCGGAGTGCGGGTGTAAGCGCCCGGATGTTAGGAACTTTGGTCAAATACGAGGCGTCCAAGACCAATTGTGCCGTAGCGCGGTGGTCGGGGTGGTAATCGCCCAGCCGGTGGGTCAAGATCAAGTCGGGGGCAATGAGCCGGATGATGTCCACCAGCTCCCAACGGTTGGCAAGGTTGGGTTCGAGTTCGCCGTCGTGATGATCGAGCACAAGGTAATCAAGCTGCATCAGTTCGGCAACGGCACGCGTTTCGGCAAGTCGTCGCTGCGCCAGTGGGCCGCCGCCTTCACGGTGGTGCCCAGCGTCGCCGTTGGTCATGGAGACGAACGTGACTTGGTGTCCGGCTCGGCGGCACAGCGCCGCAAGTCCACCGGCACCAAATTCGCAGTCATCTGGATGCGCTCCGATTACAAGGAGGGAAAACGGAAAAAAATCAGACATCAAGTTTGCTCATGGTTTAAGCTCCAAAACTAGAGAGCGACCCGGCTGGAATTAAAACGCCATAGGTTTCAGGGCTCTTCAGAGACTGATCTCATTTGGCCAAGCGTAAGACATCCACTTCTTGGTCACACCACCAAAATGATTGACGAGTAAAACTGCCCCTCCGCATTCGTCACTTGAATAAGTAAAGCGGCGATACCCTAGAAGAGGTATCGCCGCTCAATGCATTCAAGTTTAGGGAAGTTTCAAGTCAGGCGGAATCAGGACACTGTCAATGACATGCACCACGCCGTTGCTAGCTTTCATATCCACAGCCGTAACGGTGGCGTCGTTGATCTTGACGTTGTTGCCGTCTTTGGTCACGTTGAGGCTCTGGCCTTCAGCGCTGGCAAGTTGAGTGGAGCCGGTCACTTGTTCGCCGGTCAGGTTGCCTGCAACCACGTGGTAGAGCAGGACTTGCTTAAGGAGCTCCGGATCCGAGGCGATTTTGGCCAAGGTATCGGGATCGACTTTAGCAAAGGCCTCGTCGGTGGGCGCAAACAAGGTGTAGGTGCCGCCCATCAGCGTTTCGGTGAGGTCTGCGTCACTCAGCAAGGAGCGCAGGGTGCCGAAGCGGTCGTCATTGACAATCACATCATAAATGGTGTTGTCGCCCATGCTGGTGTCGGACATGGTGGCGTCCGCCGCCGTGTCGACCGTGGTCGTATCAGCCATAGTTGTATCAGCCGTGGCCGTATCCGCCGCAGCGGTCTCAGTGGTGGCAGCCGCCGTATCAGCAGCAGCAGTGTCAGTAGCCGCCGTATCCGTGGCGACGGTGGTGTCCACGCTCATCTCGCCGCTGTCTACAGGCATAGGCATGGTCAGCGGCGTGGCGGGGATAGAGCTGGGCGTCGCGGCTGCGGGAGCCTGAGCCATCTCAGCGGGCATCGCATCTGCAGGAGCAGCAGCATCCGACATTCCAGTATCCGTGGACGCGGCGTCGTCTGCCATGCCGTTATCGCTGGTCATGGTGTCGTCTGTGGCTGCGGGCGCTGGGGCCGGAGTCGCCGCCACTGCTGGCGCGGCGGGCTTCATAGCCGTCATCGGCGGCAGCAACACGGTGTCCACCACATGAATCACGCCGTTGCAAGCGGGCACGTCAGCCTGCACCACATTCGCGCCGTTGACCATCACTTTGCTGCCCATCATCTGGACGCTGAGGGTAGCGCCCTGCGCGGTTTTGATGCTCTTGAGGTTCATGACCTGTTTGGCATTCACCTTGCCCGGCACCACGTGGTAAAGCAGCACCGACTTGAGCAGCGCCGGGTCATTGAGAACGCCCGACAGCACGTCGCTGGGGAGTTTATTGAACGCCGCGTCGGTGGGCGCAAACACCGTGTACTGCCCGCTCTTGAGGGTGTCCACCAAGCCTGCGGCTTGCAGCGCGACCAGCAGGGTGCTGAACTGGGCGTTGTTGGCCACTGTATCGGCAATGCTCATGCACTTGGCAGCGGGCATCGCGGTGGGTTTGGTGGTGGGCTTGGCTCCGGCTCCGCCCGCAGACGCGGCAGAAGCAGCCATCAAGCCGCACGACAGCAAAACGATCATCTTTCTATGCATCTTATTCACCTCTAAACGTAAATTTAACAATCCTAACCAACACTACGTTCTAAGTCGAAAGCGCGTTGGCGGAATGGGAATAGGATACCTTAGCAAAACTTCATTTCTATTTGGGTTAAATCTCACTCTTTACTCACTTATCGGTGCGGGCGTCCCCAAGCACTGGTCAGAATATAAGCGAGCCCACCCAAAACGCCGGCCGTCAGCGCGAAACGCAGCACACCGAGCAGCAGCGAAGCGGTGGTGGTCAGGACTTGGCCGAGTCCCGATACCAACTCGCCCAGCAACCACAGCGCCGTCAAGCTCAGGAGCGCGGCGAGAACAAGGCCCAGTACCGCCAGCAGCAAACGAATCATCACACGCAGTGTAGAGCGAAGTTGACGTCACACCGTAAATGTAAAGCGTCGCCAGCGCCACACCGCTTGTCTGCCGCTCAGTCCGGCAGCACTTTGCCGAGCGCCCAGATGCTCAAGCCCAGCGCTGCGCCGTAACTGAGATGTGCGCCGAGGCGGTTGAGATGTCCGCGCACATCGCTGCTGGCCGGGCCGTCTTGCAAGCCGAGAAACGGCACCAAAGTCTCGTCTACGGCGATCCACAGTGCCGCGCCGAACAAGCTGCCACTGAGGGGGTTCGCGCCGCGCTGGGCGGTCAGTGCGCCGTAGAGTGCGCCGCTGCCCGCGCCCATCCCCCAATGCACCGCTTCACTCAGAGAAGCGCGGGCATCTCGGCTGGGGGTTTTGTGGGCAATCAGCTCGTAAGCAAAGCGGCCCAGCGCCGCCGTCGGGCTTTCGCCGTTTTGGTGTTGCTGGCCCAGCGGCGAAATGACGCTTTGGTCGGGTTGCGGCTTTTGTTTGTCCGCGCCGGCTTGGGGCGGCTGCACCAGCGGAGCGATTTTCGTCCAGTATTGACCCATCGCCAGCGTGCCGACCAAGCTGCCAGCCAGGCCCAGCAGCGCTCCCCGGTACGCGGGCGAGGGCTGAGAAGACAGCTCGATCAAACCGAAGCGGCGCAGCAAATGGGTGGTCAGTGAAGTCTTAGAGCGCGGAGTCCGGGTCATGCTCCAAAGTAAACCGCTGCAACCCTCGGGGCGCGGCAGATAAAGGCTTGCTGAATGCTCAGCGGGCAGGATTTAGCGCCCAGAAGAAGTTGGCTCGTCAGCGGCGGGCGGGTTTTTCTCGAGACCGTTCTGGTTCCAGACTTGCTGCGCCCGCGCTTTTTGACGGGTGGATAAAGTTCTGACCGGTTCCCTGCCTGACCCAAGCAGCCCGGTAAGCCGCAGCAGCCCCAGCACCAGCACCGAAGGCAGGGCCAGCACCGACAGCGCCGCGCTGCCCGCTGCACGGCCCAGCGGCGGCGGCCTGAGCGGCAGCGGCGGACGCGGCGCGTGGTGCGGCGGATGTATCGGGCGGCGCTCATGCAAGCCCAGTGCGGCGGCTTTGGCGGTGCTGGCCCTGCCCTGTACGCCCGCGAGTTGTTCTTTTTCGCCGGGGCGCTGGCTGTAAACCCAAGTGACTTCCGCGCCAAAAAAGATCACCATGCTGGAAAAGTAAATCCACAGCAGCACCACGAACAAGGTGCTGGCCGCGCCGTAAACGCTGCCGGGGGTGGCGCGGGCAAAATACACCCCAATCGCCGCCTGCGACAGCACGAACAGCACCGCCGTGATGGCCCCGCCGGTCCAGACCTGCCGCCACTTGAGATTCACGGCAGGCAGCCATTTGAAAGTGGCGGCAAAGACCGGCGTAAAAAACACCATCGCCAGCAAGCCGGTGCCCAGCCGCGCAAAGTTGGCTCCTTGCCCCACCGTGTCGCCGATCTGCTTGGTGAGGGCGGTCAGGTAGGTGTTGCCCGCAATGAACACCACCACCAACGCCCCGAACACCAGCACCATTAAAAAGCCGATCAAGCGGGTGCGGATCATGCCAAGAATTCCCGGCGCGGGCTTGACGTCCCACAAGGCATTGAGTGCGCCTTGAAGTTGCAAGAACAAGCCGGTGGACGTGAGAAATAAAGTGGCGAGGCCGGTGAAAATTGCCAGGGTGTTGGCACTGGGATTGTCAAATTGGTCGCTGATATTCTTAACGAACGATCCCACAAACTGAGAGATATTCTTGGACGTTTCCGGGTCGCCGCTGCTGCCCAGAGCATTTTGCACCACGTCGGTAAGCTGCTGGGTAATGGCGGCGCGGTCTTGGCCTTGAAAGACGATCCCGGCCACCGTGACGATCAGGAACAAAATCGGCCCAACCGAAGAAATGGCGTAGTAAGCCAGAGCGGCGGCCAGGCGCGGCGCGTTGTCTTGGTTAAAAGCGCTCACCGCGTCTTTGAGCAGCTCGAATAGGGTTTTTAGCTTGGGATTCATCCCCCACAGTATGAAAGCTGAAGCGGCGTGCTGCCTAGCAGGGCGGGGCAAGCGCCTCCTTTATCTGCCGCCGCCGCTTACAGTTTTGTTTTGCTGCCCCTTGCTCTTTATGGTGTCGCCACCCGCTGTTTTGCCGCTCCCCCTGCGCCCACCTGCTAGACTCACGCCCCTGATGACCCGCAAGTTTTCTTCTGCCCGCTCTCCGGTTCAAAAAGCGGCGGCCAAGCAGGCCCAAGCCGTCCGCGACCAATTGCCACTCCAGGCCTGCATTCAGCCCAACGTTCCGGTGGCCGGCAACGCCGTGACGCTTTACAGTGACGGAGCCTGCGACACCCAGGCCGGGCACGGCGGCTGGGCCACCTTACTCAAGTACGGTGAGCACACCACCGAGCTGTGCGGCCACGCCGGGGGCACCACCAACAACCGCATGGAACTCACCGGCCTCTTGGAAGGCCTGAAGGCACTCAAGCGGCCTTGTCAGGTGCGGGTGGTGACCGACAGCCAGTACCTGCGCAAAGCCTTTACCGACGCTTGGATTCTCAAGTGGCAGCGCAACGGCTGGAGAACAGCCGGCGGCGATCCGGTGAAAAATCAGGATTTGTGGGAAGAACTCGTGGAGCAGGCCCACAAGCACGCCCTGACGTTCGTTTGGGTCAAAGGGCACGCGGGCCACGCCGAAAACGACCGGGTCGACGAGCTGGCGGTGGCCGAGCGCAAGAAACTGCGCCTCGCTTAAGGTGTAGGTTCTACGGAGTGAGCGCAGCACCGAATGTCAGGCCGCTCGACCCGCATCAGACAGCCTTCATGCTGGCCGCTTACCCTGAGCCGTATGAACCTTCTTCCCCGTTTTGCTGTGGTTGCCGCCCTTACGTTGGGCGCGGCCAGCTTTGCCCCCGCCCAAGCCGCCGTGCTGTGGGCTGGAGCCGATTTGAGAACCAACGGCTTAGACGCCCACGTGGGCAGCGCCCTCCTGCCGATTCCGTTTATCGGCACGGTGGGCATTGAAGCGGGCGCGGCGACCAGCAGCGCGGCGGGCGGCCTGAGCGAAGTGCGGGCGGGCGGCACCCTGCGCGACCTCAATTTGCCGTTCACCGGCACCGACGCCTTCCTGAGCGGCGGGCTGGCTTATCACACGGCTGGCAACACCAATTCTGGCGTGGGCATTTATTTGGAAGGCGGCCTGCGCGGGCCGTTGGTGGGGCCACTCGGTTGGCGGGCCAGCGTCAAAACCGACACCAAGTCGGGCTTGAGCGCCGGCGCGGGGTTAGAAGTTCGGTTTTAAGCAGGCGGGTCGTGAACAGGTTGCTGGAAATGGGAAGGGATCAACCGCCAACGAGCACAGCTCAGCTTGCCCTTAAAAGCAGACGCTAAGGTAGCGGCCATGCGCCTTTGCTGCGGTTTTGCTCTGACTTTGACCCTCTTTTCCAGTGCTCACGCCGCCGCGCCTGAAATCGTGGTGGCGTATCCACCGGCCAACTCGAATGTGCCGTATGACCACGTGATTTTTGAAGGTCACGTCAGCCCCAGCGCCAGCTTGAGCGTCAATGGGCGGGCGCTGAATGTCGGCGCAGACGGCCTATTCATGGAATGGCTGCCGCTGAGCGCCGGCAAGAACGCCCTCAAATTGGTCAGCACACTCGGCAGCCAAAGCCGCGCCGTGATGTTCAATGTCACATTCAGCCCGCCCCGCGCCCTGAGTGCCAGACCGACCGCCATCAAAGCCGGCACGCTCAGCCCCGCTCAGCCGCTGACGCTGTATACCCGCGTGCCGCTTGAAGGGCGCAGCTTGGCGGTGGGCTTTCAGGGCTCGCCGGGCGGCAAAGCCAGCGTGACCGTGAGTGGCTGGGGGACTTTTCGCCTCACCGAGCAAGCCGCCAGCGCCCGCCCACCCAGAGCCGCCGGCTGGTATCAGACCACCTTGACTTTGCCGGAAAACTTGGCGCTCAGCGCTGCCGCAATCAAAGTGAGCTTGACCGGCACAGACGGCAAAACCGTGACGGCCACCGCCAGTGGCAAAGTGACCTCCAACCCCAGCGGCGCGGCGCGGGTGGCCGAAGTGAGCGCGGCGGACGTCGGCCTGGGCGTCAATCCCAGCACCAGCGCTTTTGCCACCGGCCCTGAGGCCACCGATCTACTGTTTCCCAAGCAGGGCCAGCGGCTGAGTGTTCTGGGCAATTTGGGTGAAGACTACCTGGTGCAGGGGCCGGGCGGCCTGGCCACCGCGCTCAAATCGGTCTTGACGCTGTTGCCCATCGGCACGCCGCCGCCGCAAGCCGCCGCAGGCACGCCGCAACTGCTCGATTTGCCGGATGAGTGGCAAATTCGGCTACCGATTGCCCAGCGCACGCCCCTGAGCCTGGAGGAAACTTCGGTTGGCTCCAACGCGGGCCTGACCCTGACGCTCGCCAGCGCCAGCTTGCCTGCTGGAAGGCTCGCCGCCGCCAACGCGCCGGAACTGAGTTGGATGCCGAGCGGTTCAGCACTGCAACTGAGCGTCAGGCTGCCGCAAGTTCAAAATTGGGGCTACTTTGTCAGCTATCAGCAAGGCGCACTGATCTTGCACCTGCGCAAAGCGCCCAGCCTCGATGTTGCCCAGCCGCTCAAAGGCCGAGTGATTTTGATCGACCCCGGACACGGCGGCTCGGAACTCGGCGGCGCGGGCAGCTTGGGTGAGCCGGAAAAAAACATCACACTGCCGATTGCGGCGCGGGTGGCAGACCTGCTGCGGGCGCAGGGAGCCGACGCCCGGTTGACCCGTGACCGTGACGTGCGGGTGGCGCTGTATGACCGCCCGCTGCTAGCCGAAACCCTCAAGGCCGATTTGCTGATCAGCATTCACGCCAACGCCCTACCAGACGGCGTTGATCCTCGGCAGCGGCGCGGCCTGGAACTCTACAGTTTTCACCCGATGACCTGGGGGCTGGCCAGCGCTTTGCTGCGGAGTATCCCGCGCTCCGCGCCACAACTGCGCACCAGCGCTCTGCCGCCGCTGAGCGTGCCGGGCCTGCGGGTCAGCAGTTTGGCCCTGACCCGCCCGACTTCGCAGCGCAGTTTGCTGATCGAAATGGCTTACCTAACCCAAGCGGATGATTTGAGGCTGCTGATGAGCGGTGCGGGCCGCGAGGCTTTGGCGCAGGGCATCGCGCAGGGCATTGCCGACGATTACGCGCAGCAAGCCCAGTATCAAATTCAGCGCCAGAGCGCTCAGCCCACGCCCACCGCTCCCCAGCCGTTTCCCGAACTGACACCGTTGCCCCGTGCGCCGCAGCCGGACGCGCCGCTGGTGCCGTTGCCCGCGCCCAGCCTTCCAGCGACGCCCATTCCGGTTTTGCCTCCCCCGCCCATCTCAGAGCCTTAAGCGCTCATCAGCGCCTGGTCACCCCCGTCATTTAGACTGAGCGGCATGAACAAATTGTTGCCCCTTTTACTCTTGGGCCTTCTGTCACTGCCCGCTGCGGCGCAGAGCACCTTGCCCGAAATTCCGCCCGTTGGCAGCCAGCCTGCGGTGCCGCTGTCCACCTCGGCCCCAACCCTGCCAGACACCAATAACATGGCCGCGCGGGCGGTCAGGTCAATGGAAGGGGTCAGCGCCATCTTACAGATTCCGCGCACGGTGGGCACTGAATTCAGCATCAGCCTGACGCTGAAAAACGGCCAGCTCTCACCGATGAATTTCAGTGCCGGACGCGACAGCGATCAAAACTGTGCGGCAGTTCCCAGCATCCGGGTGCTGCAAGTCGGCACGCGGGAAGTGGTCTATCCGACCGGCGATAAGCGCATTTGCACGCAGGAAATGGTTGAACGCACCGCAGCGGCTGGCGGCAGCGCCACCTTTGAGCGCACCCTCAAGCTGCCAGCGGGCGAGTACATGGTGGAAGGCTGGTTTCAGGGGTTCGCCGGAGAGCCGGAACAAACCGCTAAAATCAGCGCCCAGCCGGTTCGTATCTCGGTGAAATAAGCCAGTTGGCGGAGTGGATGCATTTAGACCGCACACTGGTTGCATGACTGATGTAGACATCCATTTGGGCCAGCACCGTTTCTTGAGCCGAGCCGCCGTGATTCTTATTCGCGGCGGCAAGTTGCTGATTTGCCGCGAAAATGGGGCGTCTTGGTGCTACTTGCCAGGGGGCCGCATCAAAGCTGGTGAAGATAGCCTCAGCGCCGCCAAACGCGAAATACAAGAAGAAATGGGGCAAGCGGTGGGGCCACTCAAACTAAGCTACCTGCTGGAAAACTTCTTCGAGAATGAGGGCCAATTCACGCATGAAATCGGCTTTTACTATCTGGCCGAGTCACCGCCTGACTTGCCTGAGCAGCCGTTTGACAATCAATTTGACTTGACCAGTGCTTTTGAGTGGGTCAGCTTGGAGCGCTTAGAAGAAGCTCAACTGATGCCGCCATTTTTGCGCTCCGCTCTCCTCAACTTGCCGAGCGAGGGCGTGCGGCATCTGGTGTCTCGGCGTTAGCTACCCTTACGCTCAGGCCTTACTCAAATTGGCAAACTTGACGATCAGCTTTTTGGTGCCCGCCGAAGCGAAATGCACCGTGACTTCCTGCTTGTCGCCCACACCTGCCACCGCCAAGACTTGCCCTTCCCCGAATTTGGGGTGCTTGACTTTCTCGCCGCCCCGGTACGCCATTTCCGAAGTCAGCGGGCTGGTGTTTTTCACGGCGCTGGGCGCGGTTTGCGGGCCAACGGGCCTGAAGTCGCGCCAAGTCTTTTGCTTGTAGTCGATTACCCGCCCGTAAGGATCGATGCTGTCAAAGCCGTCGCCCAGTTCCTCCAAAAACCTACTGTCCTCGGCGCTCTTGGTCTGGCCGTACTGCATCCGGTTTTGCGCGGCGCTCAGAAAGAGCCTGTCCATCGCCCGCGTGATCCCGACATAAAACAGCCGCCGCTCCTCCTCGATGCCGCCCTGCTCATTGAGGCTGTTGCGGCTGGGCAGCAGCCCTTCTTCCACGCCCACGATAAACACGCTGGGAAACTCTAGGCCCTTGGCGTTGTGCATGGTCATCAGTGTGACGGCGTCTTCAGGCTGATCTTTGTTTTCAATTTTGGTTCGCATATCGTCCACGCTGGAGAGCAGCGCGGCGTCATCCAAAAACTCGGCAATGCCGCCCTCGTTCTCGCGGCTCCATTCCTCGGCGGCGTTGACCAGTTCTTCCAGGTTCTCCAGGCGCACCTGGCCTTCTTGCCCTTCCTGGCGCAGCAGATCGAGGTAGCCGCTACTTTCGATCAGGAATTTGAGGAAACTGGCGGGCGAGTAATTGTCGGCGGCCTCAGAAAAGGCTTCCATCAACTTGGCAAATTCGACGGGCTTGCTGGCTCCACGCTCCAGAATGCTCTCGGCGTTGGCGCAGGCGGTCAGCAGTGAAGTGCCGTTGATCTGCGCCCAAGTCAGCATCTTTTCTAGGGCCGTGTCGCCGATGCCGCGCTTGGGCCGCCCGATGATGCGGCGCAGGGCCACGTCGTCGACTGGGTTGATGCTCAGGCGGGCGTAGGCCAGGATGTCTCTGATCTCGCGCCGGTCATAAAAGCCGACTCCACCGACGATCTTGGCCGGAATGGAAACGCGCCGCATTGATTCTTCGATCACGCGGGACTGTGCGTTGGTGCGGTACAGCACTGCCATTTTGCTGAACGGCTGGCCCTCGGCGTGCAACCGAGTCACCCACTCGGCCACGAAATCACCTTCGCCCCGGTGGTCGTTGGCGCGGTGAAACATCACCGGCATTCCGTCTTCTTTGACGGCCAGGAGGGTTTTCTCTAAGCGTTCGGTGTTGTTTTCAATCAGTTTATTGGCGAGGCCAAGCACGCGGGCGCTGGAACGGTAGTTGTGCTGAAGCATGTAGACTTTGGCACCCGTATAATCTTTTTGAAAGTCGAGAATATTTTGAATATCTGCGCCGCGAAACTTGTAAATCGATTGATCGGGGTCGCCCACCACAAGCAAATTCTTGTCTCTTGAAGCCAGCAGCCGCGTCAATTCATATTGCGCTTTGTTGGTGTCTTGGTACTCGTCCACATGAATAAATCGGGCCCGGTCTTGCACCTTTGCCAGCACGCCCGGCACTTCCTGAAACAGCCGCACCGTTTCGGTAATAAGGTCGCCAAAATCAATCGCGTTCTGGGCTTTTTTGCGGGTTTCGTAGCGCCTGAACGCCTCAGCGGCAGCGTCGCGTGGCAGGCCGCTGATATACGGCTCCGGCCACTTGTCCAAGTCGTTCGGCGAGCGCAGATTGCTCTTGGCTTTGTCGATAATGCTTCTCAAGACGCGGGGATGGGTATCGGGGCCGATGCCGGGAATACTGCCCATGATTTCTTTGAGAATATCGAGTTGATCGTCGTCGTCGTAAATGACAAAGCCGCGCTTCAGGCCGATGTATTCGCCGTAGGCCCGCAAAATCCTTACGCCTGCCGAGTGAAAGGTGCTCATCCACAAGCGCTCTGAGCCGGGGATCAGATGCGAGGCGCGTTCGCGCATTTCGGCGGCGGCTTTGTTGGTAAAAGTCACGGCCAGAATCTGGCCCGCGTCGACCTGATGCGCCTGAATCAGATGGGCAATCCTGTAAATCAGGGTGCGGGTTTTGCCGCTGCCCGCGCCTGCGATGACCAGCGCCGGGCCTTCGTAGTGGGCGGCAGCCTCGGCCTGATTGGGGTTGAGTTCGGAGAGAAGGTCACGCACAGTCATCGGCAGAGTCTAGCGCGAAGGCGGCGGGATTACGCTGTGGGCAGAAGGCCTCAGTCGGTGAAGCGCAGCAGATACCCGTCGGGGTCGAGCACCAGAAATTCGCGCTGCTCATGCTCGGTGCCGCCTTCCAGATAAATTGAAGTCTTCATCGGCACATAAATAGGATAGGAGTCCGCTTCCAGCCGCTTGTACAGCGCGTCCACATCCAGCACGCTGATTTGAAAATTGATCCCGCGCCCCAGCGGATAGTCCAGCGCTCCGGTTTGCCAAGAGCCGCCCTCACGGATTTGCGAGAGCATCCACTGAATGCGGCCCAAGCTGAGGTAAACAAAGCCGGGGCGGGTGTAGTTGACAGTAAAACCGAACAAGCGGGTGTACACGTCTTGACTGTGCGCCAGATCGCGGACATCTAACTCCGGCACCAGCGCGGCCCACTCGGTGATGGGAACATGGGAAAGGTTGGCTTCGGTCATTCGCCCAGTGTAGCTATCCGAACTGGAGACTCGCGGTGCAGGCAGTTGGCGCAGACCCAGTCGTCCGGCCTGGCGACGCCGAATAAGCGGCGATATTTGCACCTTCGCAGCCGAACCTCAATTTCGTCTATCACCAGCCTGATCAAATACAAACCAACCACAAGCACAGATCCACCACCCCGCTTGGTGCGTGGAGTGAAGAGTAAACGCGCAAAGGAGAAAGGCTCGGCTGGAGGAGGCAGCGGGAATTCAAACTGCGGCAAACCCCGCTGAGGCACCTCGCCGCACAGGGCCGACCATCTCAGCATCGGGTAGCGGCAGCGCGAGCATTCGTGCCAGATGTCAACTTCGGCGGGCCGCACGGGGCGGCGTCCAGTTGGTGGGGGCGGCGCGGCAGACATCAAGCCAGTTTAGTGTCCGCACGCTGACCCATTTTCATCTTGTACTCTGTGCCAATGCTTTCATCCCCCCACCACGCCATTCGCACCGCGCTGCAAAGCGTTGTGGTGGCAATGTTGGTGCTGGGTCTCAAATCTCTCGCTTACTGGCTGACCGGCAGCGTGGCGCTGTATTCCGACGCCTTGGAGAGCATCATCAACGTGGCGGCGGCGGGCGGGGCTTACTTCGCGCTGCGGGTCAGTGCCCGCCCTGCCGACGCGGGCCACCCTTACGGCCACAGCAAAGCCGAGTATTTTTCGGCGGTGTCCGAGGGCGTGCTGATTGTGCTGGCCGCGCTGAGCATTCTCTGGACGGCCTACCCGCTGCTCTTCAACCCGCACGAAGTGAAAGCGCCGCTGCTGGGCCTGCTCATCAGCTCGGGGGCCAGCGTCATCAACTTTGTCTGGGCGGGCGTGCTGCTGCGCACCGGCAAAGCGCGGCGTTCTCCGGCGCTGGTGGCCGACGGGCGGCACGTGATGTCAGACGTGGTGACAAGCGTGGGCGTGCTGGGCGGCTTGCTGCTGGCCAAGCTGACCGGTTGGTTTATCCTCGATCCGCTCCTCGCCGCACTGGTGGCCCTCAATATCTTATGGAGCGGCTACGGCCTCGTCCGCGACAGTGTGGGCGGCTTGATGGACGCCGCCGTAGATCCCGACACCGAAAAACGCATCCGGCAGGCCATCAGCTTGGAGGGCGAGGGAGCCTTGGAAGCCCACGACCTGCGTACCCGCCACGCTGGAGCGCTCACCTTCGTGGAGTTTCATTTGGTGGTGCCCGGCGAGATGACGGTGGAAGCCGCCCACGCCATCTGTGACCGCTTGGAAGACGCCCTACAATTGGCGGTGGAGGGCGTGAGCGTCACCATTCACGTGGAGCCGCAGGAAAAAGCCAAGCACCAAGGGGTGTTGGTGCTGTAATCGGCAGCCCTCTCTACAAATGAAACCGAACGCTCGAACTGGCTTTGTCTAACAAACCAATTTACTTTTTGAAGTTATGATGGCTTCCATGACCCGCACCGCTCCCGCCACCGTTTCCTCTGCCACGCCGCCCAAAGACCAAGCGGGCGCAGCGCCAGAGGCTTCAATTCGCCTGACCTTACTGCTGCTTTCCGCGCTGACCATCATGGCGGGGGCCACCATCGCGCCCGCACTGCCGGCGATGCAAGCCCACTTTACTTCACAGCCTAACGTTCAATTGCTCGTCAAACTGGCGCTGACGATCGTGGGCCTGGCGATTGCGCTGAGCGCTCCACTCAGCGGCGTGCTGGCAGACCGCTACGGGCGGCGGCCCGTGCTGATCGGCTCGCTGCTCTTGTACGCCCTCGGCGGAGCCAGCGGCCTACTCGTCAGCTCGCTGGGAATGCTCTTGGTGGGGCGCGTCGTGCTGGGCCTCGCCGTCGCGGGCACCATGACCGCCAGCGGAGCGCTGATCAACGACTTCTTCAGCGGCCCAGCACGCGGTCAGTTTCTGAGTCAGCAAGCGGCCTTCAGCAGTTTCGGCGGCGCGGTGCTGCTGCCGCTCGGCGGGGTGCTGGCGGGCGTTGGCTGGCGTGCTCCGTTCGGCATTTACTTGGTGGCGCTCTGCTTGCTCCCGTTGGTCTTCAAGTTGCCTAGGGGCGTGCCCAAGCCCCATCACAGCCTTGACCTCGGTGAAAGGCCGCGCTGGGCCGCCATCGGCCTGGTCTACGCTCTGGCGCTGGCTTATATGGTGGTGTTTTATTTGATGCCCGCGCAGGGGCCATTTTTGATGAAGTCCTTGGGAGCCGCGCCCGCCAGCACCGGGCTGCTGCTCGGCACTTTTACGCTGGTGGCGGCGGTGACTTCGCTGCTGTACTCGCGCTTTTCGGGCCGCTTCGATCCGCGCCGGGTTGCGGCACTCGGCTTTTTGCTGCTGGCGGCGGGCTGGAGTGTGGTGACGCAGGCCCACAGTATTGCCGCTCTGCTGCCCGCGCTGGTGCTGGGCGGCCTCGGCGGCGGCTTGGTGCTGCCCAACCTCTACACCTGGCTGGCCGACATCACCCCGGCGGCGTGGCGTGGGCGCATCGTGGCGGGCATGAGCAGCGCGGTATTTTTGGGCCAGTTTCTCAGTCCGCTGCTGCTGGCCGCGCCCAACGCCCATCCCGCGCAGGGCTTCGTGTGGGGTTCTCTGGCGATTGCCTTCGTCGGCGCAGCGCTGCTGGCTCTGAGCTTTACGGGCAACAAGTTGAAAGCGCCAAATCAAGCGGCCTGACCAAGAGTTGCTCTCCTAATCGGCAAATTCAGCGCGTTTTCTTGAAAATAGACGGAAGGTCAGCTATGATTGTTACCCAACAAGCGCTGAACCAAAGGCTGTGAGGAGTTTTCAAAACGGCGTTCCGCCACTTCGTTATTCTTTTGAGCCAAACTTGAGGAGACAGGATGGGCAACGTCCGGCACGGTAAACCGAACAGGTGGCAAGTGATGCTGGCAGCGGGCGCGTTGCTGAGCAGTGGACAGGCTCAATTTTTCACCCCTTCCTTTCAAAATTACCAGAGCTTCGCGCAGCGCTCGGTGGGGTATGTGGCGGCCACCGTCAGACCCGATTTCACCGCCAAGGTGGTTCAGCAGGCCCTTAAGCCCCCCGCCACACCCATCAAGTACAAATACGAGCTTTCCAAAACCGATTTCGCCTTCAAGGGCGCTCCGACTCAGCAAAAGAACTGCGCGGCGATGGTGCAAAAGGCGAGCGATCAAAAGCAGATGGCCGACGCCTGTTTGCAACTTTTCAACGCGGCCCAGAGCATTCCGGAGTTTCGGAAAAACAATTTGGCCAGCGGACTGACCTTGCTGATCGGGATCAGTCTTCAGGTGCAGACCGGCGCGGAGCTGGGCGAGACTGAAACGGAAGCGTTGCAGCGCGGCCTCAATGACCTGCTGGTGGATTCCGGCGTGATGAAAGGCAAACAAAGCGATCTTCAGGCGATGTACGAAACGTCGGTGATGACCGGCGCACTGATCGCCGCCATTGCCCAAAGTGGCGCGGACGACGCCAGCGCTGAACTGAGCACCACCGCCAAAGCGCTGGCCGCCATCGTCTTGAAGGGCATGAAACTTTGAGCGAGCCTCAGGCCACAACCCCCGCCTCACCCCGCTAGACTCTTAAGCTATGCGCGTCGTTCTCAAACTCGGCACTTCGGTGCTCACTGGCGGCTCTGACCGCCTCGACCGGCCCCGTATGGTGGATTTGGTGCGCCAGATCGCGGCGCTGCAATCCGGTGGGCACCAAGTCATTTTGGTCACGTCGGCGGCGGTACTGGCAGGCTGGGAAGCGCTGGGGTTTCCGCCGCGCACCCGCACCGTGGCCGAAAAACAACTGCTGGCCGCAGTCGGTCAGGGCGTACTGATGCACACCTACGCGACCCTCGCCGAGATTTACGGCCTCAAGGTGGCCCAAGTGCTGCTGACCGCCGCCGACTTCCGAGACCGTACCCGTTACCTGAATGCCCGCACCACCCTCGACAGCTGCTTGGCGCGGGGCGTCCTGCCGATCATCAACGAAAACGACGCGGTGGCCACCGCCCAGCTCAAAGTGGGCGACAACGACACGCTGTCGGCGTTCGTGGCCAACCTCGCCGAAGCCGATTTGCTGGTGATTCTCACCGACGCGCCGGGCCTGTATACCGCCGACCCGCGCACCCACCCCGACGCCGTGCTGATTCCCGAAGTGAGCAGCATCGACGCTTCGGTGTGGGCTTTGGCAGGCGGCGCTGGCTCGCATAGAGGCACTGGCGGAATGCACACCAAGATTCAAGCCGCCGAAATCGCCACCCGCGCCGGAACGCCGGTTATCGTGGCCCCCGGTGACGCCGAGAACGCCCTGCTGCGGGCAGCGGCGGGCGAGGCCATCGGCACCCGTTTTGTGGCGGGCGGCTCCAGGCTCGAAGCCCGCAAGCGCTGGATTCTGGCTGAAATTGCCAGCGGGCGGGTCCTACTCGACGAGGGAGCGGCCTCAGCGCTGCGCCAGCGCGGCAGCAGTTTGCTGGCCGTGGGCGTGCGCGGCGTGGAAGGCGATTTTGAGCGCGGCCATACCGTGCGCCTGTTTGCGCCCAGCGGCGAGGAGATCGCACGCGGCCTGACCCGTTACCGCTCAGCGGATTTGCGCCGCATCGTGGGCCTCCGCAGCAGCGCCATCGAGGCTGCACTGGGCTTTAACCAGGGGCCAGAAGTGGTGCACAGAGACGATTTGGTGTTGCTATAGCACGGCGTTTAGGCCGCTTCCAGCACCTGCGCCAACACTTTGCCGTCCGCACTCTGCACCAGGTATCTCCCCTGCTCCCTCGCCTGCGCCCACTTCAGCAACTCGAGCAGATCATCAGACTCGCGCAGCACGTCGTTGTCGCCGCTCCCGTCCCAGAGTAGGCGGTAGGCTTTGGCCTCGGCGGGCGCTTCCCAGCGAACCCCACTGTCTTCTTTGGTAAACGCTCTTGACATGTTGTCATGATACCGCTGACAAGCCGCGACTGGGTAAGAAGTTCGGTCTTCAAGCGTTCATGAAGCCTGCTTAACGGCTGTCCAGCAGCGCTTTGAATCGGCGCAGCACTTCCTCGATGGTCTCCATGCTCACGGCGTAACTCAGGCGCACCCGGCCCGGAGCGGCGAAGTCGGTACCGGGCACGACAGCCACCCGCGCTTCGTCCAAGATGATCCTCGCGGCCTCCAGTTCGTCGGGATGAATGGACGTGGTGTCGGCCATCACGTAGAACGCGCCCTGCGGAGTGGGCGTCGGCAACCCCAGATCGTTGAGGCCCGCCACGATCCGGTCACGGCGCTCCCAAAAGGCGGCACGGCTACGTTCAATAAATTCGTAACTGTCGCTGATGGCCGCCACCGCCGCCCACTGGGCGATGCTGTTGGCGTTGCTGGTGCTCTGGCTCTGAATGGCGTTCATGGCCTGAATCAGCGGCAACGGCCCCGCCGCGTAGCCGATGCGCCAGCCGGTCATGGCGTAGGCTTTGCTGGCACCGTTAATGGTCAGGGTGCGCTCCGGAGCGAAGCGGGCAATGCTGACGTGCTGGGCGTCGTAGACGATGTGCTCGTACATCTCGTCGGTGATGATCAGCAAATCTTTTTCACGGGCCAGCTCAGCCACCGCCCGTAAGGTCTGTTCCGGATAGACCGCGCCGGTCGGATTGCTGGGGCTGTTGATAACGATCAGCTTGGTCTTGGAAGTGACGGCAGCCCGCAGCGCCTCCGCGTCCAACTGATAACCGCTTTCGGGCGTGGTCGGCACCGCCACCGGCACGCCGCCTGCAAAAGACACTATTTCGGGATAGCTGACCCAGTACGGCGCGGGAATCAGCACTTCATCCCCCGCATCGAGCAGCGCGAAGAAGGCGTTGAACAGCGCTTGCTTGCCGCCGCTGGTGACGGCCACCGCTTCGGGCGCGTAGGTCAGGCCGTTTTCGCGCTGGAGTTTGGCGGCAATCGCTTCACGCAGTTCAGGAATGCCGCCCACGTTGGTGTACCGGGTTTTGCCGGCATCCAAAGCCGCTTTGGCCGCCGCCACCACATGCGGCGGGGTATCAAAATCCGGCTCCCCCACCGACAAGGAGAGAATGTCCACGCCGGAGCGCTGGAGTTCGAGCGCCCGCGACGTGACCGCCACCGTGGAAGAAGGCTTGAGACTTTGCACTTTTTGCGAAAGTGAAATATGAATCGGCGTCGTCATGACCGCATCATAAGCGTCCAGACCCCTGAACCTTGGGGCGGCGTCTGGAGTGGGAAAAGGCGCTGCTCACACCTCCAGATTTGCCTGCATCACTTCTTTTTCATGCCCGCTCCTCCAAAACTCCCTATACTGAGCGGCGATGCCCAACAGCAACGCAGAGATGGCCCCGAATCTGGCACCCCGTTCGGCGTGGCCCAAGGTTGTTTTGGATTTGTGTTTGGCTCAAGGTTTAGGGCCCCAAAATTCAGTCCGAGGCCGCCGAGTTCCAAGCCGCCGCGCCGCCGCCTTGCTGGTCGCGCTGAACCTCACACTGAGCGCCGCACAAACCGCCGCGCCGGCTGCTCCAAGCTCCACGCCTCCGGCGACCACTGCCCCGAGCGTTCCCGTCCCCGCGCCCGCTGCCGGCTTACCCGCCAAGCCGAGGCCGCCTGCCGCCAATTATGTGGCGCTGGGCGTGCTGTACTACGACCAAGGCAATTTCGGCGACGCTTATCTGGCGTTCCGCGCAGCGGCGGAGGCCGATCCGTCTGTCAGCGGAGCGCTCTTGGGGTTGGGACGCACCCAGTCGCGGCTGCGGCTCTACGGCCCAGCGCTCGACACCCTCAAAAAGCTGGTGGCACAAGACCCGCGCAATGTCAGCGGCTACTTGGCTCTGGCGCAGGCGTACCAAGCTCAGTATGTCGGCACCTCCGACCGCAGTCCTATTTTGGGCAACTTAGACGCCGCCCTCAAGGTGCTGGATGCGGGCGAAGCGGCGACACGCGGCGGCGAAAGCGATAAGCTCGATCTCAATTTATCTAAAGTTTATAATGAGCGCGGCTATATCTACCGTTTGCAGCAGCAAAGTGATAAAGCCATCGAAACATTCAAGAAAGCCAACACCCTCAATCCTGACAACGGCATCATCTTATACAATATCGGCGACATGTATTACGCCACTGGTGATATTCCGCAGGCGCTCAATTATTTACAGTTGGCCGTCATTGCTGATCCCAGCGATCCCTTCAACCGAGCTTATTACGCCAAGTTGTTGGCCCTGAGCGGCAACATCAACGCCGCCAAATCTGAAGCGGCGCAGGCGGCCCGCGTCGCGCCTCAAAATCCGTATGCGGTGGGTCAATACGGGGTGGTGTCGTATTTGGCCAAAGACGCCAAAACCGCCCGAACTCAGCTCTTGGCCTCGATCAAACTCGATCCACTGCGTTATCCAGAGTTCTATTATTATATGGGCCGCTTAGAGCTCGATCAGGGCAACTTAAAAGAAGCCCGCAACAATCTCACCAAGTCAGTGGCGTTGGCCAGCACCACACCCGAGTACCTGTATTACTTGGGTCTTTCTTACGAGCGGTCTGGACAAGACGCCGCCCCCGATAAAATTAAGGCGCTGGATTCTTACAGCCGCGCCGCTCGGCTCGCTCCCAATTATCAATTGGCACTCGACGGCGTACAGCGGACGCGGTGAGACGACTTGTCACAAAAATGCGCTCCGTTTTACGAACTGCTTGACAGTTGAATATAAAATTCTCCAAGCTATCGATTAAACGAATTGTTTAATCTTGTTTCTGATTTTTTATAATTTTTAGCACCCCACCTTGGGCCACAGACCCGCACACCCCCGAGGCGGGATACTGCCGCTCGCATGTCTGCCGCTTTGCTTGCTTCTCCCGTTGCCACTTCGCCCACCGCCGCTGTCTGGTCGGTGGCGCTGCCGTTGCCGCTGCCAGCTTACGATTTTGCCGCGCTGCACGGCTCACAAGCGCTGCCACTGGGCCGGCGGGTGCTGGTGCCCTGGCGCGGCGACTTGGCGCTGGGCGTGGTGGTGGGCGGAGGCGCGGGCAGCGGACACAAGCTGCGCGAAGTGGCGGGTGTGTTAGACGAAGCGGCGTGGGTCGGCAAGGGCTTTTTGGAAGGCGTGGCCAGTCTCAGCGCCCTTTCGCGGGTGCCCACCGGCTTGCTGCTCTCGGACTTGCTGGGCGTCGGACTCACGCCGCGCTACCGTCACCGCGTCCGGGCTGTGCAGGACGCCGAATTGAGCGTCTTTGGGCCGCACACGCCCACTCCCGATTGGACAGACGCCAGTGCTTTTGCTCCAACCCTGCTTGATGCCGTGCGCGAACAAGGGCTATTGGAAGAAGATTTCACCCTGCTGCCGCGCATGACCAGCGTTTACAGAGCGCGGCCTTGGGCGCAGGTTCCCGCCGAGCAGCGCGTTCAGACCGCTTGGCAAGCCCTGCCTGCTAGTCCAGTTGCGCTGACAGCCCGGCAACAAAAAGCTTGGGAATGGCTGCGCGAACATGGACCGGTCAGCGGCCTAAGCGAGTGGGGGCGGCGAGCGGGCGTGGGCAGCAGCGTGGTGATGGCGGTGTTGCAGCGCGGCTGGGCCGAGCCGGTGCAACTTGACGCTCAGCTACCCCACGCTTGGGAGGTGCTGCGGGCAGCTGGGCAATTTGAAACCCAGAGCGCCTGGGCGCAGGCCGCTGGCGTGTCGGGCAGTCAGGTTGCCGGTGTGCTGGCCCGCCGCTGGGCCGACAGCGTGGAAGTTCCCGCACCGCCGCCCGCTCTGCCGCTGCCTGCCGCCGCGCCGCGCCCTGTGCCCGATGATTTGCCCGAGGAGCTGGTGTGGCGCTTGCACGGCGGGCGTGACCGCGAGCGCTTCGTGCGCCTCGCCGCCCGCATTCGCCGCCGCTTGGAGCTCGGACGCGGCGTGCTGGTGCTGGCTCCCGAAGCCGCCACGCTGCGCCGCGCTTGGGATGCACTCAGCGGCCTGGCTGAGGAAACCGGTACACAGGCCGCGCTCTTTTCAGGTGTTCTCAGCGAAGTGCAGCGCGAACACACTTGGCAACTCATTCAGTCGGGCGCGGCGAGGCTGGTCATCGGCTCGGCGCTGGCGCTGCCCGCGCCCATCGCCGATCTGGCCCTGGTGGTGGTGATGGAAGAAGGCAGCGACGCTTATAAATTGCTGTCGGGCTCGGGGGTGTTCGTGCCGGACTTGGCCGCCAGAATGGCCCGCGCCCTGCAAACACCGCTGGCTTATGTCGGTACGGTTCCAGCAGTGGAAAGTGTGCCGCACGCGGGGGTGGTGCTAGACGCGCCGCGCAGTCGCCTGCATATCGTGGACTACGCCAACCCCGCCCCCCAACCCGAGATGGGGCCGCTCAGTGCAGTGCAGCTGCGCGGGTCTGGATCGGGCTACCCGATTTCGCACGACCTCGCCAAAGTGCTGCGCCAAGTCGCCGAGCGCGGGCGGCAAGCGGTGCTGCTGGCTCCGAGGCGCGGCTATTCGGCGCTGATTCGCTGCCCAGCCTGCGAACATACCCCGCAGTGCCGCAACTGCGATATTCCTCTGCGGCTGCACCAACACACCCGCCAACTGACCTGCCACCAATGCGGCTACGCGCAGGGCATACCTGAGCGCTGCGACGTGTGCGGCGAGATGATGTGGAGCGCCAAAGGCCCCGGCACCGAGTGGATTGCCGCCGAAGCGGGAACCCTGCTGTCGGGCTGCCCGGTCTACCGCTTCGACAAAGACCACCAAGACGACCTGACGCCTCTGATGAACGGGGAGAGCGGCGTGGTGGTGGGCACCCAAGCGCTGCTGTCGCAAGAAGCGCTGCCCAACTTGGCCCTGATCGGCATCACGCTGGCCGACACGTGGCTGAACTTATCGGACTTCCGCGCCTCGGAGCGCTACCACCGGCTGCTCAGACAGCTCATCAGTTGGCACCCCGAACGCGCTCCACTGCTGCTGGTTCAGACCTTTCAGGCCGAGCATCCAGCGCTCAGAAGCGTGGTGGACGGGCTCGACGCGCTGAGTTTTCCCAGCAGCGAGTACGAGTTGCGCCGGGCGCTGCACTATCCGCCGCACGCGACGCTGGCTCAGGTGCTGATCACCGCCCGCGATCAAAGCCGCGCCAGCGCCGGAGCCGATGAAGTGGCGCAGGCCTTGTTTGCCGCCGGAGCGACTTCCGCCGAAGTCTTGGGCCCAGCGCCCAGTCCGGTCACGCGGGTCAGGGGGCTGTATCCGTATCATCTGATGCTGCGGGTGCGTGACGAAGCGAGGCTTTCGGCGCTCTTGGAAGCGCTCAACCGCAGTTTCAAAGCGCGGGTGCGGGTGGACGTGACGCCGCGCGGCGGGCTGGGGGTATAAAAAAACTTCAAGAAGAAATGCCTCCCGGCACAGCGGCCCTGTGTTTGAGGACGGAGATTAAGTGTAAACTCAAGGGATGAACACGCTCCAAGGTCGCTACAAAGCCGAAAACCGCAATGGCGGGTATTTCATTAAAATTTTGGAAGATTACGGGCACCACAGCACCACCGTCAGCAAAGAAGACTGGCGGGCCGACATTGACACGCTGACCAGCGCCCTCACCGAGCTTGATCCGAGGGTAGAAGTCAACACCCAAGTGGGCAAGTTGGTTTGGCGTTTCTCGCGCCGCGACCGCGACAGCAACACCGGAGCCAGCGCTTACTTCCAGGGCCGCGCTCAGAGCATGGTGACGCCAACCGCGCGGCGCTGAGCCGATAAATTCAACACTTCACTCAACTTCAGCGCTCCGCCACCAACAGGCCTAAACTCAAGCTTCTTTTCGGCACCCGCATCACCGAGCCTTCGCTGCCGCCCAGCGCGAAGGTTTTTTGTTGCTCGGCGGCGGCGGGAATGCCGCACGGCAGAGGGTCGGCAAACCAAAATGGCAGGGCGATATTGAGTTTGGCAAGGTCACTGACCCGCCGAGACGCCGTGCTGACAAAAGCGGCCAGACGGCGCTGCGAGTCGGCGTAGACCAGTCGCCGCAGGGCCGCTCCCAAACTGACCCGGCCCGCTCCAGCTTCATACAAATTCAGAACCGTCTGGGCGCTCAAGCCATATTGGCGCTCGGCGGCTTGCAGCAGCGGCGCGGGCAACAGCAGCAGTCCGGCGGCGTGGTTGCACCACGCTTCGATGTGCGGCGCAGCTTCCTCGAATCCGCCGAAATGGTGCAGGAGCTCGGCCTCCGCGCCGCATTCCTTGAGCAGCAGGTGGGCGACTTCGTGCATGGCGCTAAAGCCCTGCCGTGCGCCGTATTCGCTGCTACTGAGGGTAATCAGTGGCGGCTCACCCCACACCAGCGAGTTGTGCTGGCTGGGCCGCACCCGGATGCCCAAATTGGCGGCCAGCAAGCGGAAGTCAGTCTGATACTCGGCTCCCGCGTGGACTTGCTCGACGTACTGGGTGAAGTGCTGAAACAGGTACTCGTCCACTTAGCTGCCCGCCCTCGGCTTGGTGTAGCGGCGAATAAAGCGGTAGTAATCCAGCCAGTCTTCCGGCGTTTCCGGCCCGCCGCCCCGGAAGCGTGCCCCGGCCAAGGTGTCTTGCCAATCGGCATCGAGCAACTCGGCAAATTTGTCACCGTACTCGGCAACGGCGTCTTGCAGCGCCCTCGGCATGATGGGCGAACCCAGTCCGGTGAGACGCAGCGCAGGCGCGATGGCTCCCACGTCTTCGGCGCTGAGCGAGAGCAGTTGGGCCAGCGGCATGAAGTATTTGCTGCGGCTGAGGTTGACTTTGCCGGTTTCCAAGTAACTCAGATAATTGGCGCTGCGAAGGCCCACCGCCGCTGCCACCTGCTCCTGACTCAGCTCCTTTTGCTCGCGGCGGCGGCGCAGCAGTGCCCCCGCTTCGGCAGGCGGGGCAGTCGACATAACACGTATCGTAAAGCCTCCATGCTGGGCGGTACAAGCAGCGAGAGAGTGGGGCCGCAGATTAGAAAGTGCAAGGGGACTGACAGTCGCCCGTGACCTTAACGAATACCCGCTAGCAATACGCACCAAAAAGTTTTAGACTCAGTACAAGTAAAAACCACAAGAAAGCACACTTTAGCCCTCACCCCACTCAGGAGGAATACCCTTATGCCCAGCTATAAAGCGCCACTCCGCGATTTGAAGTTTGTGATGTACGAAGTGTTGAAGGCCGACGAAGCCCTCAGCGCCATGCCGTATTACGCGGGCAACGAGACTGCCGACGCCGACTTGATGGATCAGGTCATGGAGGAAGCCGCCCGCTTTGCCGAAAATGAACTGTTGCCGCTCAATGCGGTGGGCGACCAGGAAGGCTGCGTGCGTGACGCACAGGGCAACGTGACCACGCCAACTGGCTTCAAGGCCGCTTACACCAAGTTCCGTCAGGCAGGCTGGACGGGCCTGGACGCCGATCCCAAATGGGGCGGTCAGGGCATGCCGCACGTGGTCAATATCGCCACTTCCGAAATGAATATCTCAGCCAACACAGCTTGGAGCATGTACCCGGGCTTGTCGCACGGAGCATATAGCGCCCTCGTGGCACACGGCAGCGACGAACTGCAAGCCCTGTACCTGCCCAAAATCGTCAGCGGCGAGTGGACAGGTACCATGTGCCTGACCGAGCCACACGCCGGAACCGATCTGGGCATCATCCGCACCAAAGCAACGGATAACGGTGACGGCAGCTACGACATCAGCGGCACCAAAATCTTTATCTCGGCAGGCGAGCACGATTTCACCGACAACATCATTCACCTGGTGCTGGCGCGTTTGGAAGGCAGTCCCGAAGGCACCAAGGGGATTTCGTTGTTCCTCGTGCCCAAATTCTTGGTCAACGAAAAAGGCGCGATTGGGGAGCGCAACGGCGTGGTGTGCGGCTCGCTGGAACACAAGATGGGCATTCACGGCAACGCCACCGCCGTGCTGAACTTTGACGGCGCAACGGGTTACCTGGTGGGCGAAATCAACAAGGGTATGAACAATATGTTCACCATGATGAACGCCGCCCGCCTCGGCACCGGGATGCAGGGTCTGGGTCTGGGCGAAATCGCTTACCAAAACGCGGTGGCCTACGCCAAAGACCGTCTCCAGATGCGCCACGAACCCCGCGTCACGCCCAGCGAAAAAGCCGACCCGATCATCAGCTACCCCGACGTGCGCCGGATGCTGCTGACCGGACGGGCTTACTCGGAAGCGGGCCGCGCCATGGCGCTGTGGCTGGCGCTGAGCTTAGATACCGAGCACCACCACCCCGACGAGGCCAAGCGCAAAGAAGCCGCCGACTTGGTGGCGCTGCTGACGCCCGTTGCCAAAGCCTTTATGACCGACAACGGCTTTAACATCGCTGTGCAAAGCCAGCAGGTCTTCGGCGGACACGGCTACATCCGCGAATGGGGCATGGAGCAGTATGTCCGTGACGCCCGCATCGGCATGATCTACGAAGGCACCAACAGCATTCAGGCGCTGGATTTGCTGGGCCGCAAAGTGCTGATGGACGGCGGCAAGAAGTTGCAGGGACTGGCCTCGCAGGTCGAAGCGCTGGTCAATGAAGTCGCGGACGACGAGGAACTGCAAGGCTACGCCGACCAACTCGGCAAAGCCGCCGGACAAATCGCCACCCTGACGATGGTGATCGGCCAAAAAGCCATGCAAAACCCGGATGAAGCCAACGCCGCCGCCGTGGATTACCTGCGCTACATGGGCCACGTAACCTACGCCTTCTTGTGGGTCAAGATGGCCAAAGTTGCGCTGGACGCCATAAAAGCGGGCAAAGACAAGGACGGCTTCTACAAGGCCAAGCTGCAAACGGCCAAATTCTACTTCGACAAACTCTTCCCTGAAACCAAAATGCTCTCGGCCACCATCAAAGCGGGCGGCGAGTCGTTGGACGTGGATATGGGCATGTTCGGCGTGGAAAAAGACCTAGCCACGGCTTAAGGTTCAATTTAAAGTGGCCCCTGCATTTGAGCGGGGGCCGCTTTTTTGGATCAATCAGCACTGAAATTGAATTTTCCTTTGATAGTAATTCCTTTGGTCGGAGTTGCTGTGAAGCTACCACTTAAACTCCGATTAAGAACACCGCCATAAGAAGCGTTCTCATCCAAGGCAGCGTAATTCACGGCAGGCGGCCCGTAGATGAGCAGCACGACGCTGATACTGCGCTTCGTTACCGATTTTTCCTCAACAGTGGAGGTCGTTTTCTTCAGTAAAACGGTCAAATTGGCTTTAGCATCGGCGCTGGAACAAGAAAAGCTCATATCGTCATTGATCTCCACAGGCCCGCCGCCTTGTCCTGTCGGATGACAGTTGAACGCGTAAATGCCGGAAGGCGTGACGGCAGTGGCCTCCAATGTTCCGTCATCGGGCTTGACAATGCCGCTTCCACACGCCGCCAAACTCAGCGTGAGCGCACTCGCCAAACCCAATTTTATTATTCTCATCATTTTCTTACTCTAGCAACCTGCCTCTGAAGATTCAACAGTAAGGCTAGATATCATGAATTTCGGTCGAACGATCATGAAATAGCTGCGAAGCCCAACCAAAGAGAATAGAAAAAATGCGGATTCCAGAATGGCTTTGGCTTGAGATGCTTTTATGAAGGAGAATAGATGAAACTGGAATCTGTAACTCCCCTTCCTTCTTGGCTTCAGATCAGGAAGACCGAGTGACGTCAATTCCAATGTTCAAATTTCCAGCGAGCCGCAGGAGTTCGGGTGGCAAATTTTCAGTCTGAAGTCGCACATCTCTATCCTCGATACAGAATTCAAAAACGGTGGAGATGTCCTGATTCAAAGTCAACAAGTGGCTCAAAGCCTTGCTCTGCTCTTTGAGAAAGGCCACAGTATTAATCACCTGATCGTTAAAGCTTTCGTTGTGAGCTTCACTCGCCTCCAGACTGAGGCCAGAGAACTCAAATATCCGTCCTGATGGTAAACTTTTCTGACCTTTACGCCAGATATGCATTGTGGGATGGGTCAACCCACTGCGTTCCAGAAAATGATCTGGGTCAAATTGATATCCTCTCACCATAAAATAGACGGTCATTCTCAACAGAGTAAACTAAACCGCCGCTTCCGTTTCTGGAAGCGGCGGTTTAGTTTACTCGCTCAGTTCAAAGCCCCCACCCCAAACCCAAAGCGCTCGCCGTCATAATCGATATTCAGGCTGCTGTTGTCCGGCACTTGTCCAGCCAGAATCTCTTTGGCCAGTGGCGTTTCAATCTGGCGGGCAATCACCCGTTTGAGGGGCCGAGCGCCAAAAGCTGGATCGTAGCCGTCATGGGCCAGCTTGTCGAGGGCGGCGGAGGTCAGGTTGAGACTCACGCGCCGCTCAGCGAGGCGGCGGCGCAGGCCACCCAGCTGGATTTCCACGATGCGGCGCAGATCGGTGGGCGTCAGTGCGTCGAACACGATAATGTCGTCCACGCGGTTGAGAAACTCCGGGCGAAAATTTTGCTGGAGTGCGCCCATCACAGCGTCGCGGATGTCTTCGGCGTCGTCGCCACGTGCCTGCATTTCCAGAATCAGCGGCGAACCAGTGTTGCTGGTCATGATGATCAGGGTGTTACGGAAGTCCACCGTGCGGCCTTGCCCGTCGGTCAGGCGGCCATCGTCGAGCACTTGCAACAGCACGTTAAAGACGTCAGGATGGGCCTTTTCAATTTCGTCGAAGAGCAGCACGGCATACGGGCGGCGGCGCACGGCTTCGGTAAGCTGGCCGCCTTCCTCGTAGCCCACGTAACCGGGAGGCGCTCCGATCAGGCGCTGCACGCTGAATTTCTCCATGTACTCGGACATGTCCAGCCGCACCATCGAGTCGGGTGAGTCGAATAAATACTCGGCCAGCGCTTTGGCCAGCTCGGTTTTGCCCACGCCGGTCGGCCCCAGAAACATGAAGCTGCCAATGGGCCGGTTGGGGTCGCTGAGGCCTGCCCGCGAGCGGCGAATGGCATCCGACACACTGACGATGGCCCGGTCTTGGCCGATGACGTGCTGGTGAAGTTCTTCTTCCAGCTTGAGCAGTTTCTCGCGCTCGCCTTCCATCAGCTTGTTGACCGGAATGCCTGTCCAGCGGCTGACCACAGCGGCAATGTCGTCTTCAGTGACTTCCATGTGGGCAAATTCCGCGCCCTTGAGCTTGCGTTCCAGCTCTTGCACATCTTTTTCGAGTTGCGGCAGCGTGCCGTATTCCAACTCGGCGGCTTTTTGAAGGTCATAGTCGCGGCGTGCCCGCTCGATGTCCGTTCGCACGGCGTCCAGCGATTCACGCTTCTCGCGGAGCTGGGCAATTTCGCCGCGCTCGGCTTCCCAGCGGCCCCGCACTTCAGTCAACTCGTCGGTGATGGTTCCCAGCTGCGCTTCAATATCGAGGAGGCGGTTTTGTGAATCCTGATCTTTCTCGCGCTTGAGGGCTTCCCGCTCGATTTCAAGTTGCAGTTTGCGGCGGTCTAATTGATCAATCCGCTCTGGGCTCGATTCAAGTGCCATTCTTAAACGGGCCGCCGACTCGTCTATGAGGTCAATGGCTTTATCGGGCAACTGGCGATCTGCGATATAACGGTGAGACAGCTGCGCCGCCGCCACCAGAGCAGGATCGGTAATTTCTACGTTGTGGTGGACTTGATACCGCTCTTTGATGCCGCGCAAAATCGAAATGGTGTCTTCCACGCTCGGTTCATCGACGAACACCGGCTGGAAACGGCGCTCAAGGGCGGGGTCTTTTTCAATTTCGCGGTATTCGTCCAGCGTCGTCGCGCCGATCAGGTGCAGCTCACCGCGTGCCAGCGCTGGCTTGAGCATATTGCCCGCGTCAGGGCTGCCCTCGGTTTTGCCCGCGCCGACGATGGTGTGCAGCTCATCCACGAACAAAATAATCTCGCCTGCCGAGGCCACCACTTCATCGATCACGCCGCGCAAACGCTCTTCAAATTCGCCTCTGAACTTTGCGCCCGCCAGCAAACTACCCATGTCGAGGCCGATGATCTTTTTGTTTTTCAGCCCTTCCGGCACGTCACCTTTGACGATTCGCATGGCCAAACCCTCAGCGATGGCGGTTTTGCCGACACCCGGTTCACCAATTAAGACAGGGTTGTTTTTGGTGCGGCGCAGCAGAATCTGCATGGCGCGGCGAATTTCCTCATCGCGGCCAATCACCGGGTCGAACTTGCCGTCCCTGGCCCGCTGGGTCAAATCGGTGCCGTATTTTTCGAGCGCTTCAAATTGCTGATCGCTGGTTTTGTTGGTCACAGTTTTTCCTTTGCGGCCCGCCGTCGCCGCCGCTGTCAGCTCTGCGGCGCTGGGCAAAACCTGATTTTTGATCTCGCCCCTGAGCGCTATGAACAGCGCGTCGGGAGCCACGAAGCTGTCGCCCATGCTTTTGGCAATGTCGTGGGCTTTGGTAAAAGCGCGGGCCAGAGCAGGATCGAGGTACGTCTGCCCCTCGCCGCCTTGCACGCGGGGCAACTTGCCGAGTTCGCGCTCCAAGTCTCGGCGCACGGCACTCAGGTCGCCGCCCGCTTGGGTCAGAAGCCGGGATGCCACGTCATTGTCCAGCAGCGCGGAGAGCACATGCCAAGTCGTCAGGGTTTGGTGGCCCGCCGCCTGAGCCTGCTTTTGCGCTTCGGCGATGGCCTGCACGGATGATTCTGTGAAGTGTTCGGGATTCAAGAAAACCTCCTCAAGTCCCTCTATTCTCGGACTTGAGTGTGGTCATGTCAAGTTTACTGAGTGTTAAGAGACAGTTGAGTGCCGCACACCTCTGCGCTGTCAGTCGCCCACAAACACCAAGCGCTCGTATTCTTTGCCCGCTTCCAAGACAGGCAGACCTGCTTCAGCATGCTTTTGAAGCTGCTGCAACACAGTGGCGACCATCGGTTCTTCGCCGTACCTCTGGGCCGCTTCATCAGTCAACAAAATCTCCAAACCTCGGCGCACTTCACCTGATCGCTGGCGAATCCGGAACACGCGGCCTTCCATTTCCTCGTAACTGCTGACTTGCGTACCGTCCGGAAAGGGTGTTTGGTCAATCTGGGTTTGAACGTCCATGACCCATTGTGAAGCGTTTATCAAACGGGAGTGAATAAGATTGAGACTTACTTAACGCACCACCTCACGCACGCCCTCCGGCGCAGCCACGAACGCACGCTCAGCCATGTTGAGGAAAAGTCCGGTTTCTACCACGCCCAAAGTGCCTTTGAGGGTGCGTTCTAACTCCGCCAAGTCTTGACCAGCAAAGCGGGCATCGAAAATCAGATTGCCATTGTCAGTGATGTACAGCTCACCCGATTGACGGCGCAACTCGCCCACCGCGCCCAATCCTTTGAGGCGCTCCAGCGTGCTGTCTACGCCGAACGGCAAGACTTCAATCGGCAGCGGCGCTTTTTGGCCCAAAGTCTGCACCAGTTTGGTGTGATCGGCAATGATAATCAGGCGCTTGGCTTGGACTTCCACCAGCTTTTCACGCACCAGCGCTCCGCCAAGGCCCTTGATCAAATCTAGGTTGGGCGCGATTTCGTCGGCTCCGTCTATGGCAATGTCAAACGCTTGCGGCGTCAGCGGCCCGACGTCCAGCCCCAGCGAGCGGGCCAGCACGTCACTGGCCTGACTGGTCGCCACACAGGTCAGATTCGACAGCTCGCCCGCCGCCACTTTGCGGCCCAGTTCTTCGATGGCGTACTTGGCGGTGCTGCCCGTGCCGAGGCCCAGATGCATTCCGCTTTCGATCAGCGAAACGGCGCGGATGGCGGCTTCTTTTTTGAGAACTTCCAAATCGGGTGACATCTCAGGCCCGCGCTTGGTCGGCTTCGATGGCCTTGACGACCGCGTCCGAGTGGCCGTCCACGCTAACGGCATACCAGGCCTTGACGAGTTTTCCGTCTGGGCCGATCAAAAAGGTGGTGCGCTTGACGCCCTGGGAAACTTTGCCGTACATGTTTTTGGTGCCGTAAGCGCCGATCGATTTGAGAAACTCGGCGCTGGGATCGGACAGCAGCGCAAACGGCAAGCTGTGTTCGGCGGCGAAAGAGGCGTGGCTCTCGGCGTCGTCCATGCTGAGGCCCAGCACCTGTGCGCCGTGCTGCTTGAGGGCCATGTTGTCGCGGAAATCGCAGGCTTCTTTGGTGCAGCCTGGGGTGTTGTCTTTGGGGTAGACATACAGCACCAGATATTGGCCCGCCGAGTCGCTGAGGCTGTGCAGTTGGTTGTGGGCGTCGGGCAAGCTGAAAGCGGGAAAGGCGTCGCCGGGTTTGAGTTTGGGCATTTCAGGAGCAGCGTCTGGTTGTGTCATGCGCTTAAGCTAACACTTGGAGCAGGCCTGCCCCGGTTCTTCATTCAGCGTTGCTCAGCTTGGCCTCTGGGTCACTGCTTTTTGAGTGAGGCGAGTTCTGAGCTGCTGTTGGCCCGCACGATCTTGACAATACCGACGCCCTCAGCGATCCACTGCGTTTCGGAGAACTTCTGGCGAATTGGCAGCACGGCCACGCGGGCGTCCACGTTGCCGTTCATCTCCACTTTCCACGCATCAAAGGTTCCGGCGGCCACGCTGACTTTTTCGCGGCCCACGATACGGTAATCAAAGGTAATGGCGGCCTTGGCATTAAAACCGGATTTGCGGCCTTGCAAGTTCATGATGTACTGCCAGGCGTAGCCGGTTTTCCAGTTGGCAGGCGCAGGAAAACTGACGCCCGTGACCACCAGTTTAGTAATTTCAGCTCCGCCAATACTGGGCGCGGTGATGTTGATCTGTGCGCCGTTGTCACACTTGAAGCTCTGCGGCGCGGGCGGCTTGCCGGAAGTGGTGTAGGTGTCGGTGTAGCCACTGGCCGTCAGGGCGCGGCGCATCTCATAAAATTCCACGCCGTCTTTGTCGGTGTCGCGGTAAGTCCAGATCCAGTTGGGCTGCATCGGCTTGATGCCGCCGTCGCAGGAATCGGCTAAGGCGGGGAGTGCCAGAAAGGGCAACAGAACAAAGGCGAAGCGGCGCATAGCGAGCATTTTAAGGGCTGGCGGTGAGGAAGCGCTCAGCTGGAACTGATGACGGATTCATTGGGGGTGAGATATGGGGAAACTTCCCCCTCACTGCCTCCTCAGCCCAGCCGCCCCGCTTGACGCAGCGCGAAAAGATCGGTCATGCCCGCCACGTAATCGCAAACCACCCTCGCCCGCTCCGCCGCGCCTTCAGCTCCGGCCAAGCGCCTGCGCGACTCGGCTCCCAGCCAGCGCAGCGGCTCGGCTTGGGCCGCTTCAAATAGCGCCAGAAGCTGCTGACACGCTCCGGCTTCCGGCCCGCGCACCTGCGGGGTGTCGATGACTTGTTCCCACACCAAGCGGGTTAGGAAGTGTTGCAAGGCGGCGGCGGCGGGCGTGAAGGCAGCCCACAAATCCAGCAGCGGCTCGTCAAAACGGCCCTGCCATTTGACGTCTATGCCGGTCACGAGCGCCCGCGAGAGGGCCGCGACGCCGCGTTTGCGCTCGGCCTCGTCAGCGCTGAAAACCAGATTGGCCCAACTGGGAAGCTGCGGCACTTGGCTAAGTTCAGGCATATGGGCGGCCAGCGCGTCCCAAGCGCCGCGCTCCAGCAAGTGAAGGTTCACGCCGTCTTCCAAGTCGTAGACGCCGTAGGCTGCGTCATCGGCCAGTTCCATCAAGCGGCAATCGAAGCTGCGCTCGCGCCCACCCAGCGCGGTGAAAGCGGCACGGCCCGACTCGCTCAGCGGAGTCAAAATCCAGTCGACCACCTTTTGTTCGGTGTCGAGGTAGCACTTGGGCGGGCGAGCGCCGGAGTGGACGGCTGCCGAATAAGCCACTGGATATTTCAGCACCCCCAGCAGCGCCCGGCGGGTCAGGTTAAGGCCGTAGTCGCCTTGTTCCGGCCCGATTTCGAGGTGACTCAGCAGACGCAGCGTCTGCCCGTTGGCTTCAAAACCGCCCAGATCAGGGACGCCCAGCCCGCGCATGGCCGCGTCCAAAGTGCGCTCCCCCGCGTGGCCGAAGGGCGGGTGGCCGAGGTCGTGGGCGAGGCAGATATTGGCCAGCAAAGTGCGGCTGGGCAATACGGCGGCCCAGTCGGCACTCTGCACGGCGGCGCGGCGCTGCAACTGACCCAGCATGGCGCGGCCCAGTTCGGCCACCTCCAAGCTGTGGGTCAGGCGGGTACGGTAAAAGTCGCCGCTCTCCGCGCCAAAAATGCCCAGCACCTGCGTTTTGCCTTGCAGGCGGCGAAAAGCGTAACTGTGGATGACGCGGGCGTGGTCTTCGCCGTCGGGATCTTGGCTGGTCAGACTGTGCTCAGCGGGGGTTTGTGGGCCGCGCCGCGCCGTCCAGCTGTCGCCGTCCACCCACCGCTGTACTGCTTGCCGCTGGATCACTCGCCGCCGAAACGCGCCGGATCAAGGTTGAAACTGGCGAACACCCGCCGCCCATTGCCGTCTGGATACACGTCCACCCAAGCAGGCATCTTGCGCCCCGAACGAAACGGCACGTAGCTTTTGGCGCTGATCTCCAGGCCCGTTTCCAGGGCAATTTGAATGGGATGCTCGTCGGGAATCGGCGTGCCGGGCCTGAGCGGGTATTTGACGCTTTCGGTTGCGCCGCTGGCCCTGACCGTGAGCTGCTTGGCCTCGCCCCGCCCCGTAACGGCACACACCACCAAAAGGATTTGCCCGCTGGCCGCTTCCAGTAAGGCGTAGAGCGCCGCACTGCCGCTGACATCGGCCCGCCTGACCAACTCGTGAAGCGCCCGCCCGCTGGGGCCAAAGCGTGTCAGGACATCGTTCATCAGCGTGTCCGAAATCAAAATGCCCGCCGCGCCCACGTTGCACAGCGTCTCGATCATCATTTCCAGCCGCTCACCGTCATACTGGTCGTGCAGGTCGCTGAGCAGGTCATCGTCACTCAGCAGCAGCGCGTGGCTGATCTCGTGGGCCAGCGTGAAGCGTTGCCGCTCTGGGCGCGCGAGCGAGTTGATGAGCACGACTTTGTTTTCGGGGTCGTAAGCCCCGTCGCGCTCACCCATCGGCATGAACTCCAGCCGCACCCCCGCCGCTTGCAGGAGTGCGCCGTCCATGAGGCTGTGGGTATCCAGCGCGGGCAGATCGGCAGCGTACTGACGGGCCAGCAGCCGCATCCGGGCCTTGAAGTCGCCTCCTTCAGGAAGAGGAGAAGCGGGCTGATCCGCATTTGACTGGCTGGCCGTGTCGCTCACAGTGACCGCAGGATACAGGAAGGAGAACAGTCAGAAGTCAGTGGAGAGACAAAACAGCAACAAACTCGGCCCACTTCTCTGTTCAAAGTGGGCCAAGCTCTTGGGTTGTTGCGGGTCTTGACGGGTAGGCTTTTTAACCTCTCACCGCCGACTGCGCGTCACTTCCTTTTATTTCGATAGCGCTTCCGCGAAAGTCTCGCCCAGCGCTTTCATGCCGCGCTCAATCTGCTCAGGGTTGGCGCTGGAATAGCTCAGACGCAAGGTGTTTTCGCCACCGCCGAGGGCAAAGAAGGGGCTGCCCGGCACGTAGGCGACTTTGCGCTTGACCGCCTCACTCAGCAAAGTGACCGTGTTGACGCTTTCAGGCAATGTTATCCACAAAAACATCCCACCTTCCGGTACGGTGTAGTGTGCGCCCTCCGGAAAATGCTGACCGATTTGCGAAAGCATATACTTGGCCCGTTCGCCGTACGCTTTTTTGACGATTTCAATTTGCTTGGGCAAGGTATCTTCAACCAACTCGGCCACGATCATTTGATTGAGGGTCGGCGTATGAAGATCGGCGCCCTGTTTGGCCTGAATCAGCTTTTGAATGATCGGCATGGACGCCTGCACCCAAGCGTCGCGCAGACCCGGCACCAACGTCTTGGAAAAGCTCGACGAATAAATGACGTTGACTTTATCATGATCGCCGCCTGCATTGCGTAGCGCAATGTGGTACAAACTCGGCAATTCTACGCCGGTAAAGCGCAGTTTGCCGTAAGGATCGTCTTCAATCACGATGACGCCGTGCTGATTGGTCAGTTCGACGAGGCGTTCGCGGCGCTCCAGGCTGAGGCTGCGGCCCGTTGGGTTTTGGAAATTCGGCACGGCGTAGAGCAGCTTGGCCTTGGTTGTTTTGAGCAGGGCCTCAAGCGCGTCTATATCGATGCCGTGCTCGTCTGTGGGCATTTCCACGTAGCGCGGCAGATACGGCTGAAAGCTCTGCAAGGCCCCCAGATAGGTCGGGCTCTCGACCAGCACCACGTCGCCCTCGGAGATCAGCACTTTGCCGAGCAAATCCAGACCCTGCTGGCTGCCAGTCATGATCTGCACCCGGTCGGCGGGAACACCCTGCTGCCCAGCGATCCACTCGCGCAGCGGCAGGTGGCCTTCGGTGGTGGAATACTGCATCGAAGCGGGGCCGTACTTTTCCATCACCGTGTCAAAGGCCCGCTTGATGGCTTCCATCGGAAACAGCTCCGGTGCGGGGAGGCCGCCCGCGAACGAAATCACGCTGGGTTCCTGGGTGATTTTCAGAATTTCGCGGATGGCGCTGGCGGTCATGCTCTGGGCGCGGTCACTCAAACGCGACTTCCAAAAAGCGTCGTTCCAGAGGGCGGCCTTGGTTTGTTGCTGCGCTTGATCGCTGGCTGGAGTATCAAGAGTCGTCATGCTGCATGGTACTCCCCTGCCGCCTGAGAAGGCCAAGCCGCCGTGCTTGCCTGCTTCCGGTTATCTCGCATAGCCCGGCGGGTGGGGCCGCCTATATCACTCGCCAACCTCAAGCGCCGCACTTGCTATGGTGTTGGGCGCAACCTTTGGCTCACCCCCCCGCTTTCTTTCAGGAGGAAACACACATGCTCGTTACCGGTTCAGCTATCTTGGTGCCCGCCCGCGCTGGCAAATACGGCGTCGGCGCGTTCAACACCAACAACATGGAAATCACCCAAGCGATTATTCACACTGCCGAGAAGCTGCGCTCGCCGGTGATCGTGCAGATGAGCGAAGGGGCCATCAAGTACGGCGGGCAAGATTTGGCCAACATCGTCAAAGACCTCGCCAACCGCGCCAGCGTGCCGGTGGCCCTGCACCTCGATCACGGCAGCAGCTACGCCAGCGCCCTCAACGCCATTCGGATGGGCTTTACCTCGGTGATGATCGACGCCTCGCACCACAACTTTGAAGACAACGTGGCCGAAACCCGCCGCGTCGTGGAAGCCGCGCACGCCATGGGAATCTCGGTGGAATCCGAACTCGGCAGGCTCGGCGGCATCGAAGAAAACATCATCGTGGACGAAAAAGACGCCTTCCTGACCGATCCTGAAGAAGCGGTGCAGTTCATCGAGCAGACAGGCACCGATTACCTCGCCATTGCCATCGGCACTTCGCACGGGGCTTTCAAAGGCAAAGGCCGCCCCTACATCGATCAGGCCCGCATTGCCAAAATCGGAGAGATGACCAGCATTCCTTTGGTGGCGCACGGCTCCAGTGGCGTGCCAGCCGACATCATTGCGCGTTTCCGGGCAGCGGGCGGCGACATCGGTGAAGCGGCGGGCATCGACGACGACGATTTGCGCCAAGCCTGCCAGCACGGCATCGCCAAGGTCAATGTGGACACCGATTTGCGCCTCGCCAGCACGGTGGGCATTAGAGAAGTGCTGCACGCCAACCCCAAAGAATTCGATCCCCGCAAAATCTTTGGCCCCGCCCGCGAAGTGATGAGCCAAGTCATCGAGCACAAAATGCGGGTGCTGGGCAGCGTCGGCAAAGCTTAAGCCAGCGCTGAAACATGAAGGCCGTCTCTTCGGGGACGGCCTTTTTTATTGGAAGTCTTTTCAGGGCCACTTACGAAAATCCGCGTGCGAGGAATGTTTCTCCCGGCACACGGATTTCTGGTGAGTTGAACTGTCGGCCGAGCATCAACTGCTCAGAAAAAGCGTGCCAAATCGCGCACCAATACGAATGCCGTCAGCAGCATAACCAGCCCAAAGCCTGCCACCGTCACCGCCTGCTCCTGCGCGAAGGTCAGGGGACGGCCCCGCAGCACGCCGACCAAGACCAGCAAAATGCGGCCACCGTCTAAACCCGGAATCGGCAGCAAGTTGAAAAAACCGAGGCTGAGATTGATCGCCGCCGCGATGCCCAGCAGCGTCCATCCGCCGAGACTGGCCGCTTGCGACACCACCTGCACGGTGCCAACTGGCCCGACCACGCCTTCATCGGTTTTAAGGTTGAGAGTAAAGAAGCGGACGAACAAGTTCTTGAAGGCGTTCAGTACCTGCGGCACAGCACCCACCAGCACTTTGCCGGACTGTACGGCGGCCCCAGGCAAGCTCAGCGGCGTGACCTTTTGGCCCGGCCCATACGCCACGCCCAGCTTTTGCTGCACGCCGCCGACTTTGGCCGTCCAGTCAAACGGCACCTGCAAAGTCTGCCCACTGCGCTCGATAGTCAGGCGGTGCGCTCCGCTGACGCCCAGCACCGAGGCGAGGCGCTGCCAGCCGGGTTTATCTTGGCCGGCCTCACGGTAGCTTTGCGGCAAGGCTGAGCCGTCAATAGCAGTGATGGTGTCGCCCGCTTTGAGGCCCAGCTCCTCAGCCTTCGAGTTGGGCAGAACCTGCGAAATAGTGATTTGACTCTCGATCGGGGTAGTCAGGCCGTTGGCGCTGAGGGTGGCAGTGATGATCAAAAACGCCACCAGCAAATTCATGACCGGCCCGGCCAGCAACACCGCGATTTTGCCGAGCGGACTGAGCGCCGCAAATCCCCGCGTCGGCGCACGGGCCGTGCCGTCCTCTAGATCAGGGGCCATGCCGTCGATTTCCACGTAGCCGCCGATGGGCAGCAAGCTCAGCCGCCACTCGGTGCCGCGCCACATCTGCTTGACCAGCACCGGCCCCATGCCGATAGAAAACGAATTGACCTTGACGCCTTGCCAGCGGGCGAGGGCGTAGTGCGCCAGCTCGTGCAAGAAGGTGGCGACCGTGATGATCAGCAGCGTCCAGATCAGTCCGGCGGGCGTGAGGGCCGAGGCAATGCCTTGCAAGAAATTCATAGGTTGACCTCTGGTTTCAGTGTTCGGTTGTTCAGTGTTCCAGCGTGAATGAGTTCGCCGGTTCGCCGCCGCGCCCAAGCATCGGTTTCGGCGAGGGTGTCCCAAGTCAGTGTTCCATTGGGGGTTTCGTCCAGCACAGTTTCGAGAACGCGGGCGATCCCCAAAAAGCTGAGCTGACCACTCAAAAAGGCCTCCACCGCCACTTCGTCGGCGGCGTTGAGGGCAGTGGGAAGTAAGCCGCCCGCCACACCCGCCCGGTAAGCCAGTGCCAGACAGGGAAAGCGCTCCAAGTCAGGGTCGGCAAATTCGAGTTGGCCATTCAGGTGAAAGCCGAGGTGACCCGCGACCTCTCCCCTGCGCCGCGCCCCGCGCACGTCGCCGGGGCCGCGCATCCCTGTGGGAGCGGCGTCGATGGCGTAGGCGATGGACAGGCGCATGTCGGTGGGGCCGAGCTGGGCCTTGAGGCTGCCGTCGCAAAAGCGCACCAGCGCGTGAACGATGCTCTGCGGATGCACCAGCACGCCCACCTTTTCCACATTCACGCCGTACAAGCTGGCGGCTTCCATGACTTCGAGCCCCTTGTTAAAGAGAGTGGCCGAATCGATGGTGATTTTGCGGCCCATGCTCCACGACGGGTGTTTGAGGGCCTGCGCCGGAGTGACCTGGTTCAGGTCAGCGGGGCCTTGCCGAAACGGGCCGCCCGAGGCCGTGAGAATCAGCTCGGCGACGTCGTCCATGTTTTCGCCCGCCAGCGCTTGATAAATGCCGGTGTGTTCGGAGTCCACCGGCACGATCCGCCCGCCACCGCGCTCGGCCGCTTCCCAGATCAGGTGGTGGCTGATCACCATGGCTTCTTTGGTCGCCAGCGCCACCGCCCTGCCCGCTTCCAGCGCGGCGCGGGTGGGCGCAAGGCCTTTGAGGCCGCTCATGGCATTGACACAGACCTCCGCCGTTTGGACAGCCACTTCGCGTTCGTCGGCGATCACGCGGGCGAGCGAACCGAAGCGCTGTCTGGCTTCGCTGAGCACCGCTTCATCTACGCTGACCAGAGCGGGGCGAAATTCGCGGACTTGGGCTTCGAGGAGGTCAAGGTTTTTACCCGCTGCCAGCGCCACCAGCGTGTCGCCGCGTTCACGGGCCACGTCCAGCGTTTGCGTGCCGATAGAACCAGTTGAGCCGAGGAGAGTTAAACGCATTGCCGCTCAGTCTGCCGCATTTGCCGGGTCTGGATGGGCGCGGATGTGACGAAAGGCCGCCTATCCGCAAAGGGGGCGTCTCGGCATTGCTCCTCAGCCAAAAAAAGCGGCCCGCCCAGATGGGGAGAGCCGCTCAGGAAAGCGCAGGAGGCTTTAGGCCACTTGCTTTTTCTTGTTGTCTTTTTGGTCGATCAGGGCCTGAGCCTCGCGCAGGCGGAAGACCACCAGACTGCCGACAAAGGTGCAGGTGATCTGCTTGTGGGCGTTGAGCAAGCTCAGGGCCACCATGATGTCTTCGCGGGTCATGCGGAGCTGATCGGCCATGTGCAGGGCGCTGTCGGCGCGGCCTTCGAGGTAGTCGCGGATTTTCTTGGCGTCCGCCGTCAGCGGGGTGGCGGGCACGTCGGCGAGGCCCGGATCGGCCAGACCGTACACGGCGCGGGTACCGGTACCGGGCAAGCGGCGCACCCGGCCTTGGTCGAGCAAGCTGGCCAGCGCCGCACGTAGGTGCGAGAGCGCCAAGCTGGTGGTTTTGGCGAGTTCCGTCTCGACCCACTCTGGTTTGCTGTCCAGCGCAGCCAGCACCAGTTTTTCGTTGGCGCGGCGGGTTTCTTGCAGGTCTTCGACGGTAGGTGGGTTAAACATTGAGCCTCCAGAGGCAAGGTGCGCTATAGTGTGGTTCTCCAAATGGGTTCAGTGCGTCGCTCAATAAGGTGTACTTCAAATGTCCTGCCATCAGTTTTTTGAGCTGGGCGCAACTCTGTTATTTTTACACAAAACCGTTTGAGACTGGTGAGATAAAGCCCAACTCTTTTTGGTCAAGGGCTTGCTGGGGCCGCGCCCAGCCGACACTTGTCTCCAGCGTATTTTCCTCTCGGCCTTCATGCAAACCTGAATGTTGAGGTGTGCATCCCAGTTCAGATCAGCTCGGAAGCCGCTGAAGAGACTGCCTCTACCAAGAGAACTTGAATATTCTTCCCTTGACCGGTTCCGGTAAGGTGAGAGATTGAGCCAACCGAAAGGAACAAAAACTCCAGCTTTTTCTATCCGTTGCGAAGACATTTCTCTTGTCCTCAGTGACGAAGAATACGGCCTTGCGGTTGCGCTTCAAATTCACGGCGTCGTGAATATTGAGTAGGACTTTGTTCTTCATCCCACCCCTCATCCTCCTCCATGCAAGAGAAACATACGGAGTAAAAGAGTCTCTGAAGACCTGTTGCGACTCGGGGTTGAACCGTGCTGCCTCTTTCGCTTTTTAATCGAGCGAGCCGCACAGCTTGGTGTGATTCACATTCCAGCTCGTTTGATAGACTTCTATCTTACCGGGTTGATAGAAGTCCCGAGTCAGTCTTTCAAGCGTTTGCATCTCTTGCGAAGCTTGAGGGGTGATCTGGCTTTTGATCAAGGCGGTAAAACCCCACAGAACAACAACAGACAGCAGCAACCTGATTAAAAAGCGTTTCACGACCTATGACCCGAGTAAGTCGTCCAAGGTTCAATCAGCGATGGACGGATGAATACCAAAATCATCAGCGATCAAGCGGGCCGTCATCTTGGCCGACATCATCACGCTGGGCGTACCCGCGCCGGGCTGGGCGCTGGCACCGACCAAATAGAGATGGGTCACGTCTTCGGAGCGGTTATGGGGCCGGAAAAAGGCCGACTGAACCAGCAGCGGCTCAAGGCCAAAAGCGTTGCCCTGATAGCTGTCGAGGGTCTGCTCGAAGTAGTCCGGCGTCACGTAGTCGAGGTGGGTCAGGCGGCCCATCAGGTTGGGGATGTAGCCGCGCTCGTCGAGCATTTCCAGCACCTTGTCCACGAGGCGCGGGCCCTGCGTCGCCCAATCGATTCCGCTGGCGTTGTTCGGCACCGGCACCAGCGTATAGGCGGCGTGGTGGCCTGCCGGGGCCAGATCGGGGTCGGTCAGGGTAGGCACGTGCAGGTACTGACTGAAATCCTTGCCCAGCACCTTTTGCCCGAAGATTTCGCGCAGCAGTTCTTCGTAGCGCGGCCCCAGAATGATGTTGTGGTGGCGCAAACTCAGCGGGCGGGCGGGGTCGTCGCGGAAGCCGAAATAGATCACCAGCAAGCTCATGCTCTGCGGCGCGAGCTTGACGCGGGTATCCGAGTTGATCTTGCGGGCCTTGCTGTCGAGCCGCTTGAGATAGGTGTTGGCCCAGTCACCGTTACTGACTACGATGTCGCTGTGGAGTTCTTCGCCGCTGCCTTCCAACTTCACGCCACGCGCCACCGTTTTCCGGCCTTCTTTGGCGGTCAGGATTTCGCCGACACCCGCCTCGCAGCGCAGCGTGCCGCCGAGTTCCTCGAACTTTTTCACCATCCCGCGCACCAAAGCGCCGGTGCCGCCCACCGCGTAATGAATGCCCCAGGTCTTTTCGACAAAGTGAATCATGGCGTAGATGGCGGGCACACTCAGTGGATTGCCGCCGATCAGCAGAGTTTCAAAGGAAAAGACCTGCTGCATCTTGGGGTTCTTGAAGTATTTCTGGACGAATGAAAACAGGCTGCGAACAGCGTCGAGTTTCATCAGATCCGGCACCACCTTGAGCATGGTGGGCATGTCACCGAAGTGGGTGTACCCGAGTTCCAGAAAGCCGCGCTCAAAGATGGCTCTGGCGTCGCGCTGAAATTGCTCGTAGCCGCTCAGGTCTTCGGGAGCCAGCGTTTCGATTTGCTCGCGAGTATGTACCGGGTCGCCGTCATAATCAAAGAAAGTCCCGTCGTCGAAATAGATCCGGTAAAACGGTGAAATCGGCACCAGCTTGACGTATCTGGCGGTGTGGTCGTGCGAAGGCGGCTCGGCGCTGTTTTCGTTGGGAAAGTCCGGCTCAGACAGGTGAGCGCGGTCACGCTCAAGGGCGAACAGTTCCTCGATAAAGTGAGGCACAGTAATCACCGTCGGCCCCATGTCGAAGACGTAGCCGTTGACCCGGCGCTGATAAGCCCGTCCGCCGGGAGCGTCCATACGCTCCAAAATGGTCGTGTCGAAGCCGAGGCTCTGAAGGCGGATGCCGAGGCTTAGCCCGCCGATGCCGCTGCCAATAATCAAAGCAGTTTTGCGTCGGGAGCTGAACGCTTCGCGGGAAGGCGCAGTCGTGATGGAATGGGCAGAAGTCGGAATGGACATAGGAGTTCCTTTCTGGCGTGTGGGCCGTCAGCACAGTTGAAAGCTGGGCCGCCAGAGTATGTGGGAGAAGTTAGAAAAAACCAGTGGCTTAGGCAAGTTTGGGCTGCGATTTGACTTCCCACCACGCGCCGGGCAGCATCAACAGTTTGCGCGGGCCGCTGACATGGGCGCGGCGGCTGAAATTATCGTAGTCGTTGGCTTCCAAGTCGGCCAAAATGCCTTCGTAAGCGCGGGCGGCGGCCGTCACCGCCAAGCGGCCTGAGCCGTGCAAGTACGGCAGCCCAGCGCGGCCTTCGGTGTACCACGCCCGCGCCTGCTGGGTCAGGAAGCGCATCAAGGCGCGGTAAGGCGGGGTGACTTGCCCAGCTTCCAGCATGGCGCGGGTCACACCGTACTCGTCGAGCAAGGTTTGCGGCAAATACACCCGGCCCCGCTCGAGGTCTTCGCCCACATCGCGCAAGATGTTGGTGAGCTGCATGGCCTGGCCCAGCCGCAGCGCATAGTCGAGCGTGCGTTCTCCACCGCTGTACCCGCAAATCGGCGCGATCATAAAACCGATGACGCCCGCGACCCGGCGGCAATACAGTTCAAGGTCGGCAAAGTCGGCGCACGGTTGGCCGCTGGCGTCCATCTTCAAGTCCATTTGCAGGCCCAAAAACAGCTCATAGAAGGCCTCGGCAGGAATGGTGTATTGCGAGGCGGCCCAGCGGAGCGCCTTGCCGACCGGGTGGGCGTGCTGAGCAGAAAAACCCGAGCCGCTCAGCGCAGTGCGTGTGGCGTCCCACCATTCTTCCAGCACCGCCGGGCCGCCGCCCGGTTCGTCGACAATGTCATCACCCTGGCGGCAAGCAGCGTAAACCGCCCAGACCGCTTGGCGCTGAGACAAAGGAAAAAAACGCGAACCGAAGTAAAACGTTTTGGAATGGTGACGGGTCAGCGTCCGGCAGTGCTCTAAGGCGCTGCTAAGTTCATTGGATGTCCGTCCACTGGATGTCCAGCCGCTGCTGAGGCCTTCTCTCACGTCCCCCTCCTTAGGTGAGCAGTCTAGAGGCAAAGTCCGGCGGCAAAGAGCGCCTATGCTTACAGACTTGCTCACGCTTACAGCCTTAAACGTCGCCTTGTCCATTTGGCTTGATCCAGTGCCGAAACAGCACATTCGAGCGCCGCCAGCCGTCCACGCAGCGCATCTGTGGCAGCCAGGCGTCGAGCTGGGCCTCGTCAGGGAAACTCAGGCCGCCCAGCCGACTCAGCAGCGCCTGCTTGGCAGTGCCGTCGCGCCCCAAAGCCATCACCCACAACTGGCCACCGGGACGCAGCAGGCGCTGGGCTTCGGCGAACATCTGCTGGGGACACGCCGTTTCGTTGAGGGTCGCGCCGATGCTCACACCGTCAAGACTCTCGGCGGGCAGGCCAGTGTGCTCGGCGTTGAGGAGAGCGTACTGAATGCGCGAGTCCGGCTCACGTCTGGCCGCTTCACGCAGCATGGCGGGGCTGATGTCGCAGGCCAGCACCTCGGCTCCGGCGCGGGCCAACACCCCAGCGTAAAATCCGGCGCTGGTGCCCACATCAAGCCAGTGCTGCCCCGCTTGTGGGCGGCACAGCGACAGGAAATACTCGGCCTCACGGCTCAGCGGCAGCGGGCCGCCAGTGAGCAGACTCAGCGAGTGGGCACGCCACAGCGCGTACCCCCGGGCGGTGAGATCCAGCATGTTGCTGCGCTGCGCCGGCGTGCGAGCAGACGGTGAAATGGGGCGGGCCGCAGCGCTCCCCACAGACGAGAAGTTTACGGTTCCTTCAATGACGCTTTGTTCAAGTTGCCCAGAGCCAGACATACTGCCATTATGCTAGGCAGATGATGGCGGGGGGCGCTGCACCTTCAGACTGAACCCAACTCGGCATTTGAAGTGACGCTGAAGTCGGTGCACCAAAATCAACATTGGCACGGAGGATGTAAACATGGAACAGAACAAAGGTCTCGGCGGGTCATTGATAGATGTCTTTGACGCCGCAGTGAATTTAATCAAGACCGAAGCGGGCGTGCTGACCAAGCGGGCCACGGACGTGGTCAAAGCAAAGGGCATTGGGGTGGTGCTGCTGCTGGCGGCCACTGCGCCGCTGACCTTGGGCCTCATTTTTATTATTCTGGCGCTGTTTTACGGCTTGATGCGCTTGGGGCTGGGGGCTTGGGCCGCCGCACTGTTTATCGCACTGGCCAGCTTCGGCATGGCGGGCTTGTTGGTGGTCATCGGGCTGGGCAGGCTCTCGGCCAAAGTTAAGGACGACGAAACCGCTGAGAGCTACGACCTCAAAACGCCGTACACCCAGCAGGCAGGCGAACTCCGTGACGACGACACCATCGTGGCCGGCCGCGCCAGCGTGCCGCAGGGCCAGCAAGTGGGCCGCGTGCAAGAAGTGCATTTACACGGCGCAGCCAAAGTGGAAGGCGTCAGAGGTGGCAAAGAAGACATCGTGCCGACTGCCCCGCTGGCCGCCGGCAAAAATGCAGGCGAGGGCAGCATTGCCGAGCGCAACAGCGCCCAGTCCAGTACCGTTGCCCATAATCCCCAGCACCAGAAGCACGGCAACGACGATGCGGGCCCGCATGTGCCGGACAAGAGCAAGTCGGCTCCCGCCGGAATCAGCGTCAGCACTGAACCCACTTACAAGGACGACATGAAAAAGGAAGGTTACTGATGACCCAGCGCGAAGAAGCCCGGATGCGGCTGCAAGATTCGGTCGACCGGCTCGGCCAGCAGGCCAGCTTGCAAGTGCAGATGCAAAAAGAGCCGCTGAAGATGCTGGGCATCGCCACCGGCGTCGGCGCGGTGCTGGGTTTGGTGCTGGGGCGCTCGTTCAGCAAGACCAAGAAAATCTATGTGGACGACACGCTCTCCAAAAAAGAGCGCAAGGCCTTTGAAAAAGCCCAAGCCCGCCATAAAGGCCCGGCGTCGAGCATTGGCGGAGCGCTACTGGCAACCCTCGGCACGCTGGCCTTCAAGCTGCTGCAAGACCGGGTGATCGCGCCCAAGCTGGAGGAGTTGGCCCAAAACCTGACCAAGCAAGCTGGAGACGCGGGCAAAGCTCCTAAAGCGCCTAAAGCCAGCAAAGAAGTGGTGATTCGCGATTTCCGTGCCCCAGCCGAAAAAGCCCACGCGGACGAGCGCGGCAATCTGCACCTCACCCCCGCCCAGCAAGCCGCCAGAGACATCGCTTACGCCTCACGCGACGTACCAGTGCGCGATTTTAGGGTGCCCGCCGAAAAAGCCCACGCCGATCAGTTTGGCAGCGTGATCTCGGAAGCCAGAACAGACGTTAAAACTGAGCCACTGGCCACTGCAACTTCTCCGTCAGCACCCGACGCTCCCAAAACCAATCTGCAAAAGTAAGTTCTTCTTCTTCTTGTCTGGCCGCCCGCTGTTGTCTTCAAGTGGGCGGCTTCGCTCTTTACAGCAAGCGGTTTATTCATAAGGAGCGGCTATGAAACTCACTGCCCAGTCTTTCCTCTCTCCAGTAGTCTTGAGCGCAACTTTGATACTCAGTCTGCCTGCTTTCGCCCAGACTGACGTGTGCAAGTCGGAAACGATTAGCGACATGCAGAAGTGCGCCGATCAAAATCTCAAGCAATCCGAAAAGGCACTCAACGCAGAATATCAACAACTCGTGGCCACACTGAGCGACAAAAAAGCCACGGACATGCTCAAAAATCTGCAAGCTGCCGAGAACTTATGGATCAGGACGAGAACAGCTGACTGCAAGCTCTATAAGACCTTTTACAAAGGCGGAAGTTTGGCTGATGTCAGCGTTACCAACTGTATGGACGCTGCGGCCAAACAACGGCTGACGGTTCTGCAAAGTTTTAAGGACGAGTTCTCGCGCTAAGCTCAGTCTAAGCTCGCCGCATGGGATTTTGACAGCTCACTTTCAGAGCGCAAGGCACAAAGGTAAACTCAACTATGGCCGACTTCCAGCAAAAGCAAGACGGTACACCCAAGCCCGCGCTGCCAAAAATACCCAGTCCTGCGCCGCTCCCTACCGCGCACACCGCAGCTTCAAAGCCGCCTGAGTCAAGTGGCTCGCCTTTAGACCGCTTGGAACTGCGGCGGCAGCAGGAACTGGCCCGGCAGGCCAATACCTCAAAGGGTGCGGCCAGCTCTCCGGCGCAGGCCGCACAGCAACTCCATGACCTTATTGAAGCGCAGACCAAGCGTGAGGCTACGCAGGGCACGCCCGCCACGCTGCTCCTCGGAGTAGAGAATGCCGCCGATCTGCGCCTGGGTTCGACCCGGAAATTGGTCAAGGACGAAGGCTTTTGGTCGGGGCCACGTTACTCGTCACTCGAAGGCGCTCAGGGCTTGGCACCCATGTTGAACCAATTGCGGGCCTCAGGGCAACTTCCCGCCGTGCTGAGCGCTTATCAAAGTCGCTACGGCCAGAGCCTTTATGCCGTGCTGGGCGAGCGAATCCGCGATACCAATGCCAGAGAGCGGCTGCTCAAGTTACTTCCTGACCCTCTTTCTGAGCCGCAGCTCACCCATGACGCTTTTCTGGAGCAGTTGGCGGTGGGCTACAGCTACCTCAACGACTCGGCCAGTGGCCTGCAAGATATGACCAAAGAACCGCGCCGGGGAGCCAATCCGCACGACATCCTGACTCATTTCGGTTACCAAGCTGGGGCGGCTATTCAGGGCAAATGGGGCTTTCAGATGCGGGTCTTTACGCCGGTTCCTGGCAAAGCCAAATGGCCGGGAGCCATCGTCGCCTTCCGGGGCACCGAGGGAATCCAGTTTAAGCCGCGCGATCCCAAAAGCGCTGAAGGCTCGCTCGATACCCTTATCGGTGACCTCGCGCCTGCCCAAGTCGGCTACAACCAGATCAATGCCAACGCCGACCTGATCGCCGTGAATATGCGGGCCGCCGCCAAATACGGCCCGCTGACCCTGACCGGGCACTCGCTCGGCGGCGCACTGGCCCAAATCGCGGCGACCCGCTTCATGGCCCAGACCCGTCAAGTCGTGACCTTTCAGTCGCCTGCCATTGCCAAAGCAGACGTGGACAAAGTCGCCAAGTACAACGCGGCTCACGGCAATCAGGGCGTGGCTTCCCGCCATTACCGCATCGACGGCGACGTGGTACCGACCTCCGGCGACGGCGACTTACCGGGCAGCATCACTTACTTTGACCGCGTCAGCAAGGCCAAAGGCAGCGCCGGGCCTTACCCACCGATTACCCTCAAGGCCGACAGTCTGGATTTGACCCGTGCCAGTTCCGGCCACGTTACGCCGATGCTCAGCACCTACTTGCGCGGACGTGGAGCGCACGACGCCGATCAGCAGACTTTGGTGCGTTCGGGCCTGCGCGACGAGGCGACGCTGGATGCCAAAGCCCCGCAGGACGTGGGCATGGTCGCGGCGGGCAACTACACCACCGCCAACGATCCGCGCATCAACATCGAGGCCAAGCGCCAAACCACTTCGGTCAAGGCCATGCGGGCAGCGGGGCTGTATCAGGACGTCTTTGAAGCCAACATCGCTTACAACACCATGCTGGCGAGCGTGGAGCAGCTTGCCAAAGACCCGCAGGTGAGCAAGACCTATGCGGGTTTCCGAACCGCTGCCGTCAAACTGCTCGGAGGAACTTCACGCCTGCCGATGAACGAGTTTGACAAGCAGTTGGGTCAGCAGCTCAAGCTTCCAACCACCGAAAGCGATTACCGGCATCCGATGATGACCGGCTTCGGCCCGCCGATTTACCCGCTGAAAGACAGCGCCTTCGTTGAGATGCGGGACGGAGGGGTTGAAATTCCGAATGCAGTGCGGGCGCAAATTTTGCTTAGATTACCAACTGTTTGGGACTCTTGGCATCCAGAGAGCAGACCATGATACGCCCCTTCCTCATCTTGGGAGTTCTTGCCGTGGGAGGAGTGGGCATAGGGATGTTAACAGCTCCCTCTAAAGGAGGAAAAAATATGAACAGTCAAGAATTAGTGCTGCAAGAAATTCAAAAGACCGTTCAAGACAGCCTCGCGGGGAAGATTACAATATTGGATTGCAGTGTCTACCCTCTTTATAAAGAAGCGGGTATGAAGGGAATGGCTTGTTATGGCTCAACAAAAGAGCCTGCATGGTTGGCTCAGCAGCTCGAGAATAGTCTCAATGCTAAGGCTTACACTGATGGTTGGCGCGAAGACTATGGGGTGTACGGCGCTTTCTACCAGCTTAAAGACGGTACGTTGCCTGCCTTTGGAATAGATGTTGGCGCTGTCAAGGGGAATAGAGAATTTGACGGCTCAGTGGCGATTAAACCATATCAGTCCTTCATTACTATTACTGTCAATGATCCGAAATAGCTCAGAGAGTACCAAATGACACTGAATACCTGACTTGAGATTAGATATTTTAGAATCTCTCAGATATATTGTCTATACCTCATAAGATTGCAGATATCAAGTATGGCATCCAAGTCGAAACCCAAAATTCAGGCGATATCCATTGGTGCTGCGCTAACTAGTGGTTCTGTTAACGGACGAATAGTGCAGCCATCTGAAGCGTTTCAGACTTTAACCAAAACCATTGAAGCTCGGCGCGACCTCAAACTATACCCTATCGAGTGTGCTGACTTTTACAGAAAATTCTCCTAATGGCTCCTGCTGTACATCAGATGCGCCGACTGAGCAACTCGTTAAAGGCTTTCAAGCACTTCTAGAGCCACTAGCTTTCTCTCCCGGCTGGCGCAAAGATTATGAGACTTGGGCTGACCTCTATCAGTTTAATGGTGTACCGGAAATCACTTTTGGCGTTGGCATTACGCCCGTCAAGGGGAACCAAGATTTAGAGGGGATCGCATCTATCAAAAAGTTTACCAATTTCATTAACATCACTGTAAATCAACCGAAATAGAGTGATGAATTAAGCATATGATCTACAAGATCCAGTGTCTTCACTCACCTGATCAAAAACAGCGACTACGTGGAGACGACAAAAAGTAGTATGGGCACTACACAGAAAACCAAAAGCGCTCCGCGAGTTGAGCTTTCTCGTTCGTCTTCACTCTGGCATCTCGAGAAAAAACTATGATGTGCCTTGTCGTGATCGGTACTCTGCTCGTAGCTGGCGGTTGGGGCGTTGTATCCGTCACTTTCTCGAGTAGGACAGAGAACGTACCAGGTGAACAGCAAAAGCTTGCTCAATGAACTGAATACGCAAACTTCGTGACCTTGAGTGTTAATAAACCGAAATAAAGTGCTACCACCCGCAGCCCGCGCCGCTGTTCATTGTGCCGCCGCTAATTCTTCAAGCGGCTGACCTGCGCGTCAGCGTCGTACAAGCGGATAAGCTGGCTCAGCACTTCTCGCCCCAGCCCCAGCATCTCCATTTCGCTCAGCAGATGCATTCGGAAGTGGCCGGAAGGCCCGTACTCGCCCACAAAGTCGCTGCCTTCGCGCCGCACCTGCACACGCAGTTCACACAGGCCCAGCCGAAACCACGCCGCGTGCCAACTGCCCAGCGGCGCAGGTTTGATGCTCCGAAAAAGATCGGAGGCGGGTTCCATCATCACATTGTTGAGCGGCAAGCCCGGCCCATTGGCATGGCGCAGCGCCTGATAAAGCGCCGTCAAACACGCCTCGCAGGCCCGCGCCTCAGCTTGCCGTGAGCCTAAAGACGCCCCGATGGCGCGTTGCAAGGCGTCAAAGTCAGTCATTTACCCGCCCTAACTTTACTCTTCTACCTCTAATTCCTCAGCCGCCCGCTTGCCAGCCAGCCATTCGAGGCCTGCCCACATGAACTCGTCCAGGTCGCCGTCGAGAATCGCGCCGGAGTCGTGACGCATCACGGAGGTACGGTGGTCTTTGACGTACTGCTTGTCGAGAACGTAGCTGCGAATCTGCGAACCCCATTCGATCTTCTTCTGCTCGCCGCGTGCTTGGGCTTCTTCGTCTTCGCGCTTGCGCATTTCAACGTCGTAGAGGCGCTGCTTGAGGATTTGCAGGGCAATTTCGTGGTTTTTGATCTGCGAGCGCGTGACCTGCGAAGCCACCGCGATACCCGTCGGAAGGTGGGTCAATCTGACGGCGGAGTCGGTGGTGTTGACGCCCTGCCCGCCCGCGCCCTGCGAACGGAACACGTCGCGGCGCAAGTCCGAGTCGGGAATGTGGATGTTGATTTCTTCAACCGGCACTTCCGGCACCACGTCCACACTGGCAAACGAGGTGTGGCGGCGGTTGTTGGAATCGAACGGTGAAACGCGCACCAGCCGGTGAACGCCGTTTTCGGGGGCCATCATCCCGAAGGCCTTTTCGCCCCGGATGATGAACTCGGCGGAGGTAATTCCAGCTTGGTCGCCGTCTTGCTGATCCAAGAGTTCGACTTTGTAGCCGCGCCGCTCGGCCCAGCGCATAAACATCCGCTCGAGCATGCCGGCCCAGTCTTGCGACTCGGTGCCGCCCGCGCCGCTCTTGACCCGCACGATGGCGGCGGCGTCGGAGTGCTTCATGATAAACAGCGTCTCGCGGTACAGCTCGTCCACTTCGCGCTGGAGGCGGGTTTGCTCCTCGGCCAGCATCTCGATTTCTTCAGCGTCGGCCATCTCCAGCATTTCGCTGAGGCCGGTGGCGTCGGATTGAAGGCGGGTGTAGGCGTCTACGATTTTGCGCAGGCCGCCCGCTTCTTGGTTGACATTTCTGGCCCGTTCAGGGTTGTTCCAGAGGTCGGGGTTGCTCAGGTCGCGGTCAAGTTCGCTGAGGCGGCGCGTTTTGCCGGGAACGTCAAAGATACTCCCGGAGCGCAGCCAATTTTTCAAGTAACTCTTGCATGGCATCTCTCCCTTTTGCCGCCGCCCTGATGGGCAGATCAGCAAGCAGAAGCAAAGTATAGCCGCTAAGGTCGGCCCAGCAGCGTCTTGAGCGTCACCAACTGATACCCCTCAGCTCTCAGACCCTTGATGATGGCCGGAAGCGCCACGCCAGTTTCGGGCGCGTGGCCGCCGCTGACGTGAAGCACCACGATGCTGCCGCTCTTGACGCGGCTGAGCACGTCGCTGACGATCACCGCAGGACTCTTCTGGTTGGCGTCGCCGCCGATCACGTCCCAGTGAACCACGGTCAGGCCCGCCGCCTCCACCTTCTGCACATCACTTTCGCTGGCGCAGCCTCCCGGAAAGCGGAAATACTGAGGCGTGGTGCCAGTGGCGGTTTGGATGGCCCGCTGAGAACGCCCGATGTCGGCGCTCTTTTGGGCGTCGGCAATGCTGGCCAGCCCGTAGCACGGCTGCGAGAAACCCGGATGATCGTAGCTGTGGTCTTCAATTTCAAAACTGGGATGCTTAGCCAGCGCCAGCGCTGAGGCCGGATACACCTGCGCCCACATGCCGGTCAGAAAAAAGGTGGCGGGAACGTTGGCGGCTTCCAGCGCCTGCACCACCGTTTCATTGTCAAAGCTCCTCACTTTGCCGCTTCTAAGTTCGCTTTCCATGCCGGGGGTCATGTCGGCGTCAAAGGTCAGCGCCACCTGTTTGGGTTGACCGGTTTTGAGGGTGCGCGGCCCATGCGTGATGATACCCGCCGCGTTGAGCGAGGGACGCAGATGAATAAGAGCAGCAGCTTGGGCCGAAGAAAGCAGCAGCAAAGCGAGGAGCGCGGCGCGGGTCATGACCAGATGGTAAATAAAGCAGATCAGGGCGCGGTGGAATCCAGCATGCCGGACAGCTCAGCGTTCAGACAGCTCAGCGCTTTGCCGCTCCAGTTGAGTCGAGCGCTCTAGGTCGTGCCAGAAACCCTCCTGCCAGGGCCAAGCACGGCCCCCGGTCAAGCGGCGGGTGGCCCGCAAGGTCAGCCAGCCCGCCGCGCCGTAAAACAGGATATCTAGCCCAATCGCCGCCGGAAAAGTGAGGGCGTGGGCGCGGGCCACCTGAGCGTTAAAGCCCGCCACCCCAAACGGCAGCGTAACCAACCAGAGGGCCACCAGATAGCTGACGGTGCCCAGCATCACCGCTTTGAGGGCCACCAGCGCCGTCGCCCAGCCCAGTGCCAAGCGCACCTGCGGCTGCGAGAGTGCTGCGCCCAGTTGCCGCTTACGCTCAGACGTTTCCGGCGAGACGAGGCCGTAAAACAAAAACTCGAAGAGGGGCCGCCTGAGCAGCAGCGACACCCCGCAGGCCAGCATCAGCAGCGCCGAATGCATGGCGTCTTTGAGGGCAAACGCCACTCCGTCTAACTTGAGAAAACTGACCGCCGCGCCGCTGAGCGCTCCGGCCAGCAAAAACAAGCCGAAGGGATTGAGCACTCGGCGGTGCATGGTGTCTAAGACGATGTACAAAGTCGGCAGCACGCCGGCTAGCACGTAGACGCCGTAATTGCCCAGCGGACGCGACAAGTCCGGCAGACCGAAGGGAGAAGGATTGAGCAGGGCGTACGGCAACGCGAAAGTGAACAGCACGTCCAGTGCGAGGCGAAACAGGCGGCTCCACGCTACGCGCCTGCCGCCGACTGATCGTTTGACCGACTTCAACACGGCCTCAGTGTAAAGGAGGCTGCCTCCATTTCAACCGGCACGCCAATGCCCAGCGCCGATGTCCCTTACCGCCGCTGGGCGGGCTGTGTTACGCTTCAGAGCATGACTGATACCCTCGCCAGACCCGCCGCCGGACAGCGCGACACCGCCGTTTTCGATCTGATTCAGGAAGAAGCCCAGCGCCAGCGCTACGGCCTGGAACTGATCGCCTCCGAAAACTTTACCAGCGCCGCCGTGCGCGAAGCGGTGGGCAGCATTCTCACCAACAAATACGCCGAGGGCTATCCGGGCAAGCGCTGGTACGGCGGCTGCGAAGTGGTGGACAAAGTCGAAACGCTGGCCATCGAGCGGGCCAAAGCGCTGTTTGGGGCCGAGTGGGCCAATGTCCAGCCGCATTCAGGCAGCAGCGCCAACATCGCGGTCTACGGCGCACTGCTGAGTCAGGGCGACACGGTGCTGGGCATGGATCTGGCGCACGGCGGACACCTGACGCACGGTTCCCCCGTCAACTTTTCGGGCATGCGCTATCAGATCGTCGGCTATCAGGTGGACAAGGACAGCGAGCGGATCGACATGGAGCAGGTGCGCCGCCTCGCCCACGAACACAAACCCAAAATGATCATCGCGGGTGCCAGCGCTTACAGCCGGATCATTGACTTCGCGGCGTTCAGAGCCATTGCCGACGAAGTGGGCGCGATTTTGTTTGCCGACATTGCCCACATCGCCGGACTGGTGGCGGCGGGCGTGCATCCCAGCCCCCTGCCCCACGCCCACGTGGTCGCCACCACCACCCACAAAACCCTGCGCGGGCCGCGCTCAGGCCTGCTGCTCAGCAGCGATCTGGAAATTGCCGCCAAGCTCGACCGGGCCATCTTTCCGGGCCATCAGGGCGGGCCGCTGGAACACGTGATCGCGGGCAAGGCCATCGCGTTTGGCGAAGCGCTGACGCCGGAATTCAAAACCTACAGCGCTCAGGTCATTAAAAATGCTCAGGCGCTGGCTTCCGAGTTTCAAGCTCTCGGCTACCGGGTGGTGTCGGGCGGCACCGACAACCACTTGTTCGTCTTAGATTTGCGCCCGCAGGGCCTCAACGGCACCAAAGCCACCAAAGCGCTGGACGCCGTTCACATCACCATTTCCAAGTCCACTTTGCCGTTTGACACCGAAAAGATTTTGCACGGCGGCGGCATCCGCATCGGCACGCCCGCCGTGACCACGCGCGGCATGCTCGAAAGCGACATGCCCAAAATCGCCAACTTGATTGACCGGGCGCTGAGAGGCGAAAATGTCAAGGCTGAAGTGCATGACTGGATGGGCGGGTTCGACCTGCCGTAAGCAGCTAGATTGCTGACACAGAACGGGCCCGCACTAATCCGAAGGTGCGGCCCCGTTTGTTTGCTTGTGCCAGTTTTACTGCAGAGTAATGGTCAGCGGCTGCGTGGCCGGCACCGTGACATTCACGGTTTGGGCGGCGTACCCGTCACCTTCGACCTTGAGCGCGTAAGCCCCCGGAACGTCCAGCGCCAGTGGGCCGGGAGCCTGACCGACGAGGGTTCCGGCGCTCAGGCGGCTTCCCACCGGAGCGCTGCTGACGCTGACCCGCACCGGAGCGCTGAGGCTCTGGCCGCTGCTGCCCACCACGCGGGCCGAAACGGTGCAGCATGCCGAAGCGCTCAGGGCAGCGCTGCTCGACCGGAAAGCGGTGCGGGCCAGCACCACCACCAGCACAAGAGCCATCACCAACAGCAGCAGCCACAGCGGATTGAATCTGCCTGATGCGGCAGGCGCAGCCGAGGTTTGGCGCACGAACGGCGTCAGGCTGTCACCCGCATCGGATGCAGGCGCAACGGTACTGCCGACCACGCCGCCTGCGCCCGCGAGCTGATTTCCACCCTCCCGAGCGCCTTTCTTGACTTGCCACGAACCGTCCTGACTCCAGCCAATCTTGACGGGCCTGAGTTGACGGGGCGAAACAGCGGTGGGCGCGGGCAAGTCGCCAGAGCGGCTTTCATCTGGCTGAGTGGATTCAGGAGTGGGCACGCGACTGGGCTCAATAGAGTCGGGTTGACCGAGGTCAGGTTGGGCGTCAGTAGGTTGCTCGGCGGCGGACTGAGTCGAGGTGGAAGCTGCAAGCTCGGCGGCAGGTGACGGCGCGGCGCTTGAATTCGGCACGTTCAAAGGCGGCGGCTCAGCAGCCAGGATGATGGTCTGGCCCGCTGCCGAGTCGTGGGGTTCCGAAGCTGGCTCAGGTGTCTGCGGCGTGGTGGGCATGGGTTCGTCGGACGCAGGCTCGTGGCTGAGCGGTTCAGCGGGGAGCGACGCATCTTCCGGCTGGCTTGGCCACGCCAAGAAAATCGTTTCAGCACTTTCGAGCACCGCTGCCGAATCGTCTAAGCTGTGCGGCGGTTCAGGCGAAACGGCGGAGGAAGCTGGCTCTGCACTTGTTCCGGTGCCGGAGACGCTTTCAATCGGCGCTTCATCTGGGCTGGCTTCGTCTGGCACTCTAGATGGCGCTTCACCGGCCACTGGCAGCGATTCCGCCATCACCGAATCGGCAGCCGGAAGATCAGCGCCTTGAACCGGACTTGCCCCGGCCACTGGTAAATGCGCCGCTTCTTCGCCATTGGGAAAAGCGGCCAGAAAGTCGAGCAGTTCGGATTGCCCAGCTTCCGGCGTCGTTTGAGAAGGCGGCTGCTCTTGTGCTAGCGGTGCCAGTTCAGCCGCGCCCAGCGTACTCAGGGATGATTCAGGGATGTCCACTTCATCCCAACTCAAAATGGGGACGCTGTGGTTGTGGACGGCGGCGTTTTGAGCGCCCACTGGCTCATCCGGATCAGCGATCAGCGGCAGAATAACCGGCTCAGCTCTAACCGGCTCTGTGCGCGGGTGCAGGGGCGCTTGCACCATCAGCGGGCCCGGTTCGCTGGGCAGCGGCGGCCCAGCATTCATACGGGCCAGCGCGTCGCGGGCGCTGGGGCGCTGAGCCGGATACGGGCTGAGCAAGTCGCTCAGGCCCACCGGCAGCGGCCCCATACGCAGCAAGGTCACGCCCAGCGCGTAGAGGTCGGCGGCGGGGCTGCTGCCGCCTTCCGGCGCGGCCAGTGCGCCCGCCGCCTCGCCCCAGGGCAAGCCCGCGCCGGCCAGCCGCACCACGCCGTCCCACTCCCAGAGCTGATACGGCTCCACGCCGCCGTGAATCAGGCCCGCTTCGTGCAAGGCATTGAGCGCCCTGAGGCCGCCGAGCGCGGTTTGCAGCGGGTCGCTGGCCAGCCCGGCGTGCGGCGGCAACTCACAGGCAAGGTAAGCTTGCTGGCCCTGCTGTCCGGCTTCCAAGTAAGGCAGCAGCGAAGGGCTGTTGGGCAATTGGAGCGGCTCCAAAAACTGCGGCAGCAAGTAGACCAGTGCGGGCATCCCCGTGAGGCGGTCAAGCGCGTGGAGCGTCACCACAGGCCGCGCTGGGCTGCCACTGGCACGGCTATCGAGCGGGCGAGCGGCCACGAATGGCCCGACGGTCTTCATGTGTAAAAGTATACTGAATTCCCATAAAAGATTCACGGGAAGGAGCTGGGAGTCGCAGCATCTGGAAAAAGCGCCAAGACTTGCTCAGCGCTTTATTCCCTGTTCCCGAGCAGCACGGCCACGCAGGAGCGGGGGGTTCTGGACGTCATGTTTCTCGGCTTTTCAGCCCTCAGAGAGAAATGGTCTTACCTCCTGCTGACAGCGCTTTAGCCTTTCCCCAACACCCGCCGGTACGCCGCCAAATACTGCGGCACGATCAAACTCGGATGGAATTTTTCCACGGCGGCGCGGCGGCCCGCCTGCCCCATCCGCAAATACGTCTCGCGGTTTTTGAGGATGTCCAGCGCGGCGTGCGCCATGCCGTCCACGTCGCCCACCTCGGCCAAGCGGCCCGTCACCCCGTCTTCCACCACTTCGGGAATGCCTCCGGCGCGGGCGGCCACCACCGGCACTTCGCAGCTCATGGCCTCCAGCGCTGCCAAACCAAAACTCTCTTTGTTGGAGGGCAGCAAAAAGAGGTCGGCTATGCCCATCACGGTTTGCACGTCGGGAAACGAGCCGAGAAAGTGAACGCGGCCAATCACCCCGAGCTGCTGGGCCAGCTCGAAGGCGCGGCTGCGCTCAGGGCCGTCTCCGACCATCAGCAGCCGCGCCGGAATCTCGGAAGCGACCCGCGCAAACACTTCCACCACGTCCTCGACACGCTTGACCGGACGGAAGTTCGAGACGTGCAGCAGCAGGGCTTCGTCGGGGTGGGCAAAGCGGGCGCGAATGGCGGGGTCGGTGACCCGAACGAAGCGCTGAGTGTCGACGAAGTTGTAGATCACTTCAATCGGCACCTCTACGTTCAGCGTTTCCAGCGTCAGGTCGGCCAGAAACTGCGAGACCGCCGTGACCGCGTCGGATTGCTGAATGGCGTGGCGGGTGGTGTGGCGAAAAGCCGGTTCTGCGCCCACCAAAGTCACGTCGGTGCCGTGCAGGGTGGTAATGACTTTGGTTTTGCCGGTGATGCTGCGGGCGTGCAGCGCCGAGCTGGCGTGCGGGATGGCGTAGTGGGCGTGGGTGAGCTGTACGCCGTGTTCCTGAATCACTTCGGTCAGGGCGTTGGCGGCGGCGAGTTCGGGAAAGGGCTGGTCAAACAGGGCGTAAGCAAACGCGCTGGCCTGATGAAAGTACGGCCCGTTCGCGCCGCTGCTGCCCTGCAACCGGAACGGCACGGCGTTGCCGACAAAGTGCACTTCGTTACCCGCCCGCGCCACTTCCAGGCCCAGCTCAGTGGCGACCACGCCGGAGCCGCCCGCACCGGAATGACACAGCACGGCGATTTTCATTTCAGGTTCTTCGAGATTGAAGCGCTGATTGAGCGAAGTGGCGAAGGGCAATTTTGGCAAGGGAGCGGACATGAATGCGGATTATACGCGGCGAATGTCAGGGCAAAGAGGGGCAGGCAGCAGCTTTGACCGCAAACGAGCGCCCTCAGGCCAGCTAGAATCAGTGCTATGACGACGCAGCAGCCCACCATTTTGGCCGTATTTGCCCATCCCGATGACGAAGCCTTCAGCGTAGGCGGCACCCTGGCCCACTACGCCCAAAGGGGCGTCAATGTGGTGCTGGCCTGCGCCACACGCGGCGAGGCCGGTAAGATCAGCGACCCCAACATGACCATCACCGACCTCGGCCAGCACCGCGAAGACGAACTCAAGCGGGCCACCGCCGAGCTGGGCATTCCCGATCCGGTGTTTCTGGATTACCACGACTCGGGCCGCTATGAGCGCACCCGCTACGACGACCCGCTGGCGCTGATGAACGTCAATCCATTTACCGCCGAACTCAAAATCCGCGATTTGATTGCTTCAGTCAAGCCCGACATCCTGATTACCTTCGACCCGCACGGCGGTTACGGTCACATTGACCACCTAATTATTCACCGCGCCGCCGCCGCCGCCTTTTTTAGCAGCGGCAACCTCGGCGGCGGCGGCCTGATGCGGCTGTATTTCAGTGCGCTGAGCGTAGAAGCCGCGCAGGGGCTGGCGCGAATGGGTCAGGATTTAGATCCCAACATTTACGGCGTGGCCGACAACACCATCGCCGTGAAAATGGACGTATCGGCACAGGCTGGGCGCAAGAAGGCCGCGCTCATCGCGCACGGCTCGCAGACTGGCCCCAACAGCCGCATGGGGCAGATGTCGCAGGAAGAACGCGACGAAATGGAAAAGCGGATGCTCAGCACCGAGGGCTTTTCGATCGGCGGCACCCGCACCGGCCTTCCCGCCTTCCCGATGCGGGGCTTGTTTGACGGGCTGGTAGGGTTCGAGGCTTTGGACGACTGAAACGGGCCCTTTCGCCTTCGCCCCGGCCCTGTGCTGGGGCTTTTTTTGTTGTGCGATGTCAACCTCACTTGACATTAAGCTCGCGCAGGCTTACCTTTAGTCAAGGAAACTAGACATCAAGACAAGGAGACAAGACATGATGACAAGACAAGACAAGCCCAAAATCACCAAGCGCGAGCGCCGCGTCTGGCAAAGCATGTGGGGGATGGTGGGTGCCGCCGTAGCTATCACGGTAATTGCCATCGTCGTGGCGCTGCTCCAGTCCCGCACCGAGGGCCATGCCCACGACTTTTTCAAAGGGATGTCGCTGGGCCTGCTCGCCGCACTGCCGGTGGGCATGGGTTACATGCTCTGGCGCATCTACCGCCAGCTGGACGAGTTCGGTCAGCGTCAGCAGGAGCGGGCCTGCGCTTTCGCCTTCCTCCTGAGCATGGTCGCCACGATGGTGGCGTTCGCGGTGGCAAGCTACGCCAACGTGGTTGTTCCGCTGTGGGCGGTGTACGTGTTCGGCATGCTGACGTATACGGCGGCAGTGGTGCGCGGCGCAGTGCTGGCGAAGGGGGAGCGGGCGTGACCAAGACACAGCAGGTCACGCCACTTCCCAGCCGCGAACGCCGCGTGCAACGCACACTCCGCAAACTTTCGGTCTACGTCCTGACCATCTTGGGCATTGCCGCGCTCGCTTGGCTTATCCGCAGCCGCACAACTGGGGATGGTACAGATGCCCTGACCGGATTTCTGACGGCTCTCCCGACTGTGTTGCCCTTCGGTATCTTCATCTTGTTGCGCCGCGCCTACCGCCAGATGGACGAGTTTGGGCAGCGGCTTCAGGAGCGGGCCTGCGCCGCCGCTTTCGTGGCGACAGTGCTTGCCACCTCAGCGGTCTTTGCCGCCAGCTCCAGCATTGGCGTGATCATTCCACTCTGGACGGTGCTGGTGTTCGCGGTGCTGGCCTATGGTACAGCTGTCATTCGCGGCAACCTGGCCGCGCGGGGGGCAGATGAATGACTCGCTCACACTGGTCTGGCCCCACATGAAAAACCGCATCAAAGTGCTCAGGGCCGAGCACAACCTGACTCAGGCCGACTTGGCCGATAAGCTAGACGTGTCCAGGCAAACGGTCAACGCCCTAGAAACCGGCAAATACGATCCGAGTTTGCCGCTCGCCTTCAAATTGGCGCGGCTGTTCAGCATCAAAATCGAAGACATTTTCAGCGACGAGGGAAACAACTGATGCTCAAGATTCAAAATCTCGGTAAAGCGTACGGCGACTTTCAGGCCCTCAAAAACATCACGCTGGAAGCCGGCAGCGGCGAGGTCTTCGGCCTACTCGGAGCCAACGGCGCAGGCAAGACCACCCTGCTCAGAACGCTGGCCACGCTGCTCTCCCCCACATCCGGCACCGCCAGCGTAAACGGGTACGATATCGTGCGTCAAGCTCAGCGGGTGCGGGCCAGTATCGGCCTCGTCAACGGCGGCATGGGCCTGCATGACCGCCTGACCGGGCGCGAGACGCTGCGTTATTTTGCCTCGCTGTACGGCATGAGCCGCGCCGCAACCGATGGGCGCATCGAAACGCTCAGCCAGCAACTGGACTTGCATGACCTCCTCGACATCCGGGCCGGCGGCTTTTCGACGGGCATGAAACAAAAGATCGTGGTGGCCCGCGCCCTGATTCACGACCCACCCGTGCTGCTCCTAGACGAAGCCGCCAGCGGCCTGGACGTGCTGGCCCGCCGCATCCTACTCGACTTGGTGCTGGCCCTCAAAACCCGTGAGCGCTTGATCGTCTACTCGACCCACGTCATGAGCGAGGTCGAGGAACTGTGTGACCGCGTGGCCGTCATCGCGGGCGGCGAAGTGCTGAAAGTCGGCACGGTGCCGGAGCTGGTCGCAGATTCGGGCGAGAGCAATTTGGAACGGGCTTTTTTCAAGCTCTTGTCTGAACAAAAACAAAACCAGCACGGTCAGGCGGTGCTCCGTGGCTAGCGTCTGGACGGTTGCCAAGCAGGAACTGCTCACCACCCTGAGAGACAGGCGCACCCTGACCAGCAGCATCCTGATTCCGCTGCTGCTGATTCCGCTGTTCACGGTGGGCCTGCCGTTACTGCTCGGCACCTTGCTGGGCGGCCAGGCCCAGACGCGGCAAACGGTGGGCGTGGTGGGCAAATTGCCGGACGCCCTGAGAAACCAACTGACCCTCGACAGCAAAACCGAAAAAGGCGTGCGGCTTGTCAGCGTGACCGACCCCACCGCCGCCGTGCAAAAGGGAGACGTGGACGCGGCCCTGAAGGCCACCACCCCTCTGCCGAGCGAGGCGGGAAAGAGCGGCACCCTGCAACTCTTTTACAAAGTTGGCAACCTCAAAGCCGAGAGCGGCGCGGCCAGCAAAGTCCGGTCAGTGGTTCAGACCTACAACAAAGACCTGGTGAGCAAAAAGCTGGCTGAACTCAAGCTCAGTCCGGCGCTGCTGACGCCGATTACGCTCAGCACCGTGAACGCCAGCAACGCGGTCGAAGCCAGCAGCGGGCAACTGGCCTTTATCATTCCGTTTTTTATGTTGCAGTTCATCTTGGCCGGAGCCACCGCCGCCGCCACCGACTCCACCGCCGGAGAGCGCGAGCGCGGCACCCTGGAAGCGCTGCTGGCCACGCCCGCGCCGCGCAGCACGGTGCTGATGGGCAAGCTGGTGGCCACCACCCTGACCGGGCTGCTGGCCGCCGCCTTCAGCGTGATCGGCTTATCCCTCAGCGCTCCACTGGCGCTACTGCTCACACCCGCCGGGCAAAGCGCTTCGCAAAGCGCCATTCAGCAGGCTTTTGGCGGTTCGCTGGCGCTCGGCCCCGCCGGGTTCGGCGCGGTGCTGCTGGCCGCCGCCTCGGTGGCCCTGCTGCTCAGCGCCGCGCTGCTGACGCTGTCGCTGTTTGCCCGCTCGGTCAAAGAAGCCCAGACCTACATCGCGCCGCTGACCATCTTGATTATCTTGCCCGCCGTGATGCTTCAGTACGCCGACTTTCTCAAAACCGGAGCGGGCCTCTACGCCGCGCCGCTGATCGGCAGCATGTTGGTGATCCTAGACACGGTCAAGGGCGCTCTCAGTGGCCCCCACCTGCTGCTCAGCTTGGGCGGCAACGTGCTGGCGGCGGGAGCGCTGACCTTGCTGGCGACTCGCTTGTTTGGGCGCGAAGGCGTGGCCTTTAAGAAGTAGTTTAGGGGTAAGAAGTAACCTACGGATTTGGCGGGGGGGCAGGCGCGTCCAGCGTCTTGCCCCCGTCGCCTGCCACCAGAATTTCGCCCAGCGCCGAGCGAATCCATTTGAAGGCGCTGCGGGTCAGCGGCATGGTGTAGGTCTGCTCCGAGCCGTGCAGCATAAAGGCGTAGACCACATGCTCACCGCCTTTGGTTTTGAAGTAGCCGCTGAAGGTCAGGATTTTCCAGCCGTTGCCGCCTTTGCCGCCCCATATCTCCACCGGAATCGGCAGCAGGCCCGACTTGCAGCAGCCCAGCGCCATCAGCTTGCGCTGAATCTCCTGAGATTTGGGGGTCAGGCCAGAGCGCAAGAACTCGTTGGCCACCAGCGTTGAAAGTTCGTAAGGGGTGCTGAAGTTGTGGACGCTCAGATCATCGGCAGCGTCGTAGCGCTGGTCAAAATACTCATCTAATTTGCGCTGCAAATAATCGGGGCGCTGTTTTTGAGCGTCTTGGTCTATCAGCTCCGCCAGTTGCGCCCGCTTTTTGCCGGTTGCCTCGGCCCACAACTTGGTTCCAGCAAAGGTGGGCGACAACCCCGCCTGCGCCGTCCACCAATCCTTGGTCGGCAAAATGAGGCGGGTGCGGCACAACTTCAGGTCGTCGGCCACGTTCTGCACATTTTGCAGGCCCACTTTGCGGTGCAGCAGATCGGTGGCGGTGTTGTCGGAAAACTGAATCATCCGCTCGGCCAGTGCCCTGGCGGTGCTGCCGTCGTAGGGGTACGCACCGAGACTCTGGGTTCGCCTATTGACGCTGAACTTCTGGTTCAGGTCAAAGGTTCCGGCATCGACTTGCCGCAGCAGCGCCCACAACACCGCCTGCTTGTAGGTACTCGCCAGCGGAAATTCGGCGTTGGGCAAGGACGAAACGGCCCGGAGCGGCTGCAAGGTCTGGGGGTCGATCACCGCTGCATACAGCCCCAGTTGCCCGTTCAGTCCAGCGGGCGGCTTGGGAGCGGGCAAGCTGGGCAGCGGCGAGACGCAGCCGTCAGCGGGCGTCTGGGGAGGTGAAACCTCAGAAACGGGTGGCGGCTCCATCACTTTGGGAAGCGGATCTGGAGGCGCGGGGTGAAGCGGCGCTGGAACGAACTTCACCGCGAGGGGAGTGGGCGGAGCAGACTGGGCATTCCAGCGCACCGCCGCGTAGCCGCCCCCCAGTGCGCCCGCCAACAGCAGAAAACGGCCCAATTTGAGCGCCATAGGTGCTTTCTAACCGGCTTAAGGGTTGAGGGGTTCCATCACGATGCCGTAGCTGCCCGGCCCGAGGTGGGTGCCGACCACTGCGCCGAAATCGAAGGTGCCGACATCTTCGTAGTCGGCTCCGGCCAGCCCCGAGCGCAGCTCCGCTACGTTGGCGTCGCCGCCCGGCGTCATCATGAAGGCAAAGCGCGAGGGGCCGAATTTGGCGATGTAGTCACGGGCCTGACCGACCAAGTTGGCGGTGGCTTTTTTCTGACCGCGTTCGCGCCCTGAAGACTCGACCCGTCCGCCCTTGACCGACAAAATCGGCTTGATGTTGAGCAGCCCGCCGAGCAGCGCCTGTGCGCCGCCGATTCGCCCGTTGCGGCGCAAAAAATCCAGCGTTTCGACGGTAAAGACCACGTACCCTTTGGCCTTGACCTTTTCGAGCTCGGCCACGATCTCGGCCATGCTCTTGCCCGCTCCGGCCATCTCGGCAGCGCGGATCGCCATCATGCCCAGCGCCATGCTGGTGGTGTTGGTGTCGAGCACCGTGACTTTGCCGCCAAAATCCTGAGCGGCCAGCCGGGCGCTGCCAGCCGTGCCGGAAAGCAGACCGCTGATATGCAGGCTCAGCACCTCGTCCGCCGCCCCCAGCGCTTCGGTGTATACGGCGGCAAACTCGGCGGGGCTGGGCTGACTGGTAGAAGGAATTTTTTGGCCTTCCTTGACTCCCTTGAAGAGTTGGCCGAGCTGGATGTCAATGCCGTCGCGGTGCATTTCACCGCCAAACAGCACGTAGAGCGGCACGCTGGTGATGTGGTGGCGCTTGATTAACTCCGGCGAGAGGTCGCTCGTCGAGTCGGTCACAATGGCAATCATCCTCCCACTTTAGCCGAAGTCAGGGGGAAGTGGCGCGGGCTACTGATTTGGGTCGGCACTTTGTTGGCCCGGCAAGCTAAACTGAGCCTTCAAACCAAGCAGGGCGAAACCGACGCCGCAACGAGGTATCTATGGTTCACCAGAGTGTGCTGAGCGCCCTTCAACTGGCCGCCGAGCAAGACCCCAACAACACGGAGCTGAAGCTGCATCTGAGCGATCTGCTGCTGCAAGCCGGTCAGGCGGCCGCCGCGCTGGAGCAGGCCAAAGCGGCGCTGAGCAGCGAGCCGGACAATGTAAGAGCGCTCAAGCTCGCGGCGTGGGCCGCCGACGAAATGGGCCAGACCGACACCGCCGCCCGCTATCACCACCTCCACGACGCGCTGACGGGCGTGATTCAGGGCGCGGCCCCTTTACCCAAGCCCGTGCTGGCCGTCACGGATCACGCTGAATTGGTGGAGCATGAGCCAGACGGAGAGACCAGCGATCAGCGCTGGGACTTGCAAACGCCCCGCGTGACTTTAGCGGACGTGGCGGGCATGGAAGATGTCAAGCGGCGCTTGGAACTCTCGCTGCTGGCTCCGCTCAAAAACCCGGAACTCCTCAAAATGTACGGCTCGGCCCTGCGCGGCGGGCTGCTCCTCTACGGCCCGCCCGGCTGCGGCAAGACCTTTATCGCCCGCGCGGTGGCCGGTGAACTCAGCGCCAAATTCATCAACGTCGGTCTATCCGATGTGCTGGACATGTACATGGGCCAGAGCGAGCGCAACCTCAGTGAGGTGTTCGCGCTGGCCCGCCGCCGAGCGCCCTGCGTGCTGTTTTTGGATGAAGTGGACGCGCTGGGCCGCCGCCGAAGCCAAATGCGCCACAGCGCGGCCAACGTGGTGGGCCAACTCCTCTCGGAGCTCGACGGTGCCAAGGCCAGCAACGAGGGCGTGTTTGTCTTGGCCGCCACTAACAGCCCCTGGGACGTCGACCCCGCGCTGAGGCGTCCGGGCCGCTTTGACCGCACTCTGCTGGTCTTGCCGCCGGACTTGGAAGCGCGGCGGCACCTCTTGGAATTGGAGACGTGCTCAAGGCCCACCGAAGCGCTCGATCTGCCTGCCCTCGCCGCCAAAACAGCCGATTTTTCCGGAGCGGATTTGACGCATCTGGTTGCCTCGGCCACCGAACTGGCGATGGAGGACGCCATCAAAAGCGGCAAGGTGCGGCCCATTCGCCAGGCCGACTTCATTCGGGCGCTGCGTGAGGTGCGGCCCAGCACCAAGACGTGGTTTGAAACGGCCAAAAACGCCGCCCAATTTGCCAACGATGACGGCGAATACGACGACTTGCTGAGCTATCTGCGCGGCAAATCCGGCGGACGCTGAAGCCTGAGCCATGAGACGACCCAATGACCCCATTTGACGCCCCAGAACTCTCCACCGACACCGAGCAAACTTGGTCACGCATCTTAGTTTTGCTGGACTTGGGCCGTCCCCGTGAAGCCGCCGCCGAGACGACGCGGGCGCTGGCCCACTATCCCGACAACCCCACGCTGTGGCGGCTGCTCAGCCAGATTTACACTGAACTCGACGATTTTCCGCAGGCGTTGAACGCCGCGCAGCGGGCCGTCAGCCTTGGCCCCTCGGACAGTCACTTGCACCTAAGACTGGGCCTTGCGCTTTGGAACGCTCAGGTGCAGGGATTGACCTTTGGCCGCTTCCGGCGGTGGGCCAAAGCTTGGAAGGCCGCTGAACCGGCGCTGGCCGCCGTGCATGAAGCGCTGAGGCTAGAGCCGGACAACACCGACGCCCTCGCCTCGCTCTCGCAGCTCCACCTGATGATGAATCAGCCCAAGCTCGCTCAGACGCACGCCGCCGCCGCTCTGCACCTTGAGCCGCAGCACCGCATGGCTCAGCTTTTTCTGGCTCAGGCGCTCCTGGACCTTCGGCAACCCACGCGAGCCGAACACCTGTTGCGTGCCCTGCTCGCCGATGATCCCAACTTTGCTCCAGCGCTGAACTTGCTTGCGCGGGTCAGTCTCCGTCAGGGCCGCGCTGAGGAAGCCTTCGCGGCGGCGCTGGCGGCCATTCGGCTCGACCCCGCCAATGCCGCAGCGCAGGAGCAGTTTAGAGCGCTGGTTCACGAGTATTTGCCGTTTCCATTTTCGCGGCAATCGCCAGCGTGGCGCTTTATTATCGTGCCACAGGCCATGATTCTCGTGCCTGTTCTGGGGCTGGGCGTCTGGGTTCGCACGCTTTACCGCGTCCGCAAGCTCAGCCCCCAGATGCGGGCGCAGATTCGGCGGGTGCGGGTGTATCAGGTGAAGTGGCGCACGCCATTGGGCCTTTACCTGCTCTTTTGGGCTGCCATTTTCCTGTTTGTCTTTGCGCTGCCCCACCTGCCCGCCCGCCTTCAGCCCGGCTTGACTGAGGCAGCAGGGTTTCTGGTCGTGGCGTTCTCTGCTGGCGGGGTGCTGTGGCTGATCTTCCTCGGCGTGCGGAGCGCATACCGCTGGCTGCGTTCCTTTTCACGGTAGCCCAGCCAAGTTCAGCTCAGCGCACCGTACACCCGCGTCAGGTCACGGGTCAGCACCCCCAGATGCAGGGCGTCGCCTTCCGAGCGCAGCACCCGCCCATCCGCGTCAAGCAGCACCAGCGCCACCACCTGCCCCGCCGCGTGGCGAATGTGCAGGTGGCTTTGGCCGCGCAAGCGTTCCTGCTCGGCTCGGCTGAGCAGAGCCCAGGCTTCGTCACTCTCAACCAACCCTAATTGCTGCTCCGGCACGGCGAGGCGGTGGAGTTCGGTTTCCAGCCACGCCACCACGTCGCTCCGGCCTCCGATCAGGCCCTGCCGGATGCTGGGCTGGGGCGAGTTGAGATGAATCTGAGCGCCGCCGCGCCGCGTCACCTGACCGCCCGCCGCCGCAATCAGGGCCATACCCGCCGCAATGTCCCACTCACTGCGCGGCGACATGGTGAAGGTGGCGTCGGCCTCGCCCGCCGCAATCAGGGCCAGCTTGAGAGCGATGCTGCCGGACGGGCGCAGGTTGGCGAGCGGGTAGCGGTGCAACTCGCGCCTGAACTCGGTGTCAGAAACGGAAATAAGAGCTTGTTCAGGCGGGCGGGCGCTGAAACCAGCAGCCTCGCCGTTCTTGAAGACGCCCTCCCCCACCACGCCGCTGTAAAGGGCGTCATGGGCGGGCGCGTTCACCACGCCCAGCACCGCCTCACCGTCGACCGAGAGGCCGATGCTGACGGCGAAATCGGGGCTGCCGTCCACATATTCTTTAGTGCCGTCAATCGGGTCGATGATCCAGACGCGGCGCTTGCTGAGGCGCTCGGCGGTGTCGGTGAGTTCCTCGGAGAGAATGCCGTCTTCGGGAAACTCGGCCCGCAGTCCGGCCACGATCAACTCCGACGCCTCGGTATCGGCCACCGTCACTGGGTCGTCTTTGGAGGTTTTGTAAGCCACTTTGAATCCGGCGGCGCGGTGTTTCAGGAGCAGTTCTCCAGCTTGGCGGGCGAGGTGTTCGGCAATCTGGCGCTCGTGGGCGTAAGTCATGCGCTCAGCATAAAGCGCTCCACTCCCCTAGCTCAGCCCTTGCTTGTGGCCGCGCCGCGCCGCTACACTAACGCCCATGTGCGGCCCCAGCTTTCCGAAGACCCGTTTTGCCGACAACCTGAATGACGATCCCCAGTAGGGGACGCCCCCGAGTTTGACCGCGCCCCCGACTTCAATGAGGAGTCGGGCTTTTTTTGAGCCACCTTTTGAGCCACCAGGAGAGAAATGACCAACCCAACCGAGCCAACCCAGACCCAGCCCAAACTCGCCCGCACCCTGACCCGCGACCTCGGCCAGCTTGAGGGCCAAATGGTCAAGCTGCAAGGCTTCGTCCACGCCCGGCGCGACCTCGGCGGGGTGCAGTTCGTGGTGCTGCGCGACAAAACCGGCCTGGCCCAGTGCGTCGGCAGCCACCTCAGCTTGCCCCTGCCGGAAAGCAGCGTGGAAATTTTGGGCACGGTCAAGGCCCATAAAAAAGCGCCAGGAGGATACGAGGTGCAGGTCGAGAGCATGAAAGTCCTGTCGGCGGCCACTCAGGCCTCGCCGCTGGAAATCCCCAAGATGGAATGGAACGTCAACCCCGAAACCATGCTGGATTACCGCTACGTGTCGCTGCGCGGTCTGCGCGAACGGGCGGCGCTGAAGGTGCAGGGCGAGATCGTCTACGCCTTTCACACCTACCTGCGCTCACAGGGCTTTACCGAAATCAGCACGCCCAAGATCGTCTCGGCGGGCGCGGAGGGCGGCGCGAACCTCTTCAAGCTCGATTATTTCGGCGAGCAGGCTTACCTGGCCCAGAGTCCCCAGCTTTACAAACAGATCATGGTGGGTGTTTTCGAGCGCGTCTACGAGGTGGCCCCGGTCTACCGCGCCGAAGAGCACGCCACCAGCCGCCACCTGAATGAATACCTGTCATTAGACGTGGAAATGGGCTTCATCGACGATGAGGACGACGTGATGGAGCTGGAAACCGGCTTCCTGAGCTTCGCGATGGAGCGCTTAGGCGAAAGCTGCGCCGCCGAGTTCGAGCTGCTGGGCGCGAGTATTCCGAAGGTGCCGCAGCGCATACCCCGCATCACGCTGATGGACGCTAGAGCGCTCGTCACTGAGAAATTCGGGCATCAGGTGGGCGGTAAGGACCTCGACCCCGAAGCCGAGAGATTGCTCTGCCAGCACTACGCCGAGACTGAAGGCAGCGACTTTGTCTTCGTGACCAAGTATCCCCGCGCCGCCCGTCCGTTTTACACCCACGCCGACCACCAAGAAGACGGCAGCCTCAACCCCGATTTGACACGCGGCTTTGATTTGCTGTTCCGGGGCATCGAGATCACCTCCGGCGGTCAGCGCATCCACGACCACGCCATGCTGATGGAGTCGATCGACGCCTACAAAATGAACCGCGAGGCCATGAGCGGCTACTCGGAAGTCTTCAAGTACGGCATGCCCCCGCACGGCGGCTTTGCGATCGGGGCCGAGCGCCTGACCGCCAAACTGCTGGGCATTGCCAACGTCCGGTACGCCCGCGCCTTCCCGCGTGACCGCAACCGCCTGACGCCCTGAAGACAAACAAGGGCAGCACGTCCGGAATTGTAAGAGGGTGTTAAGGCTGAAGTGCTTATCCTGTCCGCACTTTCAAGAAGTGGACGAGTGGACGATTGACGAGCACTTTGCCGCTCGTTCCTCGATATTGATTGGCGTTCCGAAGGAGCAGCTATGAAGCGGTATCTCTGCATTCTCACATTTTTTCTGACGGGTCACCCATTGGCGGCGGCAGCGTCCAGTTCAACTTTAAACTCCGACATTCTGATCAATATTATGGTCACCCCGGCAGAAGCGGCGTGCACCAAAATCCGCATCCGCCTCTGGGAAGAAAACAAGCAGATTCTGGATGTTTACGTGTCTCCAGACGGGAAAAACAAGTTTATGCTCGGCAAGACGTTTCCGAAACTCACCAAAGGCGGCGATTACCGGGTCGTTTCCGAGTGTCTGGATTTGCGAAAGGGCGGCTTCTCCAATTCTGGGGGCCTGAATTTCGTCTACGATGGCCGCCCCCTGATCTTCAACTTCAACACCAGCAGCTACACCATTAGCCGGGGCAGTGTGCATTAGCGCATTTACCCGAATAGATGCCTGAGCAAAACACAGTCTCAGGCATTTATTCGGGTATCGGAAGCTGTATCAGTAGCTAAAAAACACCAGCTCCCCCGGCACTTCAGGCGGAATGGGCCGCGCCTCTGGGGAGCGCAGCGTGCTCGCCAACTCCCGCGCCTGGGCCAGATAAGCCGCATAAGGCACCTCACCCTCCTGACGCGCCGGAACCGGAAAATCAAACAGGTCTGGTAGCGGCTGGTCAGCCGGGTGCGTCCAGGTGCCGGTGTGAAAGTCCATGTCGTACAGCGGCACGAACCGCTCACCAAAGTCCGCCACAAATTCAAGCGCGGAGAGCAGGAATAAAAATTCGGCTTCACTCGTCCACGGCGCGAAATTCAGGCGCGTCCAGCCGGGCTTGAGGCCGCCCAGACCGCCCAGAGCGCAGTGCATGTAGCGCTGACTGGTTTGATCGTCGATATTGAGCAGCGCGTGACCATACGGGCCGGCACAGGCACAACCGCCCCGGGACTGAATCCCGAACAGGTCGTTGAGCAGGCGCACGACCAAGCGGGGATGCAGCATGGAGCTGTCTTCAGTGCGAACCAAAAACGACAGCACCGCCAGCCTCGGTTCGTCCAGGTTGCCCAGCAATTGAAGGCGCGGATGGGTGCGCAAGCGGGCAATGGCGCGGCTGATCAAAGCGTGTTCGCGCTCTGCAATGGCGTCTATGCCGAGGCGCTCTTTGGCTTTGAAGGCCAGCGCCGTGCGAATTTTGCCGAGAATGGCCGGCGTTCCGGCGTCTTCCCGCGCTTCTATATCTTCGACAAAGTGATGGGCCGTGCGGCTGACATAGCTCACCGTACCGCCGCCGGCTGTGGTGGGTGCGCCCGCTGGGTAAATCTGGTTTTGGAAACACAACAAGCCCGGTGTGCCAGGGCCGCCCGCGAATTTGTGGGGGCTGAGAAACACGGCGTCGTAGCCGTCGGGCCGCCCAGAGCGCATGTCGATCTTGAGATACGGCGCACACGCGGCAAAATCGAAGAACGCCAGTGCGCCGTGTGCGTGCAGCAAACGGGCCAGAGCGCGGGTGTCGCTGAGGTAACCCGTCACGTTGCTGGCGGCGCTAAACGAGCCTATTTTCTGGCGGCTGCGGTATTCCGGCGCTTTGAGCAGCGTTCGCAGCGCGTCCAGATCGATTCCGCCTCTCGGACAAAGCGGCACTTCTACCACGTCGGCCAGCGTTTCACGCCAGGTGACTTCGTTGCTGTGGTGCTCATACGGCCCCACGAACACCACCGGACGCTCGTCGGGCGGGAAACTGGCCCGCAGTTTTGCCAGCAAAGTGGGCGGCACCGCCAAGCCTAAAATTTCTTGAAGACGCTTGACCGCTCCGGTACTCCCCGAGCCGCACCACACCAAAGTGCAATTCTTATCCGCGCCAAGCTGGGTTTTGACATACTCACAGGCTTGGTGGGCCAGGTGGGTGGTCATGGCTCCGGTGGCCGAGTCGTCAGTGTGGGTGTTGGCGTACAGCGGCAAAACGCGCTCGACGATAAAGGCTTCACTCGACCGCAGAGCGCGGCCCGAAGCAACGTGATCGGCGTAAGTCACGCGCCGATCGCCGAAGGGGGTGCGAATCACTGTGTCCTGACCGATGAGATCAGTTCTGAACAGCGTGAAGTTATCCATGTGATTCAGTGTACGCTTCCGGATGCCCATTGCCCTGTTCACAGTGCCGAATAGCTGATCCACACAGCCTTTCAAATGACAAGTTAATGGTCATCTGAATTGACATTCGTAAACACTTGGCGCTACACTCGCCGTATGACCGCCACCGACACCCCCACTGACCGCGTCTCCGCGCCGCCGATTCAGGCCCGCTCGTGGGCGATTATCGATTCCACTTTGCGTGAGGGCGAGCAGTTTGCACGCGGCAACTTCAAGACCGACGACAAAATCGAAATTGCCAAAGCCCTCGACGCCTTTGGAGCCGAATACATTGAGTTGACCACCCCAATGGTGAGTGCGGCCACTGCCGCCGACATCCGCAAGCTAGCCAGCCTGAACTTGAAGGCCAAACTGCTGACCCACGTGCGCTGCGCCATGGACGACGTGCAGCGGGCGGTGGATACTGGCGTGGACGGCCTAGATTTGCTGTTCGGCACTTCCAGTTTCTTGCGCGAATTCAGCCACGGCAAAAACATCAGCCAGATTATCGAGTCGGCCCAAACCGTCATCGGCTGGATCAAAGCCAACCACCCCAATTTGGAATTGCGCTTTTCGGCAGAAGACACCTTCCGCAGCGAAGAAGCCGATTTGATGGCCGTCTATAAAGCCGTCAGCGATCTGGGCGTACACCGAGTGGGTCTGGCCGACACGGTGGGGGTCGCCACGCCGAGGCAGGTCTATACGCTGGTGCGCGAGGTTCGCAAAGTCATTCACAGCGAGTGCGGCATCGAGTTTCACGGCCACAACGACACCGGCTGCGCGATCAGCAACGCTTACGAAGCGGTTGAAGCTGGAGCCACCCACATCGACACCACCATTTTGGGCATCGGCGAGCGCAACGGCATCACCCCGCTCGGCGGCTTCTTGGCCCGCATGTTCACTCTTGATCCGCAGGGCCTGATCGACAAATACAATCTCGATATGCTGCCCCAGTTGGATCAAATGATTGCCCGGATGGTGGGCTTGTCTATTCCCTGGAACAATTACCTCACCGGCGAGTTTGCTTACAACCACAAAGCCGGAATGCACCTCAAAGCGATTTATCTCAATCCCGGCGCTTATGAAGCGATTCCGCCGGAGGTTTTCGGGGTGGGCCGGCGCATTCAGGCCGCCAGCAAAGTGACCGGCAAACACGCCATCGCTTATAAAGCCCGCGAAATGGGCCTGCACTACGGCGAGGACGCGCTGCGGCGCGTGACCGATCACATCAAGGCCTTGGCCGAACAAGACGAACTGGACGACGCCCACTTGGAGAAATTGCTGCGCGAATGGGTTTCGGCTTAGGGCAGCGGCCCAGCACAGGAAGCCATGTTAAAGTTCGGGCATGCCTGAAGAACTCGCCCACTACCGATCACGCGGAGCCAGAGCGCTGGTGCTGCTCCACGAACAGCAGCTTCGGCAGTGCGTGGAGGCAGTGAAACAAGCGAAGGCACAAGGGATCAGCTTGCCGATTACAGCAGAGGAGCATTACCAATCGCTCGACGTCTTGCTCCACCACATCCTGCGCTCGGCCAGAATTTATCTACTCAGAATCTGCCAGAACCTCAAGCTGCCCACGCCTGAAATTGGGCCTGTGCCGGACATCGGGAACTTGCCTACGCAGACCGATCAGTACCTCGACGATCTGCTGGCGCGTTGGCGCTTGCCTTTGGCCGCCGTGACAGACGCTCAAATGGAACCTGACCCCGAACTCTACTTCGCCGGAATGCCGTACTGGGTAGACGCCATGCTGGAACACGCGGTGATGCACCCGGTTCGGCACGAATTTCAGCTCAGGGAACTGATGCGGCAGGGGTGAGATGCAACTGACCCGCACCACGCCCGCCGCCCTCAGCCGCGTTCTGAAGCGGGTCAGCAGCTTGAATCCGACCTACAGTCACATCGGCGTCACGCTTGATCCGCAAACCGAGATGGAGCAGCACACCGTTTTGCTCGGCACCGGTCAGGCGACCTTTGAACGCGGCAAGGCGGCTCTGAGGAGCTGGCAGACCCATCAATCGCGCTGGCTGCGGCTGTACCCGGACGACCAGCCGCCCGCCGAGGGGCAAACCGTCTTGGTGTTGCTCACCGGCGCGGGCCTGTGTTTGGCTTTCGGCTGCCGCGTCGTGCGCGTGCTGGACGGCGTCAGGCAATACGGCTTTGCTTACGGCAGCTTGCCCGGCCACCCTGAACGCGGCGAGGAATTGTTTGTGGTGGAGTGGCACCCAGATGACCGCGTGACCTTCAGTCTGAGCGCCGATAGCCAGCCTGCCCATGGGTTTTACCGTTTGGGGCGGCCTTTCGGACAGCTTGTGCGCTCGCTCGGTACCCGGCAGTATTTGAATTCTGTGCGGCGGGCGGCACAATAGCTCCCAGATGACTGCTCAGATGACCGATGCCCCCCCCACTTCTTACCGCGTTTACGCCGCGCCGCGCACCGAAGGCGGCAAACTCGTTTCACTGTTCACGGCTGCCGAGGGCGATTTGCAGGCTCAGGCCAAGCAAGCCGGCACGCCGCTTTCAGTCTTCATCGAGGCGGCGGACACGGGCGGCGCACACCTGCGCGTCTTCACGCCCCTGCGCGACAAGGGCGAGAGCGACAGCGCGGCGATAGCAGCCCTAAGCCACCTCCAGGCGGCGGGCCAGATTGCCGATGTCTCAAGCGTCTGGATGAACGGCCAAGAATTTCCTGCTCAGCTTTGCGGCGGCGAGTGGCTGCTGAAGCAGGGCGACGTAAGCGTGAGCGCCGCGCCGGGAGCAGCTGTGAGCAGCCTCGGCCTGACTTTCGAATATGTCCAGATCGCCAGCACGAACCGACCCAACCTCATTTTGGAAGTGCCGACGCTGGAGGCTTTGACTTCGTTTCAACCTGATTTTGAACAAATAAAGCAATTGGGCCGCGCCACCGCCACCACCGGCCTGATCGTCTACACCTTGGAAGCTGAACGCGCCGAGGTGAGCTTGAGGGCGTTCGGGCCGCTGAAGGGCTTTGACGAGGACGCCGCCAGCAGCAACATGTTCGCCTGCTTGGTGGGAGCCCTCAGCGTGCGCGGAGCGCTGCCCAAAGACGAACCGCTGGTGCGCGGCCTTCAGATGATGCCGGGGCAACCCTCCCGCCTCAGCGCCCAGTACCTCCCACAGCCGAGCGGAGCCAGCGAGGTCTGGGTGGGGGGCGCGGCCCGCAGACTCGAACCATGAGCGAACTCCACTTCAGCGCCCCGACCTTGAGTGACCTGAAACGCGACGTTTCATTCTCGGCGGTGCTGGCCGGATTTATCGCGGTGTTGGTCGGCGCGGCCAGCAGCATCGGCCTCGTGATTGCCGCTGCCCAAGCCGCCCACCTGAGCCCCGCCCAGACCAGCAGTTGGATTTTCAGCGTCTACATCAGCATCGCCGTCAGCGGGTGGCTGCTGAGCTGGCGCTACCGCGCTCCGATTCTGACGGCTTGGACGACACCCGGACTGGCGCTGATTGCCACGCAGGCCAGCGCCTTGACCTTGCCGGAGATGATCGGCGCGTACTTGATCAGCGCCGCCCTGATCACCGCCATCGGCATCAGCGGGGCCTTCGAGCGCATCACGGCGCGGATTCCGGGGCCTCTGGCCGCCGCGCTGCTGGCAGGCGTGCTGATTCCCTTCGTGATCAGCGCCTTCAAAGTGCTGCCGACTGCGCCGCTGCTGGTGGGCGCAATGATAGGCGGCTTTTTGATCGGTCGGGTGCTTGCGCCGCGCTACGCCGTGCTGCTCTCACTGCTGGCAGGCGTGGCCGTGGCCGTGCTGACCGGGCAAGTCGGGGCCGCTGGCGGAGCGGGCGTGTTCGGCACGCTGGTCTTCACCGCGCCCCACTTCACGCTTCACGGGCTGCTCTCGCTGGCCCTGCCGATGACCCTGCTGACGCTAGCCTCACAAAACCTGCCGGGCGTGGCGGTGTTGCGAACCTTCGGCTATGGGCGGGTACCGACCTCGCCGCTGATCTGGGCCACCGGCCTGACTTCGCTGCTGTCGGCTCCCTTTGGAGCGCACACCACCAACCTCGCTGCCATCACCGCCGCCATCGGCGCGGGCGAGGAAAGCCATCCCGACCCGGCGCGGCGCTACGTGGCAGGCTTGTCGTGCGCCTTTTTCTATTTGTTGCTGGGCATTTTCGCGGGCTGGGTGGCGGGCGCAGTGGGGGCCGTGCCGCCCGCCTTCATCGCTGCACTGGCGGGCCTGGCACTGCTCGGCACGGCAACGAACAGTCTGGTTTCGGCGCTGGGCGAGGCCGATTGGCGCGAGGCCGCCGCCGTCACCGTTTTCGTCACCGCCTCGGGGCTGAGCTGGTGGGGACTGGGCAGCGCCGTATGGGGCGTGGTGCTGGGCGGAGCGCTGGGCTGGGGCCTGCGGCGTAGAAACGGGTAAAGGACTGATCACAAAGCCGAGCCAGCAAACGCCCAATTCTCAAAAGAAAACGCCCAAACTGCTCCCAGAGAAGCGGTTTGGGCGGTGCCGATTGAGTTTAAGCGGCTTGCTTGTTGCTGTGGGCGCTCTTGGCGTTCTCCACCAGCATGGCAAAGGCTTCCGGCTCGCGGGCGGCAATATCGGCCAGCACCTTGCGGTTGAGGTCGATACCGGCCAACTTCAGTCCGGCGATGAAGTTGGAGTAGTTCATGCCGTGGAGGCGGGCACCGGCGTTAATGCGCTGAATCCAGAGGCGGCGGTAATCGCGCTTTTTGTTGCGGCGATCGCGGTACTCGTAAGTCGCGGCGTTGAGCAGCGTCTGGAAGGCCATCTTGTACTGCTTGGAGCGTGAACCCCAAAAGCCCTTGGCCCGCTTGAGCACCTTCTTGTGACGGCGGCGGCGGACAATACCTGTTTTGGTGCGTGGCATAGTTTATTTCCCTCCCGGCAGAGCAAGTTTCATACGCGCCCACTCGCTCTTGGCCAGCACAAAGCCTTTGCCTTTGTTGCTGATGTCCGAGCCGCTCTTGCCGGTGTTCTGGTGGCGTTTGCCACTCTTGAACGCCATCACTTTACCCGTCGCCGTGATTTTAATCCGGCGAACAGCACTCTTTTTGGTCTTCATCTTCGGCATTGCTGCCTCCTTGGGCCAGGCGGACACCTTGTTGGCGGTGTCGTCTGGGGGTCTGGGCCGCGCCAACTTACACGGACGCTGTTGATATGCCTAGCCCCACTTGTGGCCAAGAAGAAACTATACAGGCCAGCGGCCAAGACAATCAAGCCGTCCCCGGGGCCGCACTGAGCCGATCCACTTTGTAACCTCGTCGGGGTTGACAGGTTTTGAACTCGGCTGTACTATTCCTAAGCGCCGGAAATCCGGCCAAGCACCAAGGTAACGCAGGGTAGAGCAGTCTGGTAGCTCGTCGGGCTCATAACCCGGAGGTCGCAGGTTCAAATCCTGTCCCTGCAACCAAAGTATGAAAAGACCTCAGTCGAATTGGCTGGGGTTTTTTGTTGGCTTCAGATTAGGATGTGCAGCTCATCAGGTTCCAGCGGCTTGAAGCGCGGACGAAACAGGTCGTAGGTGTTCTCGGCAATGCAGAGGCTGTGCGGCTCTTGGTTGCGCTGCCGAATACGCTCACGGGCCACGCTTTCGGGCGTGCTGAGCGCGTAGAGAATCAGCGGGACGCCGAGCTGCTCCGCTTCTGCCCGCAGGTCGTCACGCTCGCGGCGCGTCCAGAGACCCTCGTCGAGCACCACAGGCAGGCCCAGAGCGAGGGCGCGTGTCCAGTAGCGGCGCATCAACGCGTAGATGCGGAAGCGGTACTCGCTGAAAAGGGCTTCGGGTGGGTCTTGGCCGTAGAGCGTGACCATCCACTCGTCGCTGGAAAAGCGCAGGGCGGGCAACTCGGTTTCGAGTTGGCGAGCAAACGTGGTTTTGCCGCTGCCCAAAAAACCGTGCAGGGCGTGAATGGCGGGCGGCCCTTCTCCCTTCACCGCGCCGAGAGCGCTTGCTTCATTGCCAGAACGCCGCCTTCATACGCCTGCGCGTCCACCCCGTCCGAGCGCAGAAAACGAACTGCCAGGCTGCTGCGAATCCCCCGTTCACAAATCACCACCACCGGGCCGTCCGCCGAGGTGAGGCCGTGCTGGCCTTCTTCGATTTGCGCCAAACTCAGCATCCGGTGGGGATTGGAAATGAGTGAGCCGAGCGGCTCGACTTCGCGCAGTGCGGCGGCCCGCAGGTCAATGAAGAGGTGGGGAGGACTGGGATTCATCGCCAAAATCTTAGCGTACCGGGGTCAACTCGGGGCCTGTCACAATCGGCGCTCAGGTCTGGGCTATGCTGGAGTTTATGCAAGAAGTGAGTCCAAAAGAAGCTCAACGCCGCCTTCAACACGGCGCACTGCTGATCGACGTGCGCGAAGCCAACGAGTACGAAGAAGTTCACGCCGAGGGCGCACAGCTCATGGCGCTGAGCGAATTTGAGACGCGCTACGCCGAGTTGCCCAAAGACAAAGAACTGGTGCTGATCTGCCGCAGCGGCGCACGCAGCGGACGGGCCACCCAGTTTCTGCTCGATCACGGCTACAACAAGGCCGTCAACCTGACCGGCGGTACGATTGCTTGGCAAGACACCGGCCTGCCCACCCAAACAGGAGCAGTATGAGCGACGAAATCAGTAACGGTATCAATCCTGCCGCCGCGCCCGCTGCGGGTAACCTGCCCAACGAAGCGCAAATTTTGGAATCGCTGAAAGTCGTCAAAGACCCTGAAATTCCGGTGAACGTGGTGGACTTGGGCCTGATTTACGGCGTGGACATCAATGCCGAGGGCGTGGTGGACGTGACCATGACCCTGACCTCGGTCGGCTGCCCGGTGCAAGACCTGATTCGCTCGGACGCCGAGATGGCCGTGATGCGCCTAGACGGCGTCAATCGCGTCAACGTGGATTTTGTGTGGTCACCGCCCTGGAGCCCCGAGAAGATGACCGAAGACGGCAAGCGCCAGATGCGGATGTTCGGCTTTAACCTTTAACGGAAAAGAGTTCGCACCCAAATTCAAAAGTCGAAGTCTCCCCCGCCGAAGTGGTCGGGGGCTTTTTTTGCCAGTTCGCCTTTCCCCGCTGCCCAAAGCGTTACCCTGAGCGCCGTGCCGACTGATCTCCCCGCTCTGCAAACGCTTGGCCTCAGCCGCGCTTACGGCCCAGTCGTGGCTGCCGGTGGGGTGAGCCTCAGCCTACAGACAAGCCAGACGCTGGCCCTGCTCGGCCCGTCGGGAAGCGGCAAGAGCACGGTGCTGCGGATGGTGGCAGGCTTGGAGCGGCAAGACAGCGGCGAGGTGTGGATGGCGGGGCAAGACGTGAGCCGTGCGCCGCCGGAAGCCAGAAACCTGGGCCTCGTGTTTCAAGATTACGCCCTCTTTCCGCATCTGCGGGTGCTGGCAAATGTGGCTTACGGCCCGCGCAGGCGTGGCAAGAGCAAAGCGCAGGCCGAGCAGCAAGCCCGTGAGGCGCTTGAATTGGTGGGCCTCTCGCAGCTGGAAGGGCGGCGCATCGGGGAGCTATCGGGTGGGCAGCAGCAGCGCGTGGCCCTCGCCCGCGCCCTCGCGCCGCGCCCGCCCCTGCTGCTGCTCGACGAGCCGCTGAGCAATTTGGATGAGCAACTCCGGGGCCAACTGCGTCAGGATTTGCGGACGCTGTTTGAGAGCCTCAGCACCACCGTCTTGATCGTCACGCACGATCAGCGCGAGGCTTTGGCGCTGGCTGACCGCGTGGCGCTGATGCGCAGCGGGCGAGTGGTGCAGGTGGGCGGGGCCGCTGAAGTTTTCGGGACGCCCGCGACAGCCTGGGTGGCCGAGTTTTTGGGTCAGCCGAACGTATTTGGGCGGGGAGATACGGCGCTGCTGGTTCCCGAAAGTGCTTTCCGTTTGGGCGAGGGGCCGAGTTACAGCGTCACTTTTCGGCAAAGCACCGAAGAGGGCCAAACCGTGCGGGTGGCCCACGAACTCGGTGAAATCACCCTGCACCTGAGCAGCCGCGAGGCCGAACAAGCCAGCGGCGGTGTGCTGCGGCTGAGCTTGGATCAAAGCAGGGTGCGTGAAGTGCCGGATGACCGCCTCAGCATTTGACACCGTTTTGACGCACAGGCCTTTAGACTGAACGAAACCACGCTTTTAGTCTGCTGGCGGTCAGGAGAGGTCATGAAGCAAAGCGCAAACAATCTACGGTTTTTCGGTGTTCTCAGCCTCGCTCTGTTGGGAGCGGCCTCGGCGCAGCAAGCCCCGACCTACAGCGGGCCGCAAGCGGTGGTGTATATCGGCGACAACTATTGCAGCGGCGGCTACTGCGGCTACAGCGTCTGGTCCTCGTTCGACACGGCCATTACTCAGGCCCTCAAAGCCAGCGGCTCTGTGCGGCCAGTGCGCCAGTCGGCGGGAGCCAACCTGGTGATGAAGGCGGGCATCAACGACATCACGGGTGGGGGCGGCGTGTGCTTGCCGATTGTCGGTTGCCTGAATGCCAAAACGGTCAAGGCCAGCTTTGAAATCGACGACGCGGCCACTGGCACGGTGATTTGGCAAGACACCTGCGAAGGCACCAGCGCCGGATACAGCTCCTGGTATTGGTGGAGCGGCGTGAGTTTTGACAGCGACGAAAGCAAAGCCGCCGCCGACTGCGCGGGCAAATTGGTGCAGAAATTTAGCGGCAGCGCCGCCATCAAGCCTTACCTGACGGTGGCAGCCGGTGCGCCGCTCGGCACAGCAGCCACCGTTCAAACACCCTCTGCAACGGTCACCACCGTGACGAGCAGCACCGTGACCACCACGCCGAGCAGCCCCACTGCCGCGCAGGCGGCCAGCACCGTGCAATTGCTGGGCGCAGCGCTCTCGGCCCTGAGTTTGGGTGACGTCAGCGGCTTGTTTACCAGCGATCCACTCAACCCCGTGGCTGTCAAAGCGATGCTGGCGGCGGCCACACCCGCAACGCTGAGCGCCGCCGCCAAGCTGAAATTCAGCGTCACCCCCGGCGAAGATGCGGGCGCTTACCGCCTCGTCGGCCTGACTTATACGCTGCCGGACGGCAGCGAGCGCTTCGCGCAGTTGGCCGTGGCGAGTGAGGGCAGCCTGAATACCCGCAGTGGGCCGCGCATCGTGTATTTGTCGGCGTTTAATCCAGCCCGCGCCGCCACGCCCGCGCTGGACGGGCTGAGCAAAAATGTGGACACGATGCTGGCCGACATCAAGGCCGCGCTGAACTTGCCGTAGGTGTTGTCCGCTGTGGGTGCTGTCAGTGCCGCCCTCAGTACGGTGCTCAGCGCTGCGCTAGAGTGGCCGCCATGCTCGCTTGGATTTTGGTGGGTGGGCGACTGGTTCTCACGCCCGCCCTCGCCGCCCTGCCCCGCCCGCACCTCGTCGTCGCCGCCGACGGGGGAGTGCGGCACGCCGCTGCCCTGGATGTCCAAGTAGACGCCTGGGTGGGCGATTTTGATTCCTCGGACGGCCTGACGCTGGACGCGCCCCGCGAAGTGCATCCGGCGGCCAAAGACAGCACCGACTTCGAATTGGCCGTGTCGGTGGCCCGAGAAAGAGGCGCGACCGAACTCATCATTCTGGGCGCGTTCGGGGGCCGCTTTGACCACGCCTTCGCTTTGGCGATGGGGGCCTGCCGACTCGCTGGCGAAGGGCTTAAGGTAGTGCTGCACAGCGGCAACGAAGCGGGCTATCCACTGCTGCCAAGCTCTCCGGTGCATCTGGCGCTGCAGACTGGGCAGACCTTCAGCGTGCTGGCCGCCTCGCCGCTGCGGGGGCTGACGCTGCGCGGCGCTCGCTGGCCGCTGACGGGTGTGGACGTGCCGATGGGCAGCGGCCTGACCGTCAGCAACGAAGCGGCGGGCGGTCTGCTGAGCGCCGAGTTGCAAGGAGGCGTGGCGCTGCTGACGGTGCTGAGCGAAGTAAGGCGGGCTTAAGCCGACTTCACCCGATTATTCAACTGCCCTTCAGCTTGCCGCTCTACTCTGAGGTTATGTACAATTTCCGTTTCAGCCGCCTCGCGCTTCCCCTGACTTTGGTGTTGGTCAGTACGGCGGCAGCTTCAACTCCGCAGCCTAGCGGCCAGCTGCTGGCGCAAAGTGCTGGGGCCAACACCCCTGATCAGACCAGTAAACCCCAAACGCCGCTTACCCAAGCTGAACTCAGTAAATTCCTGGCAGTTCGCAGCGCCGAACGCCAAGCGCTGGGCGAGAGTTTTTCGAGTTTACAAAACCTCTGGCAAGGCATCAAAGACGGCAACACCCCCAGCTTTTTGCAGGTGACGGGAGCGCTGCGCGAACTGGGCGGCTCGGTGGGCGACGCCAAAGCCGCTCAGAAAGCGGCGCTGACCAAGCAAAACCTCAGCCGCGAGCGCTTCGACGCCGTTCGCAGCCAAGTCAATAGAGCGCTGGGCGTGCCTGGCGTTGAATTTGACAAGCTGTTTAGCCAACTGAGGAGCGGCGACCTCTCTAATCTCGGCAGCACCGTCAACACCGATACCGATCCGCAGACCAAAGCGCTGATCGAGCCGAAGCGCACTGACCTGCTGGAGACGGCGGCGCTGGGCCTGCTGGGTTTGTAGGTACTAGGGTTTGTAGCCATTTGGGTTTAGGGCCGTCTAAACCTCTAACTGCAACTTTCCGCACCCTTCCCCCGTATCAGGAGCATGTGGGCAAGACGGGGATGTGGATGCGGCTGCGGCGGCTCCTTGGTGCTGCTGATCGTCTTATTGACGGCGGGCTACTTTTTGGTTTATCGCCCAGTGGCGGTTTTTGTAGACGGGCTGCGAGCGCCCCCGGGTCAGTCGGCGGGGGTTCCGGCGGCCAGCGGCAACATTCGGGCCGTACCCAGCAAGGCCGATATCGAAAAGTTCGTGCGGATTCGCCGGGCCGAGCGTCAGGCTCTGGGCAGCAACTTCGCAAGCGTCCAGACCATTTTCCAGCAAGTTCAAAATGGGCAGACGCCCAGCTTTTGGCAAGTGACGGGCGTGCTGCGGGGCGTGGGCAGTTCGGTGGGCGCGGTACGGGCGGCGCAGACGGCGGGCTTGGCGAGCGAGAAGCTCAGCCGAGAGCGTTACAACGTCCTCAGAGACGACGTGAACCGCGCTTTGGGCTTGCCGGACATCGATTTCGGCAAAATCGCTACCGAGCTGAAAAATGGCAAGCTGCCGGATTTGAACACCGCCGTCAAGCTGGAGGCCGACCCCAAAACCGCCGCCCTGATCCAGCCGTTTAAAAGCGAACTCACCGCGACGGCGGCGCTGGGACTGCTGGGCTTTTAAGGCTGTCACCTCTGTGCAGACGAGCCTGAATGACACAGCAGCAGCGAGCAAGGCCAGCGCCAGTCAAGCGTAAAGCCAATAGCCCTTCACCCCTTGCCCATCTGTTTTGAATCTGATTGACGGCCCGTCCGCTTAGCCTTGAGGCATGAAGATTGCAGTCATCGGAGCGGCGGGCGGGGTTGGGCGGCAAGTGGCGAGTCAGTTGGTACAGGCGGGCCACGAAGTGCGGGCGCTGGTTCGCACGCAGGAGCAGGCCGATATGCTCAGCCTCCACGGCGCGGCCCCGGTGATGGGCGACCTGACGGGCGAGTGGCAGCAGGTGCTGGACGGCACGGACGCGGTGGTTTGGGCGGCGGGCGCGGGAATGAGCGGCAAATATCAGGCCATCGACGGGGACGCGCTGGTGAACGTGGCTGACACCTTAGCCCAGCAGGGGCCAAAGCGGTTGGTGGTGGTGTCGAGCATGGGCGTAGACCGCCCAGAACAAATGCCGCCGTTTTTGATGCCCGTCCTCAAGGTCAAAGCTGTTTCAGACGCGCACGTGCAGCAAAGCGGACTGGCGTTTACAGTTGTGCGGCCCGGCGGCCTGAGCGACCAGCCCGGTACCGGCCAGATCACGCTGGCGCAGCCCGCTCCCAGAGGACAGATTCCCCGCGAGGACGTGGCCCGCGTGGTGGTGGCCTGCTTGGAGAACGCAGGCAGCATTGGCCACACTTTTGAAATCGTCAGCGGCGAAACGGGCGTCCACGAAGCGGTAGCCGCGCTCTGAGACGAATTGCGTAACGCAGGCCCTTGAAATCCACCTTAATCCGAGTAGTATAGTCAGGATTATGACCGTTTCTCCCAGCGATGTCACGCTCAGCACCCTCAAACCCGGCGAGGCGGCGTATGTGGTCGCGCTTGATCCCAAGCATCCGCTGCGCCGCCGCCTCCTTGAACTCGGCTTTATTCGCGGCGCGAAAGTGGACGTGATGCGCCTCGCGCCGATGGGCGACCCGGTGCATCTGCGGCTGGGCAATACCGATCTGGCGCTGCGGGCTGCCGACTTGGTGGGCGTGACGGTGAGGCGCTCGTGACCGCTTCCCCCCCGCCCTCGCCGCGTGTAGACGAAGCGGCCTGCGCCGACACCGTCGCCCGCCTGCGTGCCCACCGCGAGCCGCGCACCTTGGTGGTGGGCAACCCCAACACCGGCAAGTCCACCTTGATCAATGCGGTGGCCGGAACCCGCCTGAAGGTCGGCAACTGGTCGGGCGTCACGGTAGAAAAGCGGGAAGCGCACCTCAAGCGCGGCGAGCAAACCATTCACCTGCTCGACTTGCCCGGCGCGTATTCGCTTTCGCCCCACACCCCCGAAGAGCTGATTACCCGCACCGCCCTGCTCGACGAAGCGCCGGACGTGCTGCTCAATGTGGTGGACGCCGGAAACCTGGAGCGCAATCTGTATTTGACGCTGCAACTCCTCGAATTCCAGGTGCCGATGCTGCTGGCCCTCAACTTGGTGGACGAAGCCAAGAACAAAGGGCTGGAAGTGGACGCCGCCGCGCTGAGCCAAGAACTCGGCGTGCCGGTCGTGGAAACAGTCGGTGTCAAGAATATCGGCACGGCGGGCCTGCTCGATGCCACGCTGAGCCGAGCGCAAATCGGCCACCCGCTGCGCTACCCGGAAGCCATCGAAACCGCCGCCGCCGACTTGGAAGACAAGATGGCAGCTCTAGCGACCTTGCCGCCGCACGCCTACCGCTATCTGGCACTCAGCCTCTTGGAAGGCGATCCGAGTTTGCGGGGCCGACTGAGCGCCACCGGACACACGCCACTCGTGGACGCTGCCGACGCCCACCGCGCCGCGCTGGAACTCGGCGGCTTCGATCCGCTGATTGAAATTGCCGAGGCCCGCTACGCCCGCGCCGGAGACATTGCCCGCCGCGCCGTGCCGAATGCCGAACTCAAACTGACCCTGACCGAGCGCTTGGACAAACTGGCGCTCAACCCGTGGCTGGGCATTCCGATTTTCCTCGGCTTGGTGCTGCTGGTCTTCCGGCTGACGTTTACCATCGCCGCGCCGTTCGTAGACCTGATCGGCGGGCCGCTGCAAGACGTGGCGAGCGGCTGGGCGGTGAGCCTGCTGGGCGGCATTCCGCTGCTCAAAGACGTCGTGGTGGGCGCGATTATTCCCGGCGTCGGCACGGTGCTGAGTTTCTTGCCCACCCTGCTGGTGCTCTACCTCGCCATGAGCTTTCTGGAAGACAGCGGCTATATGGCCCGCGCCGCCTTCCTTGCTGACCGCACCATGCGCGGGCTGGGGCTGGACGGCCGCGCCTTCATTCCGCTGATCCTGGGCTTCGGCTGCAACGTGCCGGCCGTCTACGCCACCCGCACCCTGGAGCGCAAATCAGACCGGGTACTGGTCAGCATGATCTTGCCGTTTATGAGTTGCTCGGCCCGCTTGCCGGTCTACGTGATCTTCTCGGCGGCGCTCTTTCCCAAAGCGGGCGCGTGGGTGGTCTGGAGCATGTACGTGCTGGGCATGGCGGTGGCGTTCGCGTTTGCCTGGGTGCTGCGCAAAACCTCCTTGCCCGCCGAGGGCAGCGGGGTGCTGCTGGAGCTGCCGCCCTACCGCTTCCCCGCTTGGAAAGTGATGTGGACGCACGCCACACGCCGCACCGCCAGCTTTGCCAAACGCGCCCGCACCACCGTTCTGGCCACCGTCGCGGTGGTGTGGGTGCTGCTCTCCATTCCGGCCGTCAGCGGCCAGGCGTTCGGTGAAGTCGCTCCCGCCCAGAGTTTGTTTGGACGGGCCAGCGAGGCGGTCAGCCCCATCTTCGCGCCGCTGGGCTTCGGCAACTGGCAAGCGACGGGGGCGCTCGTTCCCGGCTTTATCGCCAAAGAAGTGGTGGTCGGCACGCTGGGCCAGATCTACCTGGGCGAAGAAGCCAAACGGGCCGAGCCGCTGGGCTTGGTGGCCGGCCTTCGGCAAACTGCGCTCTCCACTTGGGAAGCAGTCAAGACTTCGGTGCAGGCGCTGCCCACCCTGATCGCCCTGCCCAGCTTGGGGGCCGATTCCAGCGCCGAGCAGAAAACGCCACTGGCCAAGGCGCTGGCCAAAGCCTTTACGCCCGCTGCGGGGCTGGCTTACCTGGTCTTCGTGCTGCTGTACACGCCTTGCGTGGCCACCATCGGAGCTATGCAAGCCGAGCACGGGCGGCGGGTGGCCTGGATGACGGTGGCTTACGAAATGGGCATCGCCTGGGTGGCGGGCCTGATCGTGTACCAGATTGCGAGGCACTTTCTATGACTTCTCCCCTCTCTACCATTTTGGGCAGCTTGGCGGGAAATCCCCGCACTCTGCCGGAACTCTCGCGCCATCTGGGCAGCTCGCCTGAAGCGCTTGAAGGCATGCTGCGAACCCTCTACGCCGGAGGTTACGTGCAAGAAGCCGTGCAAGGCAACGGCGACTGCTCGTGCAACGGGTGCAGCCTCAAAAGCATGTGCCGCAACTTTGGCGACGAAACGCCAGATTTTCACTTGCTGCGGCTGACCGAGCGCGGCGAGAAGTATTTGAAGCGCAGCTTGTAGCGGTGAGGAAAGGCGTTAGGCTGGCGGCATGAAGTTCACCGTCCTCTCCACCAGCCTCAGCCCCCAGAGCCGCAGCCGAATGCTGGCGCGACTTGCTGCCGAGCGCCTGAGTCAGCAAGGCCACCAAGTCACGCTGCTGGATTTGCGCGACACGCCGCTGCCCACCTTTGACGACGACGCCACCTACGCGCACCCCAACGTGCATCTGTACCGTCAGGCGATTGAGCAGGCCGACGGGGTAATTTTGGCGCTGCCAGTCTACAACTGGGCCACCGGCAGCGGCGCGAAAAACCTGATCGAGCTGACTGGCTCTCACAGCACCACGCGCGGCCTGACCGCCGTTTGGTTCGACAAGGTCGTGACCTTTTTGGTGGCAGGCGGCCTGATGCACAGCTACGTTTCGCATCACCCGCTGGCGCTGGGCCTGCTGACCGATTTCAAATGCATCCTCAACCCGTATCACGTCTACGCGGTGGGCGAGGACTGGGAAGGTGACACCCTGAAACCTTTGATTGCCGCAAGGCTGGAAAAGACGCTGAGCGTGGCCGTAGAACTCTCAGAGCGGTTAGACGCACGAAAGTACCGCTCAACCTGGGAGATGTAAGCGCCCTGCTCAGTCTGCTTGGCCTTGTCCCAATAGCCGCCCCGTGCTGAGGTCTAGGCTGACTTGACCACGTAGCACCTCGCCGCTGAGCAAGTCCGTCCAGTCGCCCTGCGGTAAGGTCAACATGATGGCTTCAGGGGTGCGTGAGGCCAGCGCCAAGACCCGCTCGGCGTGGCCGCTTCCGGCGGTGTACTCGCGCACGAAGCCGACGGCGTCCGGCGTTTGCAACACGAAGCGCAAATGCCCTTGTTGCAGGGCCAGCGCGTTGCGGCGCACTTTGATGAGCTGCTGAACCTCGGCCCGCAACTCGGTGTCCCACTCGGCCTCGTTCCAAGGCATGCTCTCGCGGCACCACGGCATTGCGCCCTCCTGAGCCTGCGACAGCCCGATCTCGGTGCCGTAGTACAGGCACGGCACGCCCGCGTAGGCCAGCAGCAAAGTGAGAGCGGCCCGCAGCTTGCGGGTATCGCCGCCGAGCCGAAACAGAGCGCGGGGAATGTCGTGCGAGTCGAGCAGATTGAACATGCTGAGCGCCACTTGCGGCGGCAGAGCGTGATAAGTATCGGCCAACAGGGCGCACAGTTCTTCGCCACCCAAGCGGCTGGGAGTGAACGTGTAGCTGTGGCCCGAAAACCACTGCATCAGCGGCAGGCCAAAGCCGTGATAGTTCATCGCGCCGTCTTCGCCGCTGCCATCAAGGGCAGCTTCTGGGTCAAAGAAGCGCTCGCCGAACACGTAAGCGTCTCTCTTCTCGGCGCGGGCGGCCCGCTTGAGCGAGCGGTGCAGATCCAAGTTGCCCTCGTCGGTGCCGCCCTTGCCGATCATGTGGGCCACGTCCAGCCGCCAGCCGTCCGCACCGCGCCGCAGCCACTGGCGCACCACGCTCTGCTCGCCCGCCAAGAACTCCTGCTCGGCGTCGCCGCTGAGGTAATCGAGCTTGGGCAGGGTGGGCACATCAAAAAAAGCGTGGTAGGGCAACTCATGCTGCGTTTTTTCCTGCTCATCCCGCCAGGTGAACATGGCCCGCTCGCGCTCGGCCCCCGCTAACGCCGCCTGAAACAGGGCGTGTTCGTTGCCGACATGATTGAACACGCCATCCAGGACGATCTTGAGGTTGGCCGCATGAACCGCGCCGATCAGGTCGTCAAAGGCTGCGTCGCCGCCGAGGTGCGGGTCGACGTGGCGGTAATCCGAGATGTCGTAGCGGTGGTTGCTGGGCGAAACGAAAATCGGGGTCAGCCACAGGGCATTGACGCCCAGATCGGTGAGGTAAGGCAAAGCGTCCTGAATGCCTCGCAAGTCGCCGCCATAGTGGGCGTGAACGTCGCCCGCCTGGTCAATCGGCGCTCCCCAAGGGCGCGTTTCGATGGGGCGGCCCTGATACTGGTATTCACCTTCACGCACGTTGTTGCTGGAATCGCCGTCGCGGAAGCGGTCAGGGAAAATCTGGTAGAAGACGCTCTGCCAGGCCCACTCGGGCGCAATGTGTCCGGCCAGATATTGAAACCAACTCCGAAAGCCGCGCCGCCCGTGCGTCAGACCCGCCGCCGTCAGGTTGAGGTGGTCGTCCGGGAGGCGCAGTTCCCAGGCGTAGCGCACCCGCCCCGCGTGAATGGGCAAGCGGGCCTCGAACCACTGGCCCTCACCGCTCCAGTTCGGCAGCGTCACGGCTTCGGCGGGCAGGTATTCGATTTCGCCCACCCGCACGACTTTCAGCGATACGCCTGTCACCGGCAGACCCGTCCAGACGCGCAGGGTGACACTTTCTCCTTGCGGCAAGCCGAGGGCAGCGGTATAAGCGGGAGTGTGGTCGTGGCGGGCAGGAATGGGGCTGAGCATGAATGTTCTCCTGAGGGGCACACCGAACCGCCGCCCCTCCGCGTCGAGTGGGAGGCCGTACCACGCCTTGCCGAGTAGTTGGGGGAACGTAGACTGGGCTAGCGTCGCCTGTGATGTTGCGTTTCGGTTGAGGGCTAAAGGTCACCGCGCTTCAGGCCTCACGCGGACGCCGCTTACCGACCCGCCGAGAAGTACTCCGCGTTCGGCACAAAGCCCAGAGCGCTCGACACGCGGTTGGTCAGGTTGAACATCCCGGTGACTTGCACCAGTTCCATAATTTCGTGGTCGCCGAGACCCACCGCCCGCAAGGCCCCCAAGTCGCTTTCGGTCATCTGGGCCGGCGTCACGGTCAGCTTTTCGGCGTAGGCGCACAGGGCCGCTTCACGCGCACTCAGCGGAGCCTGCCGCCAGTTGACGGCCACCGCGTCGGCTTTGCTTGCCTCCATGCCCGTCAGTCTCAGCGCCGCGCCGTGCGACACCGCGCAGTAAAGGCAGGCGTTGAGACTACTCACGACCACCGCCACCAGTTCTCGCTCCTGCGGCGGCAGGTGGCCTTCCTTATTGAGCAGCAAATTGAAATAACTCCACCACGCCTGAAACTGCTCGCCATTGAGCGCCTGCGCTTTGAACACATTCGGTACGAAGCCCAGATTGCTTTGCGCCTTGCTCCAGAGCTTGGCGACACTTTCGGGCACCTCGGCTTCAGTGGGAACGGGCAGGAAAGAGAAACGGGGCTGCGCTTCACCGGACGTTGGGTCGTGGGTCATGGCTCCAGTCTAGCGATGTGTTGAGAGCGAGGTCGCCGCTCCAACTCCTACGGATTCAAAGTATTCATGCTTGGGCAGGCGTCTACACAGCTCAGCGTCCTGTATTTTTTTGAGAGAGGGCATCTTGTAGGGTGAGGTATGGCGGCACAAGCGCTCTTTACCGACTGGGCCACTCCCCTTCTCTCTGGGCCGCTTTCTTGCCCACTGGCTCCAGCCAAGCCGCCCAAAATCGAGCGCCACGACCTCGCGGCCAAGTTGCACCACACCAACACCGGCCTGCGCCCTGTTGACCGCTACAGCCAGCACAGCGACGGGCTGTTCGTTTCGCGCCGCTTCGTGGCCCACCCGCGCATCCGGGCCTGGCACGCCCACCTGCTGCCCGCACTGGGGCTGCAAATCTGCCGCTACGACTTTTACGGCGTGCGCGAGCACGATTACTACCTCGATCTGGCCACCATCAGCGAGGACGGCGGCGTCTGGACGATGCACGACCACTACCTCGACGTGCTGATCTGGCGCGGAAAACGGGCCGAAGTGGTGGACGAAGACGAGTTTTTGAGCGCGGCGCTCGCGGGCTACTTGCCACAGCAGCAAGCCGAGCGCGTCTGGGAGCAGGCCCGTACCCTGCTCAGCGACCTGGTCCAGCACGGTTTCGAGCTGGGCGCTTATCTGGCGGCTCAGGGAGTAGACCCGCGCTTGGCCGATTTTGGTGAAGTTCCCCTTTGCTCCTAGTTCGCACCTAGACGTCCCCGCTAGAATGCCTGCATGCTCCTGCAAACCCTCACCACCCTCAATTACCGCAACCTCGCGCCCGCCACGCTGCATTTTCCGGCGGGCGTCAGCGCCGTGTGGGGGCCGAACGGAGCGGGCAAAACCAACTTGCTGGAAGCCGTTTATCTGGCCCTGACCGGCCTGAGCGACGTGACCCGCCTCGAACAACTGATCTTGCAGGGCGAGCGCGAGGCCTACGTGCGGGCCGATCTATGGCAGGGCGGCAGCCTCAGCGTCTTGGAAGTCGGGCTGGGACGCGGGCGGCGCACCCTCAAGGCTGACGGCGTGCGGGTGCGCGGGCAGGAGCTCCCACGCGGCAGCGCCGTCTGGATTCGCCCCGAGGACTCGGAACTCGTCTACGGTGCGCCGAGTGTGCGCCGCGCTTACCTCGACGAACTCCTCTCGCGAATCAGCGCCCGCTACGGCCAACAGCTCTCGCGCTATGAGCGCACCGTCGCCCAGCGCAACGCCGCGCTGAAGGCTGGAGAAGACTGGGCCATGCCCATCTGGGAAGAAACGCTGGCCAAACTTGGCAGCGAGATCATGGACGTGCGCCGCCGCGCCGTGATCCGGCTGGCCGAACTGGCCTTTGAGGCCAACGCCGCGCTGGGATCGAGTAAACCGCTGAAACTCGGACTCAGCGAAACCACCACCCCCGAAACCTTCCGCGCCGACTTTACCCGCCGGGCCGCCGAGGAACGGGCACGCGGCTCGACGGTAATTGGCCCGCACCGCGACGACCTGAGCTTGACGCTGGGCGACTTCCCGGCGGGCGAATACGCCAGTCGGGGCGAGGCCCGCACCATCGCCCTGAGCCTAAGGAAAGCCGAGTTCGAGCTGCTGCACGAGCGCTTTGGTGAAATGCCGCTGCTGCTGATCGACGACTTTTCTGCCGAACTTGATCCCTCGCGGCGGGCTTTTTTGCTGAGCCTGGCCGCCAGCGTGCCGCAGGCCATCGTGACCGGCACCGAAAAAGCCCCCGGCGCGGCGCTCAGCTTCCGGGCCGAGTCGGGCATCTTTGCTCCTGAACAGAACAGTGCTCCTGAACAAAGCAGCACGCCTGAACAAGCCACCAAACACACCGCACTGGAACAGGTCGGCGGATGACGCGGGGGCGCGGCTTCTCGGGCAGAGGGGGCAGCAGAACAGGCGGCACACGCGGCCTGCGCGACGTGCTGGGCACCACCTTGTCCAAGCACCGCTTGCAGAGCGGGGTTTCGAAGGCCCGCAGCATTTTGCTGTGGCCGGAGGTGGTCGGCTCCGACTTGGCCCGCCTGACCCGCGCCCGCAGCCAGCAGGGCAACACCCTCTTTGTCGAGGTCAGAGATAGCAGCATGGCCCACTTCCTGACTTTGCAGCGCCCGGCATTTTTGAAATTGTTGCAAGAAAAACTCGGCGACCAGAGCGTGACCGAACTGCGTTTTTCGGTGGGCCGCCTGAACGCGCACATTGCCGCGCCGCTGCCAGAAGTGCTGCCCGCCCCTGACCGCGCCCGCGCCCGCAAACTGGCGCAGGCCGCACCCGACAGCTTGCACGACGTGGCGCTCAGGGCCGCCGAAGCCGTGACCCGCGCCCGGCGTTGGCGCGAGCAGCAGGGTTACGCGCCCTGCCCAGTGTGCGGAGAGCCGAGCAAGCAGCAGCCCTGTCACGCCTGCGCCCTGACGTTGGAAGACCCCAACGTGAAGCGCTCGGCGCTGCGGCTGGCCCGCGACCCCTCGGGCCTGAGCGCCCTGCCGGACATGCTGGGCAACAGCGGCACCGACGCGGCCCGCTTTCTGGCGCTCTTGGCACTCAGCGAGAAGTTGGAGAACTTGGCGCTGGAATGCGTGCAGGCAGGCAACGACGACCATTACCGGGCCTTTTTGAAGGAGCAGGCCGCCCTTTACCTCAAGCTGTTTCACCGCCGCACGCGGCTGAGCAAGGCCGATTGGAACGCCCTCCCCGCTGGGCCGCTGGCGGTACTAAGAGCGGGGCCAGACGGACTGAACGAGCGGCCCACTCCCTGATCAAGCACCTCAACCGTGCCTTAATTGCTCACTCTCCTCGCCAAGCGGCGTAAAGTGACGCGCATGGGCCGTGATGACCACCAACAAGCTGCACCCCGCCACGTTCGCGCTGCCGTGCTGACCATCAGCGACACCCGCACGCCGGACAACGACACCAGCGGCGACTATCTGCGCCACCAGCTCACCGCCGGAGGCCACCAGCTCAGCGGCTCGGCGCTGGTCAAAGACGACGCCACGCTCATTCGCCCCGCCATTCTGCGCTTAATGGCCGAGGCTCAGGTGCTGATTACCTCCGGCGGCACCGGCATCACCGGGCGCGACGTGACCATTCCGGTGGTGGAATCGCTGATCACCAAACCGATGCCGGGATTTGGCGAACTGTTCCGAATGCTGAGTTATCAGGAAGTGCGCGGCGCGGCGATGCTGTCGCGGGCGGTGGGAGGCTTGGCGGGCCACACCCTGATTTTTGCTTTGCCGGGCAGTCTCAACGCCGTGCAAACCGCCTGGGAAGGCCTGCTGCGTGACGAACTCGGCCATTTGGTATATGAAATGACCCGTCACGGGCAGCACTGAGCCGAACCGAATAACAGAACAGCGTTCAGTCAGTCCTGTGTAGTCACCACAGCAAACGCGCCTTGAGACCACTAAGCCCACCTGAGAACTGCTTCTGAGTCCACATATCTTTCCCTATTTGCCACACCTGACACCCCACCGCCCAACTCCCAAGGAACCCGACCAATCATGACGACCTTGACCCAACTCACTCCCCTTTATGCCGCCGTGCTCCTCGGCGTGGCGATCACTTGGCTGTGGCAAGTCGCCAAGTCGGCCCGGAGGAGTTTGTGGCCCCGCTTGGGCATCCTGATGCCGCTGGGCCTGACCTCGCTACTGGCCGCACCAGTGCTAGACGTGCCCGCGCTGTTTGGCATGGGCGCGGGCCTGGTGCTGATCGCCGCTTACTGGCCGGTGTTGCGCCTGCGGGGGCCGCCAAGACCGGCTGAGGGCGGCCTGATGTGGCTGCTCCTGATCGCTGGGCTGCTGTCGGTAAGCTGGGGGGTGCAAATGCAGAGCGCCAATCTATTGTTCGGCGCAGCGGCACTGACGCTCTACAGCTTGGCCCTGCTGCTCTCCGCAACGCTGTATCCCAAGCGCTTCAACGTGATCGCGCCGAATTTCAAGGTGTCTCCCACTTTTTTACGGCGCTGGCAAGGCGCAGTAACTCCAGCAGTCGCCGACCTTGAGCTAACGCTGGACGTGAACGCCGCCCGACTGGTCAACACCTCCGGCCACACCCTCCATTTGGCGGGTTGGTCGCCCGCCAGTGGCAACGCTTGGCTGCGTACCCGCAGCGCAGACGGCGAACTCCTGTCTACCCTGAGCGCCGGAGAAACCGTTTACCTGATGCCTTGGTCACCCATGCGCGGTGGCCCACACGAAGGCGTGCGGCTGTGGTACGCCCGCGAAGGCGAGGACGCCACTTACCTTTTCCGTGCCGACTGGGCCAACGCCTGGGTCTCGCAGGGCGCGGCGGAAGCGGGGGAGCGGGTGCTGAACTGAATCAGCTCAGCAAGCCAACATAAATCTCATCGAGTGATAGGGAGCGGCACAAGCACGGCAACTCTAGTTACGCGAGTGTGAGGAGAAACTGTTCAGCCGGATTGAGTATCGCCGGATGACCGCTCTTCTTTCTTTCGCCCTCACGTTGAAGTAAAACAGCTTCCCTATCGGCTACGGTTTTGGAGTAAATCCCAATTCGCCACTCAACCTGGGCACAGTTCATTGAAGCAAATGATTCAGGAACCACTACGCCGCTCCCAAATCCTCCGGCAAAGCAATCCTCCCCATCACCGCTGTTGCCGCCGCCACTGCGGGCGAGGCCAGATAAATCTTGGCGTCCTTGTCGCCCATGCGGCCTATGAAGTTGCGGTTGCTGGTGCTCACGCAGACTTCGCCGGGGGCCAGCACGCCCTGATGCCTCCCCATGCACGGCCCGCAGCCCGGCGTGCCCAGCACTGCGCCCGCTTGAATCAGGGTCAGCAGCGTGCCGTCAGCCATCGCTGCTTCCATCACTTCGCTGCTGGCGGGAATTACCAGCAGGCGGGTGGTCGGGTCAACTCTATGGCCCCGCAGCACTTCGGCGGCGGCGTGCAAGTCATCCAAGCGCCCGTTGGTGCAGGTGCCAATGAAGACCTGATCTACCTTGAGGCCGCGCAACTCGGACACGTCATACACGTTGTCCACTTCGCTCGGCGCACTCATGCGGGGGCGCAGCACCGAGAGGTCAATCTCCAGTTCGCGGACGTACTTCGCGCCTTCCTGCGGGTAGATCCACTCCGGCACGTCGTACATTTCCAGAATCTCGCCGCCCGGCACCACCAAGCCGGCTTTTGCGCCCGCTTCCACGCACAAATTCGCCAGCGTCATCCGCTCGCCGCGCGTAAACTTGTCGCCCGCATGAATCTCCACACTCTGATAGGTGGCCCCGTCCGCTCCCAGCCGCGAGATCATTTCCAGCGCCACGTCTTTTGCACTGACACTGCGATGCAACTCGCCCGTCAAGGTGACTTTGACGCTTTCCGGCACCCGCAGCCAAGTTTTGCCGCTGGCGGCCGCCAGAGCGATGTCGGTGGCTCCCATGCCGGTGCCGAAGGCCGCCACCGCGCCGTAAGTGGTGGAGTGGCTGTCGCTGCCCAGCACGATCCAACCCGGCCTCGCCAGCCCCTCTTCCATCAAGACTTGGTGGCAGATGCCGCGCCCCACGTCAAAGAGGCGCACGCCAGTTTGAGCGGCGTACTCGCGGGCTTCTTTTTGCGCCTGCGCCACGCTGACGGTGCTGGCGGGGGCCACGTGGTCAATCACGATGGACACGCGCTCCGGGTACTTGGGCACGGCGGCGAGGTCTTTTTGCATCCGCTCGATAAAACTCTGGGCAATGGAATCCACCACCATCACCTGATCAACTTCCACCACCGCGAGGTCGCCCGCGTAAAAGGTGCCGCCGCCGCGCTGAGAGAGAATGCGCTCGGCCATCGTTTGAGGATATGGGCTTGATTGGGTCATCGGTGGGCCTCCTGAATCAGTTCTCTGAGCTGCTCTGTGGTCAGCGGCGGTTGGGTGCGGTGCAGCATGGCGTGGCAATTGGGGCAAACCGGCATGAGGTCGGTTTCTGGATTTACGGTATACCGTTCACCGATTTCAGAAAGAGGTTTGGAGTGGTGAACGTGGATAAAGCCGTAAGCGACGGGGCCATAAAACTCTTCCAAGTCCGAGTCACAAACGGAGCAGATGGTGCCGTGGTAAGCAATGCAAGCTTCACGGGCGGCGCGGTTTCGTTCATAGACGTTGACAGTGACTTGTCGGGTCGCGCCTTCGGGATAGGTCTTGAGTCAGAGTGGGGCGGCAATTCGCCAAACTCAGGTTCAATTTCTGGTTCGGCGGTAGACGTGCAGTCATCCATGATGTTGCAGTATGAATGGAACAGCCACGCGATGTCGGCTCCATGCTTCCCCAGGTTGATTCAAAAAACGGCTCTAGCCCAGTCCTCTCGCGTAAGACTTCTGGTCAGAGCCGCACCCCGTTCCTTCCCGCTTACGGCAGCACGTACCCCGCCGCCGTTGCCACGCCGTACCATTCTTCCCGCGTCAAGTTAATCTCGCTGGCCTTGACGCAGTCTTTGAGCCGCTGCACATTCATGGTGCCCGTCACTGGCTGCATCTTGGCCGGATGGCGCAGCAACCATCCCATCGCAATCGTCGTGTTGCTGACATTGTATTTGGCGGCGATTTCGTCAATCTTGGCATTGAGTTCGGGAAATTTGGGGTTATCCAAAAACACACCCTCAAAAAAGCCAAATTGAAATGGCGACCAGGGCTGAATGGTGATGTCGTGTAAGCGGCAGTAATCCAGAATGCCTCCGTCACGGTCAACCGCTTCAGCATTTTCCATATTCACATTCCAGCCCCGAGTAATCATGCTGGCGTTGGTGATACTGAGCTGCAATTGATTAGCAACAACCGGCTGCTTGACGAACTTTTTAAGCAACTCAATCTGACGCGGGGTCTGGTTGGACACTCCAAAATGCCGAACTTTGCCTTCCTGTTCCAATTGGTCAAAGGCGGCGGCGACTTCTTCAGGTTCGACCAAAGCATCAGGGCGGTGAAGAAGCAAAATATCCAAGTAATCGGTTTTGAGGCGTTTCAAAATGCCGTCTACCGAACTCAGGATGTGTTCTTTAGAAAAGTCGAACGAGTCTTTGCGAATCCCGCATTTGGATTGCAAGATGATCTTTTCACGCACGCTGCTGCTCATCTCGATGACGTCGGCGAAAATTTCTTCGCACTTGCCGCCGCCATAAATATCGGCGTGGTCAAAAAAGGTCGCGCCCTGATCCAGCGCCGTTTGAACAAACGCTTGAGCGTCGGCGCGGTCAATGGTATCGAGCCTCATGCAGCCGACTGCCACGACAGGAACATCTAAATCCGTAGTGCCAAGTTTGATGGTTCTCATAGGTATCCTCCTGAATTCTTTTCTTGAGAAGGTCATTCAAAGTGTCAAAGCACTTTTATTCAAGCACAGCACACCCCACCGATTACACCGCATGAATATTGGCCTAACGTCACTCCTATTCGGGCCGCTGCACGTCGGCAAATTTAAGCCTCAGCGCTTTGGCGCTGGCTTGCGGCACAATTTCGTCTACTTCGCCGCCGTAAGAAGCGATTTCGCGCACTATACTGCTGGAGACAAAACTCCAACGGGTCGCTGCCATAATAAAAACCGTCTCTACATCCCCGAGTTGCCGATTGAGATGGGCAATTTGCAGTTCATATTCGTAATCCGATACCGCCCGTAAGCCGCGCACGATAATACTACGGTTTTGCAATCGCATATAATCCACCAGCAAGCCGCCGAAGGTATCTATGCTGACGTTGGGTAAATGTTGAGCGGCTTCACTGAGAATCGCCATTCTTTCTTCCAAACTGAACAGGTGTTTGTTTTGCTTGCGGGCATTGTGCATCACGGTCACCGTCACGTGATCAAAGATTCTGGAAGCGCGGGTCAGCACGTCCATGTGACCGCTGGTAACCGGGTCAAAACTACCGGGGAATACGGCGTTCATGCCTCTGTTTTCTAAGGTTTTGGGTGGTTGGCTCATGGCAACTCTCCGGCGGGCTGGCGGGTATAAAGGGTGAGTACGTTGCTGCCGTACGTGCGGCGTTCGGCGGCAAAGCCTTCCATTTCGTCAAAACGGGTTTGGCTGGGATGCTGCACGATTAAGAGCGAGTCCTCGCCCATCAGCGGGCTTCCCAGAATCTGGCGGGCCAGCTTGGGAACGTCCTGGGCATACGGCGGATCGGCAAAAATAATGTCATGCGGCGGCAATTGACCGATCAGCACGTTGGTATCGCCGCGCAGCACCCGTACTCTCAGTTCCAGATCACGCGCCGACTGCTCGATGTCTTTGATGGCCCGCGAATCCTTTTCGATCAGGGTCACTTGGTAGCCGCGACTGGCCGCTTCCAGGCCGATTGCGCCGCTGCCGCCGTGCAAGTCAATGAATGTCGCGCCGTCGGGCGTGCGCGAATAGAGCAAGTCGAATAAGCTCTTGCGGAGGCGCGCGGTGCTGGGGCGGGCGCTTTGCGGGACCTTGAGGGCGCGGCCCTTGGCGACGCCGCCCAGAATACGGACGCTCAAGCGCGGGCCAATGAAGGACGGAGAAATTTCATGAACTGAGGATACCGGAGACAACACTGCACAGCTTCAACCCGACCATCCAAGTTCAAAACTTGTCGCGGTCTGGTAACTAGATCAGGCACTTGGGCCAGCGTCCCCGAACCACATCCGGCGCGACCATCTTACGGATTTCCCGCCACGCTTCCTGCTGACCGCTGTAGGAATTGAAATCTATGGATACGACTTTTCCGTGAACAGTACGGAGTTTCAGAATGAGGCCGGGTGACCTCGAAACAAACTCAATAGCGATTCCGTCTATATCCGCCCCCTTAATTTCCCAGCTGCCGAAAAGGCTCTGTTTGGAAATTGAGTTGGACGTGATCACTATTTTTGATAGAGCAGAAACGAAAAGCCAGCATATCGAAGTAAACAAAAGTAAACATCCGAATGTGTAGTCAAAAGATGATATCTTGGGATCAGAAGTGAGGATTTCAAATAAAGAGACGATTATGAAGAAGACGCTGAACGCAAACCACCATTTTCTCAATCGGTAAACTGTCAAATTTTATTTGCCTTGCAGCCCCATGCTTTGCCAAAACCCATCCAGCGCCACTTTGACTTCCGGCAGCTTTTCAAATTGAGGCAAGCCGTTGCTCGGCACAATGCGGGTCGCGCTCACGTTGCCCTGGGTGACCCACTCCGGTAGGCGGTCAAAGTTGACGAAATTGTCTTTGTCATAAAGCACCAGTACCGGAATGCTCAGTTTGCTGTAAAGCTGCTCGTAGGCGTCTGGCGTAAACAGCCTGCCACTGATGAAATACAGCGGGGCGTACTTGCCACCAGGCTGATCGGAGCTTTCCAAGCTGTAACGGAACAGGCCGTCGTCCACTGGCCCGACGAAACTCTGATTGAGGAAATACAACACGCTGGGCTGGCTGCGAATGAGGGCAAACAGCGGCGTCCCGAAGGTTTTGAGGCGGTCATACAGCTTCTGGCCGCCGTCCTCATCACGTGCCCGCTGAGTGCCGCCGCGTGCACTGCCGAGGCCCGAGGGCGAAATCAGCGCCAGCGACTTGATGCGCGGATCACTCAGCGCCGCCCGCGCCACAAATTCCGAGCCGAGCGAGAGCGACACCACGTCCACATCCTGACCGATCTTGTCGAGCAGGGCGGTAAGGGCGCGGGTCATCAGTTCGGGGGTGTACTGCACATCTGGGCGGTCTGAACTGCCGAAACCGGGCCATTCCAGCACATAAATGGGCCGCGTGCCGACGTAAGTGTCAAACAGCGGCTTCATTTCGTAAGCGCTGGCGGCGGCGTTAATGCTGGTGGTCAGCACCAGGGGGCGGCCCGAGCCGCGCGTATCGAGATAGTAGGCGACTGCGCCGAAACCCGGCACGTCCACGAAACGCCGCTCGGCACCGAGGGCGCTGCGGAGGCCGGAAGGTTGAACGGCTCCGAGCTGAGCTGATGCGGGCTGAGCAGACGCCACTGAGGATGAGCCCGTGTCAGCCTGCGCTCCAGCCCGGCCCAAAGTGACGCTGAGGCCGAGCGCCGCGACCGCTACCCACAGACCTAAGGTATGTTTTTTACTCATCTTTTTAGCTTAGCGGCTGGGGATCGGAATTGGGATAAGGCGGAGTTGCAACTCAGTTAAGATCGGCTTGATCTTGGGTGCGTGAGGCCGTTCACTGATGCGTATACGCCGCGTACCGCTCCAGAAGATCCCACGCTGCGCCGCTTTGCAAAATGCCCTGAGCCAACTTCACCCCGCCGCGCAAGTCTGGCGCTTTTTCGGCCAAATACAAGCCTGCTCCGGCGTTCAGCGCCACCACATCCCGCTGCGCTGCTGTGCCGCCGCCTAACAAAATGGCGCGGGTGAAGGCGGCGTTTTCATGGGCGTCGCCGCCGACCAGAGCGCTGAGCGGGTACGTGTCCAAATCCACATCTGCCGGATATAGCACCGAGTCGGTGACCTCGCCCGCCCGCAGTTCGCTGACCTGAGTGGGGCCGCAAACGGTGAGTTCGTCCAGGCCTTCGCCCGACACCACCAGCGCCGCTTTGCTGCCCAGCAGCCGCAGCACCTCAGCCAGCGTGCGGGTCAGTTTGGGGCTGTAGACGCCCACCACTTGATGGGTCGCCCCGGCAGGATTGCTGATCGGCCCCAGCACATTAAAAGCGGTGCGCGAAGCCAGCTCAGTGCGAACCGGCGCGGCGTGGCGCAGGGCCGGGTGGTAATTGCGGGCAAACATAAAGCCCACGCCCAACTCGTCGATGGCCTGTGCCGAGCGCTGAGGCGGCGCGTCTAAGTTGACGCCCAGAGCTTCCAGCACGTCCGCACTTCCGGCGCGGGCACTGGCGGCCCGGTTGCCGTGCTTGGCAACCGGCACGCCGCCCGCCGCGATCACAAAAGCGGCCGTCGTGGAGATGTTGAAGGTGTTGGCTCCGTCGCCGCCCGTGCCGGCTGTGTCTAACAAAATCGGATGCGCCGTCACCGGAACCCGCACCGCGTGCCGCCGCATCGATTGAGCAAATCCTGCTATTTCTTCGGGCGTTTCGCCACGTACCCGCAGGGCCGAGAGCGCGGCAGCGAGGCGGGTGGCGCTGATATCGCCGCTCATCACCTCGTCCATAAAAGCGGCGGCCTCGATCTGGCTGAGCCGCTCGCCGTTCATCAAGCGGGCGTGAATCATGCCGGAGCCTGCGCTTGGTGCCGCCTGACTTCGGCCAAAAAGTTACGGATCATCACTTTGCCATCTTCGGTGGCAATGCTTTCGGGGTGAAACTGCACGCCGAACACCGGATAGTCGCGGTGTCGCAGGGCCATCAGAGCGCGGTATTCGCCGCTGGGGGTCTGATCGGTCGTCCAAGCGGTGGGCAGCAACTCGGGCGGCAAGTCTTCCACCACCAAGCTGTGATAGCGCGTCACGGTGACCTCCTCGCCGAGGCCCACGAACAAGGTCTGGCCGTCGTGCCTCACGCGGCTGGTTTTGCCGTGAACCGGAATCGGAGCGCGTTTGATGGTGGCCCCGAACGCCTCACCGATGCTCTGGTGGCCCAGGCACACGCCCAGCAGCGGGTACTTGGACGCGAAGGCCCGCACCACCTCCACGCTCAGTCCAGCTTCAAGCGGCGTGCAGGGGCCGGGTGAAATTACGATGGCGTCGGGGTTAAGCGCTTCGACTTCTTGCAAAGTGAACGCGTCATTGCGCCAAACCGTAAGCTCACAGCCCAGTTCACCGAAGTACTGAACCAGATTGAAGGTGAACGAGTCGTAGTTGTCAATGATAAGGATGCGGGGAGCGGGTGTTGAAGCGTCGTTCATTTCGTGACCTCATAAGACAGTTGAAGTTCGTCGCCGATCTTTCCGCGAATCCCCCAATGGGCGCGGGGCGTTTCAAAGAGCGTGATTTCCAGATCATTCTGGTGCATTCCGGCGCTGGCGGGCACCTTCTGTTGCAAGGCCCGCAGAAAAGACCGAATCGTTTCGGCCCGGCGGCCTTCAAACATGGAAATTTCCAGAATGGTATAGGCAGCGCTGCGGTCAGGCGGATAAATAAAGTCCACGTCTTGCAAGGAAAAAAAGCGGTGGAAACGTTTGTCTTCGGGCAATCCCAATGTTTGCACCGCCGCCGCGTGAATGGCGTCCGAAAGGGCCTGACGGTACAGCGCGAGGTGCGCGGCGCGGGCGTAGATCTTGACCTGGGCCATCTAAACCACAACTCCCGTTTTGGTCAGTTCAACCAGACTGATCGGCCCCGAGGCAAACTGGCCGCCCCGAACATAGCCGAGCGATTCGTAAAGCCTCAGGTTACTCAAGCTGCGCTCGCCCGTAAACAGTCTGAAGGTCTGAACGCCCAGCGCCAACTCCATTTCTTGAACGAGTCTGCGCCCCAGCCCTCGCCCGCGCCACTCCGGACGCACCATCAGCCGCCCGATCTCTCCGCACTCACTCACCATCTGCCCGCGCACCGAGCCGATCAATTTGCCATCCTCCTCAGCGATAAGCGTTTCGAACTGGGAGAACTCGCTTTCCAATTCCGGCAAGGTCTGGCGCATCGGCGAGATGACCGTTTCGGGATACAGTTCCGCTTCACTTTGGAAGGCCAGATGCTGCAAGGCAAATAACGCAGGCAAGTCGTCAACAGTCGCTGTCCGAATCATCACAGGCCCGCCGCTGCCCGCTCCGCCGCCCGCATCAGCGCCGCCGCTTTGTTGCGCGTTTCCTCTTGCTCGGTGGGCGGGTGCGAGTCGGCCACGATGCCCGCTCCAGCTTGAATGTGGAGCTTGCCGCCGGTAATCACCATGGTGCGCAGGGTCAGGGCCATGTCCAAGCTGCCGTCGAAGGCGATGTAGCCGAACGCGCCGCCGTAAGGCCCGCGCCGCACCGTTTCCACTTCATCGATGATTTCCATGGCCCGAATTTTGGGCGCTCCCGAGACGGTTCCCATCGGCAGGGCGCTGGCCAGCGCGTGCAGCGGGGTTTGCCCTGCCCGCAATTTGCCGCGCACCCCACTGACGATGTGCATCACGTGGCTGTAGCGCTCAACCGAGAAGGCGTCTTCCACCGTGACGCTGCCGTATTCGGCCACCCGGCCAATGTCGTTGCGGCCCAAGTCCACCAGCATCAGATGTTCGGCGCGTTCTTTTTCGTCCGCGAGCAGCTCGGCGGCCAGCGCTTCGTCTTCAGCGGACGTTTTGCCGCGTGGCCGTGTTCCGGCAATCGGGCGGGTGACGATGCTGACGCCGTCGCTTCTCAGCAAACTCTCGGGGCTGCTGGCCACCAAAGTCACTTCGCCCAGATTGAGAAACCCCAGATACGGACTGGGATTGATGCCGCGCAGGGCACGGTAGAGCGCGAACGGCTCCACCGTCAGCTCCGCCGAAAAGCGCTGCGACGGCACCACTTGAAAAACGTCTCCAGCGTGAATGTATTCGATGCACTTTTTTACCGCTTGTTCGTACTCGCGGGGCGTCATGTTGCTCTTGAAGGTCATCGGCTCAGCTTTCTCGCGTCCGGGTACGGCGGGCAGCGGGCCGCGCAAATCGGCTTCCAACTGTTCGACGATCCGCCGCGCCTGCGCCTGATCTTGCGAAATGGCTACCGCGTAAAGGCGGTGACGCAAGTGATCAAAAATCACCAAGCCTTCCGGCACGATAAACAGCGCGTCGGGCACGTTGAGTTCATCGGGGTTGTGGTCGGGCAACTGCTCGTAGACCCGGATCAGGTCGTAGGAAGCGTACCCCACCGCGCCACCAAAAAAGGGCGGCAGGCCACTGAACTTCTCGGCAGGCAAGTGAATCGGCCTGATGACGCGGCTGTAAAGCAAGTCCAGCGGATCAGCAGTTTCAAACGTTTCAGCGTCCGAACCTTCAGCCAAAATTCCGCTGAGGGTGGCTTGCTTGCCCCTCAAGGTAAAGCGCCCGATTTCGCCCACGCCGATAAACGAATAGCGGGCCTGACGCTCGCCGCCTTCCACACTTTCCAGGAGAAAACTCAGTTTCTTCGCGCCGCCGGTCACTTTCAGGTAAGCGCTGACCGGCGTATCGAGGTCGGCATTGAGCTCGCGTACTTCGGTGAAGGGTTGAGTGACAGGTGTTTGGGTGGTTGAGGTCATACAAGTTCCTTATGGAGCTGAAGTCGAGCAGCGAAACCACAAAAAACCGCGCCCCGAACGATGACGTTCTTGGGCGCGGCGCTGAAATCAAATCTGAAAGCAGCCGAACATCACCCAAGGAACTTGGGCCACCACCAGGCTACGTTGGTCAGTACGCGAATCACGCTGCTAGCATAGTCGCCAGCGGGCCGAAGGTAAAGGCCTGTGCAGCTTCCCCCGTGTGCCAGAGAACTATCCACTCGCCGCTCCAATTCTGATTCGGGTTCCTTTGTACAGTATGGCCTGATGCCTTCTGCCCCAATCCGCGACGAACCCACCAGCGCTCTGACCGAATCCACCCTGCTCCTCCTTGAGCGCTTGACGGCGGAGCGCAAAGTCAGGGCGGTGGCCGAGGTCATGAGCAGCGCCCCCACGTGGGCAGGCAGCCGCCCGGCGCTGTTGGTGTTTGAGCGCGGCCTGAGCGACGCCAAGCAAACGACACAAAACGGCGTGCAGCTCTGGCAGTTTCCGTACGAAAAGCTGGAAGACTGGGCCGATCTGTACCGGGCTGAGGCTCCGCTGGAGTGGCTGGCAAACGGTAAGGCCGTGTATGACCCCAGTGGAAATCTCGCCAAGTTGGGCCGCCAACTCCGGCAAGCGTCCGCGCCGCAACTGAGCGCAGCCAGAACCGCCCTCCTTGATCAAGCCGCCGCCGAACTCAGCGCCGCTGGCGAGTGGCTCAGGCGCGGCAGCGGCATTGCCGGGCAACTCTTGGCGCTCACCGAAACCCGCCGAATCGCCACTCGCCGCCTTTATCCGGCGCTGCTGACACACCTGCACCTCTGGCCCGCCAGTTGGCCGGACGGCGGCGTGCGGTTGCCGCACCACTGGCGGGCGCAGGCGGGGCTGGCCTTTCCCAGAGCGGTCTATCATTTAGACCAGCTCTACGGCTTTGGCGGCGCAGACGAAGCCCGCCGCGTGCTGCTGGCCACACGCGGCCTGAACTTGGTGCAAACCGAAAAACGTGCCAAACTCGCCCAGCAAGCCGGTTATTTTGACGGCGCAGTGCGCTTTGTGCGCGACGAAGCCGCCCTGCTGTGGCGAAGCGACTTGGAGCGCTGGAACCACCTCAGCAGCGCCCGGCAGGCCAAACTCAGCACCGTGCTGGGCGCGGGCCTGAGTCCTTTGGGGCCGGTGGCTTTGGAGATAGGCCGCGAACTGATCGAGGACGTGCGGGCGGGACGTTAAGTCCGCGAATACCGCCGCCCCGAATACTCCGAAAAAACCCCGATACCGTATGACACGCTGCGGACGCTTTCCAAAATGGGGGTGTTGTTCCAAGACAACCCGGCGCTGGAGCCGCCGTCGAGCAGCAAAGCGTCTTTGGCTCCGAGGCGGGCCATGACTTTGCTCATTTCACTGATGGTCAGCCGGGCGTGGGTGCTGACCAAAATGAGGTCGCGGTTGCTGCTCAGGCCGATGGCGCTGCGGGCGGCGCGGCCAAACAGCGCGGGGTCTTGGAAGACGCGCGAGTAAGCGGTGCTGATCTGACCGCCGCGCACGATTTGCGGCCCGCTGGCAATCACCGTTTCCATGCCTGTCCAGTTGCTGCCTACACCGCTGCTGCCTGCGCCACCGCCCCCGCCAATGTAGGCGCGGTTGTCGGGCGTGATCGCCAGCGCCACCGGAATGCGGCCCCACGACAAGCGCTTGCCCTGCACCACCAAGTCGCCCGCCGGAATATAGCTGCGCGGATGAAAATAACTGCCGTTGATCACCGCCGTCGCGCCGCTTTGCCGGGCCAGCGTGCTGACGCGGGCGCTGCTGCCAATCCCGCGCAAAGGCAGCACCGGAGAAACCAATACGTCGCGCCAGCGCAAATCCACCCTGACCACTTGCACGGCGGTGTCGAGCACACGGACGGCCGATAAGCTCACGGCGCGGCGGCGCGGCGCGGGCGGAATCGGCACTGGAATACGCTGGGGCAGCAGCACTTTCATGCCGGGATAAACCCAGGCGATCCTCAAATGGTTGAGATCCATAAACTGCGCCGAAGTCAGCTTGGCGTTTTGCTGGGCGGTCTGGGCCAGCGTCACGAACGTGTCGCGCACGCCCACCGTGCGGTAGGTGTACACGACGCGGGCTTCGGTGTTGGGCGGTAGCGCCGGAACGCGGGCGGCCGACGCGCCGGCGGGCGGCACCTTGAGCACTTGGCCCACCAAAATCAGCGTGCCGGTGAGCTGGTTGGCTCCCTGCAAAGCGCGGACACTGACGCCAATTTTGGATGCGATTTTGCTCAAGGTGTCGCCGGAGCGCACAGTGTAGCGGCTGAGTCTTTGCGGCTTGACGCTGGCAGTTTTCGGCGGTGGAGCGGCAACTTTGGACGCGGCTTTGGTGACGGGCAGCGGCCCGCCCGTTCTGAGCACCTGGCCGACGCGAATGAGAGTGCTGGGCAGCTGATTAAGCGCTTGCAGCCGCGCCACGCTGACTCCGGTGCGCCGCGAGAGAGTGAAGAGGGTATCGCCTTTTTGAACGGTGACAGCGGCAAACGCGGTTGAACTGGCCAAGCTGAACAGCAGCACGGAACGCAGAGTACGGAAGAGGGGCAAACGACACACAACATCCATCCCATCATGAAAGGCTCATCCCAAGGTGAGTTGAACCTGACGCAGATCAGGGTTGTCTAGGCACAGCGGGTGATTTTCGTGCTTATTTATTGGCGGCGCTGGCTTCCTGGGTGTTCAAGAAGTCCAAGACGGCCTGACGGGTTCCGCCCAAAAAGGTCAGGCGGCGCGACAACGCTGCCACGACAGTGATGTGGCTCAGGCCCGGCAACACCGTGTAGGTGTACGGCACGCCCGCCGCTTGAAGGGCGGCTTTCATCTTCTCGCCGTTGCTGGGATCGACCGTTTGGTCGTTGCCCGCCACCAGCAGCAAATTGGGCGGCGCGTCGGCGCGGATATGCTGGGTCGGCATAATCTGGGCCGGATCGCCGCCTGCCGGAAAAGCCGTTTTGGTGGGAAACTGACGGAAATCGTAGTCGTAGGGGCCGGCGATGCCCACCACGCCGCGCACTGTGCCTGCCTGCACACCCGCGTCGCTCAAAAAGGGGCTGTCGTCCACCACGTCCACCGCATTGAAAGCCCCCGCCGAGTGGCCCACCACGTAGAGGCGCTGGCCGTTGCCGCCGTACTGAGCGGCGTTGTCTTGCAGCCACTTGAGGGCGCTGGCAGCGTCGATTACGTAATCAGGGTAAGGGTGCTGCGGGGCAAGGCGGTAGTTCATCACCGCCGTGACGTATCCGGCCCGCGCCAAGCTTTCGCCCACGAACACGTATTCGTCTTTGCTGCCGCTGTCCCACGAGCCGCCGTGAATAAACAGCACCACCGCTTTGTTGGCAGCGCCTTGCGGCGCGTAAATATCGAGCACGTTACGCGGGTCGGAGCCGTAGTGGAGGTCGTGGGTAACGCTCAGGCCGCTGAGGCTGGTGGCGCGGTTGAGGGTGCCCACCGGGTTGCAGGCGGTAAGGGCCACTCCCAGGGTGAGCAGCAAAGGCAAAGCGAGAAGGCGGCGTTTCATCCCGTCAAGGTAATGCGCCAAGTTCAGGCCCAAATGGATGCTCGGCTGCTAAAGGTTCCAGCATAAATAAAAGACAAACACATCGCTACCGCTGCCTAAGCGAGCGGAAGTAACATGTTTGGGCACAAATACGCGCGGAGTCCAGCTCCTTAAGGCAGGGTTTTGATGAAGGCGTGAATGTCGTTGATCTCGGTGTCGCTGAGCTGGGTGTCAGCAAAGCGCGGCATGGTGGCGTTGAGCATCTTCTGAGGCGTCTGGCCCTGGCGCAGCGCCATCAAGAACTGCGTTTCGTCCCAGCCCTTGGGGCCGTCGGGGGTGGTCAGGTTGGCTCCCACGCCGCCTTTGCCCTGTGCGCCGTGACACACCGCGCAGTTGACTTCCGGCTTCTTGGCTCCGGCAAAAATCAGCTTGCCGGCCTCCGCGTCGCCGGAGGTGGCCGCGCCGCTGGCAGGAGCAGCCGCAGCGGCGCTGGTGCTGTCCGGCGCAGGAGCGCTGCCTGAGGGGTTGGCAGCATTGGTGGGCTTGGTGGGCGCACCGGGCGCAGCAGTGGTGGACGACGTTCCCGAAGCGCGGTCTGTGGCGACGACAGAAGCGCCCTCGGCGGCGCTGGCGTTGCCCGCCGGTTGGTTGTCGCCGGGCTTGTTGCCCGCCGCGTTGGGACTCTGACTGGCTCCGCTCGTCGGCATACTACCCGCCGACAAGCTGTCGGCTTTGTTACCCGCTGGCGTGCCCGCCGGGGTGGTGCCGGACTCGCCCGCAGCAGGAGCCGCAGCCGCGCCGGAAGCGTCACTGACACTTTTGCCCTCGGTGCTGGCGGGAGCAGCGTCGCCGGTTGCCGGAGCCTGACCAGCCGCTGGACTGACGCCCGCCGAGGCCGCGTCATTGTTCATCACGGCTGCGGGACTTTTGGTTTCACCTGCGCTCCCAGCAGCTTTTTCTTCATGGCTTGTTCCCAGATGGTAAGCGGTATAGCCGCCCCCCACCGTACCGACTAACAGCAGCGCCGCAGACACGATAAAAGCGTTTCTCATCCATCAAACCCTAGCATAGGCGGCGGGGCAATTTGGCCTCGTTTCTCGCCTTCTCAAGGGGGCCATAAGAGCGCTCTCAGACCCGTCAGGCAAATTCGTCGGTAGAGGTACAAATCCGGCTGTTCATCGGCCAAAAACCGGACGCTCAGGCCGTCGACCAGGGCGCGGAGTTGCCAAGCCCGCGCTGCCAGGTCGGCCCCGCCGCCCAGCGCCGAGAGTTCAAGGTCTAAGCTGAGGCTGGCCGCCACAAAGTCGCGCTGCACCTTCATCAGCGCGGGGCTGCGGGCCGCCGCCGAGAGCAGATCGAGAGACACCGTGTAAAACCGCTTGGTGTTGAGCACCCCGTAAAACTGGTTTTCGACGTAGGCCTGCAACTTGGCTTCAGGGCTGGGCGCTTGCCGAAGGGCGCGGCGGGTGGCAGCGGTGACAGTTCGCACGAAGCGGCGCATCACGGCAGCCAGTAACTCTTCTTTGCTGCCGAAGTGGTAAACCAACGTGCCTTTGCTGACTCCCGCTCGGGCGGCGATATCACCAAGCGTCACGCTGGCAAAGCCGCACTCGAAAATGGCTTGGTAGGCGGCCTGCTCCAAGGCGGCACGGCGCAGGCGGTCTTGAACAGGATCAACGCGGCGGGCCATAGGCAGCAGTTTAACCGCTCTCCCGTTTTTGTTGGTTCAGACCGACCCAGACAAAACGCCCCGAACCGCGCCTCTATACTGACCGGAGTGAGACTTGCCCCATGAGCCGACTGCAACCCCGTTCTTCTGCCTTCAACTTGTTACCGCTGCGCCAAGTGCTGCTCGTTTCGCGGCCTGCGCTGTGGGTCAACACGCTTGGGGTGGCGGTCACGGGCCTGTGGCTGTCGGGGCAGCTCTGGAACATGAGCGCGGGCTGGTTGCTGCTGCTGGTTTACCTCAGCTTGCCGTTCAACTTGCTGATCTACGGCCTCAACGACTTCTCCGACATGGCCGAGGATGCCCGCAGCGAGCGCAAGGGCGGCTGGCAGGGCGCGAGGCTGCGCTCCGGCGAGGAAAACAGCTTGTTGTGGCTGATCCTGGCGCTGAACCTGCCGTTTTTGCTGGCGCTGGCGTGGCTGCTCTCCCCCGCCGCTTACGGCGTGCTGCTGCTGTGTGCGGGGCTGTTCGCGGCTTACAGCTTGCGCCCGCTGCGCTTCAAAACCCGCCCCTTTTTAGACGGCCTGTCCAACGTGGCTTACGCCTTGCCGCTGCTGATTCCGGCGCTGATGGTGGGCGCGGCGGTGCCCGCGCTGGCCTGCGCCGCACTGTGCGCCTACGCGGTGGGCAAGCACGCCTTTGACGCGGTGCAAGACATTCCCGCCGACGCCGACGCCCACACCCGCACGGTGGCGACTACATTGGGCGCACCCGGAGCAGCCCGCTACGCACTGGCTTGGTTTGCCCTCGCCGGAGCGCTGCTGTGGCCGCTGAGTCCGCTGAGCAGCTCGGCGCTGTGGCTGGTGTGCGGTGGTATGGCGCTCCGTTTGCTGCGCCGCCCGACTTCCGAGCAGGCCGCCCGCTTGTACCCGCTGAGCATCGTCTCGCCGTGGATCGTGGGCGCGGTGAGCGGGGTGCAACTGGTGTATGTACTGGCAAAAGGCTAGTGGGCTGTGGGAAACAGGAAAAGAGTGGGGCAAACAACGTACCGCCAACAACCGGAAAGATCCATAGGCGTTCTCGGCGGCGGCCTCGCGGGACTGAGCCTGGCGGCGCTGTTGGCTGAAGCGGGCCACTCCGTCACGGTGTATGAAGCGGGCGAGTTCGGCGGCAAACTCTCAAGGCTGTCGGTGGGCGGGTTGGCGTTTGGCACGGGGCCGAGTTTGTTTACCTTTCCGGGCGTTTGGCGGCACTATTTGGCCGCACTGAATGAGCCCGACTCGCTTGATTTGCAGCCGCTTGAAGGCGGGCTGGGCCTACATCACACACCGTTCGGAGCCGTAGCGCTGCCGGTGCCGCCGGATCATCCGCTCTCCGGCGAGTGGCAGCGCTACCTAGCGCGGGTTGGCCCCATTCAAGCTGAGGTCGAAACTCTGCTGACCCGGCCGCCGCGCTTGAATGACCCGGCATTTTTGCGGGCGAGTGCCCGTGTCGGGCGGGTGCTGGGCGGCCACCTGAGCGCTGAAAGCTGGATCAGCGCCCAGCATTTTTCGCCGCTGCTGGCTCACGCGCTCAACACCCACGCGCTGAACGCGGGCCTGAGTCCAAAAGACGCGCCCGCCCTCTACGCGCTGCTTCCGGCCCTGATCGCCGCCGAGGTGTCGCGGCCCGCCGGTGGGATGACGCGCTTGCTCGACGAGTTGCTGCGCTTTTGCCGTGAGCGGGGCGTCACACTGCTAGAACAAACGCCCGTGATCCACTTGGACGCGGCGCGGGGCATTCTCAAATTAGGCAGCGGAACGGCGCGGCATGATTTGATCGTCAGCGCCCTCGATCCGGCGCGGCGGGCCGAGTTGAGCGGGCAGACTAGCAAGCCGCAGGCCCGCACCGTCAGCGGCTTGGCGATCTATGCTGCCTTTGCTGAGCTTGTGCCGTTGCCCGCCACCAGCATCATTGCGCCGTCCAATTTTCAAACCTTCCGGCGGGCCGTGCAGGCCCAAGCGCTGCCGCCTGACACCTTGGCGCTCGTTCACGCTGATGGCCGTAAATTGGCGCTGCTGCTCACCGTTCCCGCGTCGGGGCAAGCGCTCAACCTCACTCAGCCCTGGGTACGCGGGCAAATAGAGCGGGTTGAAAGGGTCTTGGGCGTGCCAAATTTCCTCCGCAAGGCGCTGGACATTCAGGCGCTTGATCCAGTCCATTACGCCGCACTCGGCACGGCGGGAGGCGCGATCTACGGCGCGGCGTATCCGGCGTGGCGCAGCGGGCCGTTTCATCCTCAGCCGTACCGCGTGTCGGCCAAGCTCTGGCAAGTCGGTACGGCGGTGCATCCGGGCGGCGGCATTCCGGCGATTCTGGGCGGAGCTTTGATCGTCTCCAAGCTGATTCAGCAAGCCTAGCAGCTCTCCAACCACCCACTTTTGCCTTCCCACACGCCAAGCTGGGAAAGTACAAACCGCGTCGGCCAAAACAGAACAGAAGTCCCAGTCGTAGAGAACACCGGAGGCATTGACCAAAAGTCACCCCGCACAGTCACAGTAACGAGCGCAGCGATCAGCTCCCTCCTTCCCAACGGGGAGAGGACTGGGAGTGGGGGAAAACGAACCCACAACCCAGCCCCCCAAACCAAAAAGCAGGGCGGGCGTCTTCTCCAGACACCCGCCCTGCTCAATAGTTTTTAGCGCTTAACGGCGATCCCGCCGCTCGCTGCTGCCGCTGCGCTCGGGGCCGCTGGGAACAAACTCGCGGCTGCCGAAATCTTCACGGCTGCTGCTGCTGCGGCCACGGAAATTGCTCCCGCCGCTGCCGCCGCCATTGCCACCACGGTCGTTACTGAAACGGCTTCCGCCGCCGCCGCCACCCTGACGGCTTCCGCCACGGTAACCGCCACCGCTGCGGCTGTCGCTGAAACGCTCACGCTGCGGGGCGTCGGTGAGTTCGGGCAACTCGTCCGGCACGCTGACTTCGATCTGGTCATCGAGGGGCGAAGCGGCCAGCAACTTGGCAACCAGTTCGCTGGGCAAGTCAGCCACCGCGCCGTCTTGGAACAAACGCACTTTGCCCAGGGCGCGGCTGTCGATGTCGGTGCTGCGGGCAATCAGAGCGACTGTGCGGGCCACGCTGAGACGCTGACCACGCAGCATCACAGTAATTTGGCCTTCTTCGCCGCTGAGCAGGCTCACGCTGCGGGCAGCCGTCACCGCTCCGGCGATGCGGGCCAGAGCGCGGGCCAGACCCTCGATGCCCAGTTCGCTGAAGAGGCGCTCGGCTGCTTGCTGGAAAGGCTCGGCAAATTCGGAGTCCACCTTGCGAACCTGATCGGCAGCGGTGCTGGCCGAAGCGTCACGGACTTCTTTGGGGGTGGGGTGCAGGCGCTCTTGGAAGTGAACGCCGGTGGCGTGCTCCAAGTTGCGCAGGTCACGCTGCTCGCGGTCGCCGTACATCACGATGGCAGTGCCGGTGCGCCCAGCGCGGCCCGTCCGGCCCGAGCGGTGAACGTAGCTTTCGTGGTCTTGCGGCAAGTGGTACTGCACCACCAAATCCACTTCAGGAATGTCGAGGCCACGGGCGGCCACGTCGGTGGCGACCAGCACACGCACCCGTCCGGCGCGGAAAGCACCGAGGGCGCGTTCACGCTGGCTCTGGGCGAGGTCGCCGTGAAGCGCTTCGGCTTCCAGGCCACGATGGATGAGTTCCATCGCCAGTTCGTCCACTTCACGCTTGGTGCGGGTAAAGATAATGGCGCGTTCGGGGTTGTAGACGGTCAGCAAGTCGGCCAGCAAGCGGGTGCGGGTGCGCCCCACACGGATCTTGAGGTGCTCGACGCTCACGGCAGCCTGGCTCTTACCTTCGCCGACCAGATCCACCGTCACCGGATCGTTCTGGTACTGCTTGGCGATGCGCAAGATGTCGCGGGTCAGCGTGGCGCTGAACAGCATGGTCTGGCGCTCAGGAGGGGTGGCCTTGAGGATTTCTTCGATGGCGTCGGCAAACCCTACGCTGAGCATTTCATCGGCTTCGTCGAGTACCACGAACTGCACCGCGTCGAGCATCAGGTTGCGGCGCTCGATATGGTCGATGATGCGTCCGGGGGTGCCCACGACGATGTCCACGCCGCGAGAGAGGGCCTTTTCTTGGGGGCCGTAAGCCGCGCCGCCGTAGATGGTCAAGACTTCCAAGTTGCCCGAGGCTTTGTTGAAATGCTCGGCGACTTGCTTGGCCAGTTCGCGGGTCGGGGCCATGATCAGGGCGCGGGGCGTGCGGCCACGCTCACGGCTGGGCTCCAAGCTCTGGATGATCGGCAGCGCGAAAGCCAGCGTCTTGCCGGTGCCGGTGCGGGCGCGGCCGATCAAGTCACGGCCGGCCAAGGTGTGCGGCAGGCTCTCGACTTGAATAGGAGTGGCTTCGGTGATGCCCTGGGCTTCAAGGCGTGCGGCAAGTTCGGGGTTGATCAGTTCACTAAATAACATTGAGTACCTTTGCCGGGGTTTTTTGCACGCTCGCCGGTGAAAGCCTCATTCATGCCGCATTTAGGAGTCATCTCACTCATCTCCAACCTTGCATGTCAAAGCTTTTTTGTCCGGTGCAACAACCCTGCCACCTAATTTAATCTACCTGCCTGCCTTTTTGGTTCTAACACACGGTGAAGGCGTTGCAGGCGGTTCGTGGCATTCTCGGCCCGGTCAGTCACCCGCAAGCACGGGGACGGACACTAAGGGTAAACTATACACTAAAAATCAGCGGCGTGTGTGATGTTTGTCCCGCCGGGGGCAACACTGCCGCTCCTTGGCATCTGCCAACTCACTCTTTTTTGAGCAATACACTTTTAAGGTACAAACTTTCCGGCACTGCCAACATGTAAGGATGGTCGGCGGGTTGGTAAGTGATGGCCACGACCTGAGCGGCGGCCTCAGCTTCACCTGCCGCGACACGGGCGGCGTCCAAGAGATCATCGACACGCAAATAATGGGCGCAGGTGGAGATCAGCAGGTGGCCGCCGGGGTTGAGCATCTTCAGGGCGCTGGTGGCCGCCGCCGTGAAGATCCGTTTGGCGTTGGGGACGTCGTCACGGCGCTTGGCGAGGGTGGGCGGGTCGAGCACCACGGCGTCGAAGCGCCGCTTTTCGCGCTCAAGCTGCGACAAGACCTCCAGCGCGTCGCCCAGCCTCGCGCCCGCTTTGAGTTTGTTGGCGCGGGCCACCGCTTCCAGCGTGGCGAGGGCGGCAACGTCTTTGTCTACCGCCAGCGTGGTCGCGCCCCGCTTGGCCGCCTGCAAGCTGAAGCCCCCGGTATAGGAATAGACGTCCAAAAAATTCTGACCGGGCCGCACCAGCTCGGCCATCATCCGGCGGTTGTCGCGCTGATCGAGAAAAAAGCCGGTTTTCTGGGCGGTTTTCCACTCGAAAAACAGCTCCAAATCATCTTCTACAAAGCGCACCCGTGCTGGAACTTCGCCCCACAGTTCGCCGGTTTTGAGATCAAGTCCCTCGCGGCGGCGCTCGCCGGTATCACTGCGCTCGTAAGCCGCCGCCGCGCCGGTTTCTTTTTTGAGGGCGCTGAGAATCAAATCGCGGTGGCGCTCGGTGCCCGCGTTGCGCAGCTGCACCGCCAAGACCCCGCCAGATGAGGAATTGCCGAATTGATCGGCCACCACGCCCGGTAGGCCGTCGGCCTCGGCGTGAATGACTCTCAGGGCGTCGGTGCGGTGAATCTGGTTTTCGCGCCGCTGGAGGGCTTCCCGAATGCGCCTGCGGTAAAACGCTTCGTTGATGTCCTCGCGCTGCAAGGTCAGCATCCTCAGCGGCGTCGCGCCAGCGGCATTGAAGTAACCACGCCCCACGAACCGGCCTTCTTCGGTGAGGACGTCCACCACTTCGCCTGCCGTTATTCCAGCATCGGCGCTGGCAATATCGCCGGTGTGACCGAAAGGGTACCGGCCACGCAGACGGCGCAGCGCTTGGGTTTTGATCTTCACATTCATGCTGAAAGTATTCCACGCCGAGAAACGCAGTGGGCTGTGGGCGCTGGCAATAGGAGATTTATTACGTCTGGCACGCCAATTGCCGGATTGCTGTGAGAAGCAGTCCTTTAAGCTGAGCGCCATGAAGACTTTTACCCTGCTGGCCGCTCTCTCCGCAGCCCTCTGCGCCTGCGGGATGGTGCCGCTGCCCGCCGCCAGTATTCCCGACCAGACCTTGACTTTGCCGCCCAGCGCGGGCTTTGAAAGTTACGTCGCCTATGACGGCAGCGACGCCTTTTCTGGCACTTCCATTCCAGGCATCCTGAGCAACGTCAGCGTCAGCGGCCAAGTCATGTACGCGGGCGCGGGCGACCTTCAGCGGGTGGCGGTGTACCTGCGCAGCAGTCTGCCGAGCTGCAACGCCGTACCCAGCAGTAAGGCCCAAATCTGCGACGCCAGCGGCGAGATTAGCCAAAAAGTCGGCACTTTAACGGTGCAAAACGGTGTGGTCACCGGCTTTAGCTTGTCGGGCAGCGCCCTCGACCGGGCCGCCAAAGCCGGGCACGGGTACTTCGGCGTTCAGGCTACGCAGGGCCAGAGTATGGCGGGCGACAGCTTGAAACTCACGGCTATGAAAGCCAGCGCCAAGCTCTGAGGGCGGAGAAAACGTCGGCAGGCAGCGGCATGAACCTGCTTTTTAAACCGGCCCGTGCGAAATCTGCTGGGAGCGCGGCCCCGCCTGCCCTTGCTGCCGGCTGAGTTCGCACAGCACCTCGGCGGCGTGGCGGTTTGGTTTGACGCCGCGCCACACGTAAGCGACCCGGCCTGCTGGATCAATCAAAAAAGTGCGGCGCTGGTTGAAGCCCAGCAGGCCCAGAGCGCCGCCCAGCACGCCGTAAGCCTTGCCAATACGGCGCTGAGCATCCGGCAGCAGGGGAAAACTCAACTGACAGGTCTGGCGCAGCAACGCTTGACTGGCCTCGGTATCGCTGCTCACGCCGATGACTTGAGCGCCCAATTGCTGAAAGTCACGCTGCACCGCTTCAAATTGCTGAGCTTCTAGGCGGCCCGCTGGGGTCAGCGCTCCCGAGAAAAAGAACAGCGCCACCCACTCTCCCCGCAGCTCCCGCAGGGCGACGCGCCGCCCATCGTCACTTCTGGCCTCAAACAAGGGAGCCGCTTGGCCGGAACGTAAAGACATGGAGCCAGTATGCGCGGCCAGCCGTCTTAAGGGCAAGAGACGGGCAAGACCGGCGCGGCCGCCCTATCATGCAGCGCAGATGCCCGCCTCTGTTTTCGCGCCGCTGCTCACACCACTGCGCCGGTATGCTGCGCCGGACGTACCACCGCTTGTCGTTGGAGTATCCGGCGGGGCCGATAGCGTGGCGCTGCTCCGGGCGCTGCTAATGCTCGGCATCAAGCCGGTGGTGGCCCATTTGGATCACCAACTTCGGCCCGAATCCGAACGGGACGCCGAGTGGGTACGTCAACTGTGCGCGGGCTTGGGCGCAGAGTACGTTACCCAAACGGCTCCAGTGGCCCGCGTAGCCGCCGAGCGCGGCTGGACGACCGAGGAAGCGGCGCGGCGGCTGCGTTACGCTTTTTTGGCACGCACCGCCAAGCAGCGCGGCGCACAGCTCATCTTGACGGCCCACACCCAAAATGACCAAGCCGAAACGGTGCTGTGGCAACTGCTGCGCGGCGAAGCGGTGTTGAGCGGCATCGCGTCCGAGCGCGGCCCCCTTCATCGCCCCTGGCTGGGAGTCAGCCGGGCGCAGCTCACGGCGGCGCTGAGCGAGTGGCAGCAGCCTTGGCTGGAAGACGCCAGCAACGCGGATACCCGCTACACCCGCAATTGGCTGCGGGCCGAGGTGCTGCCGCTGCTGCGCTCCCGCTTTTCGGCACTGGACGCCAGCCTCAGCCGCTTGGCCCGCTTTCAGGCCCAAGACGACGACGCCTTACAAGCCGCCTCACGGTTCAGCTCGCACGCGCCGCAGCGGGGCCAGCCGCCGGCCCTGCTGCGGCGGGCCGTGCGCCGCGAATTGCAAGCGGCTGGCCTGACCTTTCACGCTGAACATCTGGAGCAGCTCGCCGCCGCGCTGAGCGCCGGAGACACCCAGCATCTCACCTTGCCCGGAGGCCGGGCTGCGAGCGTCACAGGCGGGCCTTTTCCGACGTTACAGCTCCCCAATTCACTTCAACCGTGGCCGCAGCCGAGCTTCACCCCGCCGCCGAGTTGGACGCTACGCCACCGTCAAACCGCAGACCGAATGCGCCTTGAAGGCGGCACCCGCAAACTCAGCGACATCTTGACCGATTTGAAAGTTCCCAGAGCCGAGCGCGGCGCGGTGTGGCTGCTGGCCGACGAGGACGGCGTGCAGTGGCTCGGCACGCTGCCGCCGCTGTGGGCACAGGGCGCTCGGGAGCAGGTTCAAGTTCTTGACCCCGCTGACTTTGCTCCCGATTCAGATCCCGATACTTACTTCATGGGCGAGGCACTTGAACTCGCCCGCGCCGCTGCCGAGGCGGGCGAAGTGCCGGTGGGCGCGGTGGTGGTCAGCGGCGGGGCCACTATCGCGCGTGCGGCCAACCGCAGCCGCGAACTCGGCGACATGACCCGCCACGCCGAGCTGGACGCTTTGCGGCTGGCGGCTCAGGTGGTGGGGCCGTATTTAACTGCCTGCACCTTGTACGTCACCTTGGAGCCCTGCCCGATGTGCCTCGGCGCAATGCTGGAGGCCCGGCTGGGGCGGGTGGTCTACGCCGCCAGCAACCCGCGTGCCGGAGCACTGGGGGGAGTCTGCGACGTGTTGGCCCAGACTTGGGGCCACACCCTCGCGGTGACGCCGGGCGTGCGGGCTTCTCAAGCGGCGCGGCTGCTCAAGACCTCTTTTCGCGAGTTCCGCTCAGCACGCTCTCCAAAATAACGGCTTCTCCGGACGGCGCGGCTCATCCTTGGAAGGGTCAGCACCGTTCGGCAGAATGCCAATCTGAACTTTTGCTGAAGGGGTGCTAAACTCTAAGCTGTGTCTGCTCCGTCTGCGGTTTCCACTTCTGCTCCTCCAGCGTTTTCTGTGCCTATCCTCTCGGCGGCTTTCATTGCGGCGGGCCTGGTCGCTTACGGCGTCGTGCTGCAAAACACTTCGGTGATCGTCGGGATGACGGTGCTGTGTGCGGCCCTGACTCAGCGTCTGGGCGGCCTGTGGCGCTGGATGCCGATTGTCATCTATGCGCTGGCCTTTACCGCTTCTCTCATTTTCTACAACACCGCGCCTGGGCCGTGGAGCTTAGTCGGCGCACTGGCGCTCATCTTGGGCCTCGGTCTGCTCTCGATTCGCGAAAGCTCCACGGCCCGGGAAACCGAGTGGCTGCACAACACCGTCAAAGCGCTGGAAGAAGGCAGCGTCAAGTTGGGCGAGGCCAGAGACGCCGAAGCCATTATTCGGGCGGGCATCGCCATTTTGCAAAACCTGCGGGTGGCTCCTCACTTTGCGGTGGTGGCGTACCGGCGCGGCACCCCGATGATTTTGGCGGCGCGGGGAGCCTTCGAGCCGTTTATCGAGCAGCCGATTGTGCCGAGCGACAACGACAGCCGCAGCGTGCAGGCCGATCACTGGGTCGCCGAGGAAGTGCTGGCCCTGCTCAAGCGCCCGCAGCGCAAAACGCAGTTGGTGGTCAACATTTATGGCCGCGCCACCCAGCACCTCGGCCTCATTTTGCTGACCCGAGAAGACCGCGAGTTCGAAGCCGACGAAAAGTCAGTGGTCGAATCGTTTGCCCGCTTTCTGGGCGCACAGCTCGGTCAGGTCTACGCTATCCGCGAACTGCGCGACGCCAACGACTTGACCCTCAAAGCTCTAGGCTCTGCGCTTGAGCGCCGTGACGACGATACCGGCGGCCACACCCAGCGGGTGATGACCTTGTCGCTGCGCCTCGCGGCCCGCCTCGGCTGGGATGACGAGCGCCTCAAAGCAGTGCGCTGGGGCGCGTATCTGCACGATCTGGGCAAAATCGCCGTGCCGGATTCGATTTTGCACAAACGCGGGCCGCTGGACGCCAACGAGCGGGCCTCGATGCAGCGCCACGCCACCCTCGGCTACGACATGCTGCAAGACCTTCACTTCCTGCCTGCTGAGACACTCGATCTGGTGCGCCACCACCACGAGCGCTGGGACGGCGGCGGGTATCCCAGCGGCCTACGCGGTCAGGACATCCCCGACACCGCCCGGCTGTTTTCGATCATCGACGTGTACGACGCGCTGGTCAACGCCCGCCCCTACAAGCCTGCTTGGAGCCGTGAACGCGCCCTCCAAGAGCTGCGCAGCCAAACCGGCAGCCAGTTCGACCCGCAATTTATGGACGCTTTCCTGCGAATGATGTCCGAGCAAGACGACGCCAAATTGGTGCGCTGACTTTCATTTTCTGCTCTCCAGCTCAAACGGGCGCTTCTGCTCTGACAAGAAGCGCCCGTTTTTATGCTTTCAGAGACTGTCCTTAAGTCACCGCTCCCACTTCCGTCACATCTTTATAGCTGCCACTGTCGAGGAGTTCCCTGAGCACCCGCACCACTTCACGAATTTCGTCTTCGGTGTTGTAAAAGGCAATCGGGGCCAGCCTCAGCACGTCGGGGGAGCGGTAATCCGGAATGATCTGGCGCTGGCGCAGGGCCACCGACAGAGCGCGGGCGTGCGGGTGCGAAAGCGAAACGTGACCGCCGCGCCGGGCATGGTCGCGCGGCGTGAGCACCCGCATGTCGTGGAGATGCAGATCGGCCAACTCCATCAGTAAGTCGGTAAGCGCCAAACTGCGGGCCCGCAGCGCGGCCAAGTCGGTCTGCTCGTAGACTTCCAAAGCGCCTTCAAGGGCCGCCAGCGCCAAAATCGGCGGCGTGCCCTGCTGATAAGCCGCTGCGCCGGGAGCTGGGCGAAACTTGGTCGTCATTTCAAATTGACTTTCTTTTTCGTTGCCCCACCAACCGCGCAGCGCGGGCGCGAGGTGATGGTGGCGCTGATGCAAAAACAGCCCGCCGGGCGCACCCGGGCCAGCATTGAGGTACTTGTAGCTGCACCACACCGCGAAATCGGCTCCCGCGTCGTGGAAGGCGTGCTGCATGGCCCCGATGCTGTGGGCCGCGTCCCAACCGATTAGCGCTCCGCTTCGGTGGGCAATCGCCGTCAGCTTGGCGACGTCCAAGAGCTGCCCGCTGCGGTAAAGCACGGTGGGCAGCAGCACCAAGGCGATATCTGGCCCCAGCGCCTGACGCAGGTCATCTTCGTGAATGGTTTGCCCGTCGCGGCTGGGAATCAGGCGCACCTCGGCTCCACGCAGTTCAGCCCAGCTTTGCAGGGCGTAGAGGTCGGTGGGAAAGTCGAGCGCGGTGGCGAGCAGGTGTTTGCGCTCGCCCTGGGGGCGGTAAAGGGTGGCAAGCAGCGCGTGCAAGTTGCTGGTGATGCTGCCAGTGGCGATCACTTCACGCGGAGAAGCGCCCACCAAGCGGGCCAGCGCGGGCGACAGACTCTCGGCCATCCCGAACCACTCATCCCAACCGGATACGGCCTGGGTTTGCCACTCGCCGAGCCGCCGCACCACCGCTTGATGGGCGCTCAGGGGCATCAGGCCGAGGCTGTTGCCATCGAGGTAAATGCCTTTGGGAAGGGCGAACAGCTCGCGGCGCGGCCAGTGTGAAGATCGGCGCGGCTGGGTCATGGCAGCAACCCCGCTGGCAGCAGCACGGCGCGGGCGGGTGCGCCGTCCGCGCCGGTCAGCGGCAGCGGCAAGCAGATCAGTGTGTATTCGCCCGCTTCCACGCCGGATAAATCCAGTCCCTCGACAATCAAGATGCCTTCTTCCAAACAAACTTGGTGGGCGTCCAGCGTTTTGCTGGTCAGCGGGTCGATGCTGGGGCTGTCGGTGCCGATCAGGCGCACGCCGCGCCGCGCCGCTTCCCGCACGAAAGCTGGATCGAGTGCCCTAAAGTCGGTTGGGAACGTCAGCCACTCGGCGCTCTGACCAGTAGAGAGCAGCAGACGCGGCGGCAAGGGATCGGACAAGCTGCTCAGCACTTCAGCGCCCACCAAGTCGCCGGGCGGCACATGCACCACCAAGCACGCGCCGAGGTAGCGCTCCAGCGGCACTTCGTCGAGCTTGGGAGCGGCGTCGCCGTAGTGCCAGGGCGCGTCCACGTGGGTACCGGTGTGGGTGCTGGTGCTGATAGAGCTGGTGTTCACGCTGTCGCCGCCGGCAATTCTGGCCGCCGGAGCAAAGATGAGCGGCGGATCGCCCGGCCAAGTCGGATGGTGATTGGGCAGGGCGCGGGAGATATCGCGAAAGCCGAGCGGCAAGTCTGGCATCTGCTTAGAGTAAAGCAAACGGGCCGCGCCTTGGCTGGGCGGCCCGTCTGAAACATTGGGAAGGTCAGGGCCTTACTGCTTGATCACTTCGGCGTCTTTGGGAAGCTGCGTCAGCTTGGCGGCGCTCAGGCCGGAGTTGGTTTTGTAGTTGCTGACCACCAGATCGGCCACCACTTTGCCTTTGGGATCGATCGCCTGAAAGCGGGTGGGCCGCCAGCCGTTTTCGCTGACAAAAATATGGGTGGAGCCGCCCTGCACGCCGGTTTTGGGATCGGCTTCCAGTTCGTAGATACGGTTGGGGGCCGCGCCGGTGGTGCCGAGCACTTTGACGTCGTAGCGGGTTTTGAGGGCCGACACCAGATTGCTGAGCTGCGACAGATCCAGACCGCCCAAATCCTGACCGTTCAGGGCTTTTTTGAGGCTGGTGACAGTGATCTGGTTGGTGAGGTACAAGTAATTGCGGATTTCTTGGCTGCTGACGATCACGATGTTGTCGGCCAGCGCGTCGGGCGCGTTGAAGACCACGCGGGCCAAGCTGGACGCCGGAATAGTCTGCACGTTGAGGTCGAGCTTCTGGACGCCGCCGCCCTGATCTGCCGTGCCCGACACCCGGAAGCTGATGTCTTTGACCGACTTCTGGGCGCTGGCAATGTTGTTGAGGATGGCGTCAGCCGTTTGGGCAGAAGCGGAAGAGACTTGAGCCAATGAAAACGCGCCGAGCAAACTCAGCACGGCGAGGGAGTGTTTACGCATAGGCAAAGTATCGCGCCGGCTCTCATGAGAAGACCGGAGATCGGCTGACGAAGGGTTAGGAGGACGCGCCGCTCACGGCCCAGAAGTTCCCGCCCCCGGCGTAAAGGTGTAGCCTGCCCGCACCCCGAAGCCGCCGCTGCCGCCGCGCAGTCCGAGATTGAACTGGCCGTCGACTACCTCGCCCAGCGGCACGCCCACATCTACGCCGTACCGAAGCGGCAAAGCGGCCGTGCGCCAAGGCTCGTACTTGAGGTAAGCGCTCAGGCCGATGGCTTGGGCATCGTTGAGGGGCAGCGCCGCTGGAGCGTCCAAACTGAGTGCGCCGCCAAAAGTCACTTGGCCCGCTGCGGCGCGGCCCACCAGCGCGTCGGCACCCACAGTAAAGTTCTCGGCGCGGTAAGTCACGCCCGCCAGTGCGCCCAAGACGCCTTTTCCGGCGCTGGCTCCCAAGCGGTAGCTCATGGCGTCGGCCCGCCACTCGCCCGTCAGCGAGGCGAGGCTTTGGCTGCCCAGTTCACCGGCAAACATCAAAATCAAGTCGCGTGAGGGGCGGTATTTGGCTTCCAGATTGGCCTGCAAGCTTGAAGCGTTGACATTGACCGGCATCTGGCTCCAGACCGAGAGCGGGTCGAGCGCCGCAGCAGACGAGTTCCAGAGCTGCCCCGACGCGCTCAGCGCCACCGGCCCCAGACTGCCGCTGGCCTCGGCCTTCAGACGTGTGCCGACTGGCCCTGCATACACCAGTGCGCCGCTGGCCGCCAAACGCACCGTGCCGATGGTGAACAGAGCCTGGTTACGCTGCACGCCCACTTCGGCGGCGCGGTTGGAGAGGGCCAGGGAAAAGCGGTTTTGACCCAGCAGCACGTCCGAGACGCCCGCCCGAACACTGAAGGCCCGCGCACCGGATACCGCCAGATTGGAAGACGCCAGCGAAGCGCCGAAGTCGTAGGTCACGGCCTGAGCCGAACCCAGGAGAGCGGAGGCAAGAAGAGGCAAACCGAGCGAGTTGAGCTTGAGCAAGGAGCGGGAAAAAAGGCGAGGCGTCATGACCGCAGTCTAGCGGCAGCGCTGGAGCGGGGGCTGACCGGAGCCGACTTCCACTCGAATCTGGGGATAGACTCTGAGCCATGATCCTGCCCACCCGTTTCGCGCTCTGCGCCCTTCTGACAGCCGCCGTGCTGGGCCTGAGCAGTTGTGCGCCCGCACTGCAACAAGTCATCAAAGTGCCCACTTTCAGCGTCGTGCAAACCCGCTTAACGGGGCTGAGTCTCGGCTCACCGGCCATTGCCCGCGTGACGCTCAAACTCCGCATCGACAACCCCAATCCGGTTCCGGCGCGGCTGGCCAACATCAACGCGCACTTTTATCTCAACGGCAGCGACGTCGGAGCAGTGGATTTGCCGAATGTCAATTTGCCTCCGCGTGGCAGCGCCGATCAGGACGCCTTTTTGGAGATTCCAGTCAGCTTTCAGAACACCGCCATTTGGCTGCAAGTGGCGCGGGGGCGCGAGATGCCCTACCGCTTAGACGGCACCTTCACCGCCGACCTCGGAGCGCTGGGCAAACCGAGCTTCGGGCCGTACACGCTGACGCAGGGCTTATTTCAGCAGCCCGCCATCTTACCGTGAGCGCCGAAAACGACTGGGGCGCGTGGGCTTACCTGCCGGATGAGCCGCTGACAGGCGCGGCGGGCGGGCCACTTTCTGGCCTGACCTTCAGCGCCAAAGACCTGTTTGAGGTGGAAGGCTGGCCGCTGCGGGCCTCCACCCACGCGGCGCTGCCGAGCTTGCCGCCCAGCCCGTTAGTGAGCCGCCTGCTCGAACTGGGCGCGACCCTGCTGGGCAAAACCCACCTGCACGAAATCGCCCTCGGCATCAGCGGCGCGAATCCGGTGACGCCGGGGCGCAATCCGCTTGATTCCTCCCGGATGCCCGGCGGCTCCAGCAGCGGCGCGGCCATCACGGTGGCGCGGGGCGAAGTGGATTTCGCTTTGGGCACCGATACCGGCGGCAGCCTGCGCGTTCCGGCGGCGTGGTGCGGGGTGGTGGGGTTCAAGCCGACCAAGGGGCATCCGGCTTGGCCGACTCTGGGCGTGCTGCCACTGAGCCTCACCTGCGACCACACCGGGCCGCTGACCCGTGATATGGCGCTGGCGGCCCGGCTCCACGCCGTGCTGAGCGGCGAAACGGTGGAAGCCCAGAGCTGGGCTGGAAAGAAAGTGGGACTGTGGCGGCCCGCCGATTGGTTACAAGCCGGAGCGCTCGCCGCGCTGGACGAAACGGCGGCGCAGCTCAAGGTGCTTGGCGCACAGCTCAGCGAAATTGAATTGCCCGATATGCTGGACGCTTACAGCCCCATCGTGCAGAGCGAGGCGGCGGCTGTCCACGCCTCGGCGCTGAAAGACTCACCGACGGGCTTTAGTGCTGGCACCGAAGCACTGCTGCGTCTGGGAGCAGCCCGAACGGCCAAAGACGTTCAAGCGGCCTTTGACAAGCGCCAGATTTACCGCGACCAACTCGCCGCCCTGTTTGAGCGCTTTGACGTGCTGCTGGCTCCCGCCGTGCCGAGCGCCGCGCCGCTCATCGGCCAAGACCATCTGACTTTGCCCGAGGGTCAAACGCCGCTGCGGGTGGCCGTTTTGCGCTTGACCGTGCCGTTTAGTTTGCTGGGCGCGCCGACGCTGGCCCTCCCCCGCCCTGCGGGTGGCTTGAGCGTGGGTGTACAACTGGTGACCGCTTGGCAACAAGACGCCGAGCTGTTGGGCTTGGCACTACGCTTAGAGAAACAACTCGCCAACCCCTGACCGACTCAGCAAAAACCCCCGCCGAAGCGGGAGCGGGGCAGGGTGCAGGCAATTTCAGGCAGCCGGCGAAACAGCCAAGTCCAGACCCAAAAAGCGCCAGAGCGTACGGCGCGGCACGCGGATGCCGGCGGGACTTTCCACGGCAGGCATTCGGCCATCTCTGATCCAGCGGCGCACGGTGCGCTCGTGGGTGCCGGTAAAATCGGCCACTTCGCTGACTTTCAGGAGCTTGGGCAGGGTCTGGAACTGTTCGCTTAGGGTCATCTGTTCCTCCGAGTTAGGGCAGGCAAAAGCCGCCCAAAGAGCTAACCACCACGGATAAGCCGACAAAGACGAAAAAAGGCCGCCAGAAGGGGGCCTCAGATTTGGTAAGTTCAGTTGTGCGCTCAAGCAGGGCAAAACATTCACGCCGCGCCAAACGGCCCGCAGCCCAGCTTGGCCTCCCGGCCCACTTGACCCGCTAAACGCAGGCCGCTGAGGGAGCAGAAGTGGTTGAAACCCAGTCAACGTATTCAACTTGCCCTTCACTATAGCAGCGAATGTCAAGGCACTTTCAGCTTGTTCTTGAGGCAATTTAAATGAGATAAATTAAAGAAGTGGGGGCGCACCCCTCAACAGCTCCCGACTCCGCCTCACCTCAAGTGAGCGCCAGCAGAAGCGCTTTGCCCGCCTCGAAGAACGCTGGCGGGTAGCCCCTGCTGAAGAGCGGCCCCACTGCCACGCTAGCATGGCGCTCATGTCTCTTCTCACGCAGCTTTCCGGCACCTTGATCAACACCGCCACTGTGCTGATCGGCTCCAGCATCGGTCTGTTCTTGGGCAGCCGCTTGCCGCCACGCACCCAGCGCACCTTGCTGCAAGTGCTGAGTTTGGTGACGCTCTATATCGCCTTCGGCATGGCGGGCAGCTTAAACAGCGTCAAGGCCGGCTCTATTCCGGGGGTGATTTTGGCTTTGGTGGGGCTGGCGCTCGGCGCGGTGATCGGTGAAGCACTGAAATTGGAAGAGCGTCTGTCCACTCTCGGCGACACCCTCAAGCGCCGCTTGAAAGGCGAGGGGCAATTTACAGAAGGCTTCGTGGCGGCGGCCCTGCTCTTTTGCGTCGGACCGCTGACCTTGGTGGGCGGCATCCAAAACGGCCTGACCGGTGACAACAGCTCTTACATTCTCAAGGCCACACTGGACGGCATTTCCTCTATCGCGCTGGCCAGCATTTACGGCGTCGGGGTGCTGCTCAGCGCCGCCGCCGTGCTGGTCATTCAGGGCGGCATCGCGCTGGCGTCTGGGGGGCTGGCCAGTGCGCTGCTGGGTGGGGCCGATCCCAGCACGCTGAACAGCAATCCGTATGTGCTGCTGATTACCGGCGCGGGCGGGCTGATGATCGCGGGCATCGCTTGGAACCTGATGCTGGCGGGGCTGGGCTTTGAAGACGACAAGCGGGTGCGGGTCGCCAGCTTTTTACCTGCTCTGCTGGTGGCTCCGCTGCTGCTGTGGGCGGCCAAGAGCTTGTAGAGTGTGGGCAAAGATCAGGGCACCGCCCATCCGTTAAGCTGAGGGCATGACCACTTCTCACCCCACAGGCAACTCTACGCAAGCACAGTACGACGCCCTCAAAGCCAAAAACTTGAAGCTCAACATGCAGCGCGGCCAGCCCAGCGACGCAGATTTTGACCTCAGTAACGGCCTCCTGACTATTTTGGGCGAGGGTGAGTACATGGCGGGCAAGCTGGATACCCGCAATTACCCCGGCGGCGTGCAGGGCCTTCCCGAAGCCCGCGAACTGTTTGGCAAGTACCTGGACGTGAAGGCCGCCAACACCATCGTTTGGAACAATGCCAGCTTGGAGCTGCAAGGCTTCGTGCTGACCGCCGCTTTGCTGCACGGCCTGAAGGGGAGCCCCAAGCCCTGGATCAGGTTAGAGGGCAAGCCCAAAATGATCGTGACGGTGCCGGGTTATGATCGCCACTTTTTGCTGCTGGAAACGCTGGGCTTCGAGCTGCTGACGGTAGAGATGCAAGACGACGGCCCTGACGTGGACGCCATCGAAAAACTGGTCAGCGACGAACTCGTCAAGGGCCTCTTGTTTGTGCCGACCTATAGCAACCCCGGCGGCGAAAGCATCAGCGCGGCCAAAGCGCAGCGCCTCGCAGGCCTGAAAGCCGCAGCGCCCGACTTCACCATCTTCGCCGACGACGCTTACCGCGTTCACCACCTGTTTGAAGATGACCGCGACCTACCGGTCAATTTGGTGCAACTCTGCGCCGAGGCCGGACACCCTGACCGCGCGGTGGTGTTCGCCTCCACCAGCAAAATTACCCTGGCGGGCGCGGGTCTGGGATTCATGGCCAGCAGCGAAGCCAATATCACTTACCTGAGCAAGCTGCTCAACGCCCAGAGCATCGGGCCGAATAAAGTTGAGCAACTACGTCACGTCAAGTTTTTTGAGCAGTATCCGGGCGGCGTAGAGGGACTGATGCGCCGCCACGCCGCCCTGCTCGCGCCCAAATTTCAAGCGGTGCATGACGTCCTGAGTGCCGAACTCGGTGAGGGCGGCCAGTATGCGTCTTGGAAATCACCCAAAGGCGGCTATTTCGTCAGCCTCGATACGGCCCTGCCGGTGGCTGAGCGCGTGGTGGAATTGGCCGAGCAAGCTGGAGTCAGTCTTACGCCCGCCGGGGCCACCTATCCGGGCGGCAAAGACCCACACAACCGCAATATCCGCTTGTCGCCGAGCCGCCCGCCCGTTGCCGAGGTGCGCGAAGCGATGCAGGCAGTGGCGCTGTGCATCAAGTTGGCGAGCGAAGAATACCGGGCGCAGCAAGCCTAAACGGCTCAACCCGCTTTTCCTCTACAATAGCGCCCATGATTGACGCTGCCGAACTCAGCCACCTGATGAACCTTGCCCGCTTGGAGTTGGGCGCGGACGAAGCCGAACAGATGCGCGGCGAACTGAGCGCCATTTTGGGCTACTTCGAGCAGCTTCAGGCCGTCAACACCGACGGCGTAGAAGAAATGCAGCGCCCGGTGGCCCTCGTCAACGTGATGCGCGACGATGTGCCCGCTGAACTGATGCCACACTCGGCGTTAGAGCACTTGGCTCCCGCAATGCAGGATGGCTTCGTGAAAGTGCCGCGCACAGTGGATGCGGAATAAGCTTGTACTTTTTCCACAACCCACCAACCATTTATTGACTTCAAAGGAACTGCATGCTTGATCTCAAATTTATACGCGATAACCCCGGCCTTATTAAGCACGCCATTCAAGTCAAACGAATCGGCCTTGACTTAGATGAATTGCTGCAAGTTGACCGCGAACTCCTCGAACTCAAGCAGCGGGTCGAAGCCTTGCAAGCCGAGCGCAACGCCAATGCCAAAGCGGTGCCTAAAGTTTCCAAAGAAGAAAAACCCGCACTGATTGAAAAAGGCAAAGCGCTCGGCGAGGAACTCAAAGAACTGGAACCCGCTCTGCGTGCCCATGAAGATGCCCTCAAGCAGTTGCTGCTGCGGGTGCCGAATATCCCGCTGGCAGGCGTGCCAGAAGGCGTGGACGACGCGGACAATGTGGAACTGCGCCGCGAAGGCGAGTTGCCCACTTTCGACTTCACCCCGCTTGACCATGTGGCTTTGCTCGACAAGCACCACTGGGCCGACGCCGAGCGGGTGGCCCGCGTTTCGGGCAGCCGCAGCTATTTGCTCAAAGGCGAAGCGGCGCTCCTAGAACAAGCTATTTTGACGTTCGCGCTGACCTATCTGGCCGATAAAGACTTTACGCCGCTGTCCACCACCGCGCTGGTGCGGCCTGAAACCTTGGTGGCGACCGGGCATTTTCCGGGCGGCGAAGATCAGGTCTACAAAATCGAGGGGCTGGATTTGATGCTGGCCGGAACCGCCGAAGTGCCGGTCAACAGCCTGTATGCTGGCGAGATTTTGCCGGAAGAAGACTTGCCGATCCGCTTTGCCGCCATTTCCGCCGCCTTCAGGAGCGAAGCGGGTTCGGCGGGGCGCGACGTGCGCGGACTGATCCGGGTTCACGAGTTCCGCAAAGTGGAGCAGTACGTGATTTGCAGGGCCGATCAGGAAGAAGCTCTGCAATGGTTTGACACTTTGCTGGCCAACGCTGAGGGCATTTTGCAAGCCTTAGAGTTGCCTTACCGCGTCGTCCAGAACTGTACCGGCGACATGGGCGCGGGCAAGGCGCTGATGTACGACATTGAAGCGTGGGTGCCGTCTGAACAGCTTTACCGCGAAACGCATTCATGCAGCTATCTCGGAGACTGGCAAGCCCGACGCACCGGTCTGCGCTACAAGGGTGAGGGCGGCAAACCGCACTTTGCCCACACGCTGAACAACACCGGAATCGCCGTGCCGCGTGTGCTGGTGCCGTTTTTAGAGAACCACCAACAGGCTGATGGACGCATTCGGATTCCGGCGGCCTTGCAGCCGTTTATGGGTGGGAAGGCGTTTATCGGGTGAAACTTTTTTTGCTCTTGAGTCTTCTCGGTACGGCAGCAGCGGGAGGACTTGACCGTGAGCCAGCTCTCCTCGGCACCGTCCAGACGCCTGCTCAAAGTGCATTTTGCTTGACCAACGGCTGCCGTTTGGAGCGTGAAGGCCCATTTATGGCCAGTCTCCTTACCCAAAGATTTAGCTTGAACAACGGGGATTTCGCAGAATTTGATCTCCATCCACACAGCCGAGTCGTCACCAATGCCCGGCTGATGTTCGGCTCGCCAAAACTCACAGCGGAACGGCTGACGTTGGCCCGCACCTTCCTTGAAGCGCTCAGTGGACGGCATTTTGCCACGTCAGGTCTATCCGCTTGCTTCGCAGCAGCCGCACAGGCAGACCCTGACGGCCCGAACGCTCTCCTGAGTCACTGGACGACCCCTGCCAAGTATCCCTACAAAGCGCGGTGCGGTGCAGGAATGTGGGCAGGCGTTTGGCTGGGTTACCGGTAACAGTAAGCTAAGCGTAAGCCAGCCTCACCGCTGCGGCTCAATCACCGCTTTGCCCGTCACTTTGCGCCCGGCCATGTCCTTGAGTGCCTGCGGCACATCCGCCAGCGCGTAGCGGGCCGAGATATACGGCTTGACTTTGCCCTCGCCCATCCACGTCAGCAGTTGGTGCAGATTGGCGAGGTTCTTTTTGGGGTCGCGCTTGGCAAATTCGCCCCAGAACACGCCGACGATAGACGCGCCTTTGAGCAGCGCCAGGTTGAGTGGCAACGCAGGAATCTCACCCTCGGCAAAGCCCACCACCAGGTATTTGCCGCCCCAAGCGATAGACCGGAAGGCTGGCTCGGCCAGTTTGCCGCCCACGGGGTCGTAAATCACGTCTGGGCCTTTGCCGCCGGTCAGCTCCTTGAGGGCTGAGCGCAAGTCCTGCGTGGAGTAGTTGATGGTGTCGTCGGCTCCATTTTGGCGGCAGAGTTCCAGCTTTTCGTCGGTGGAAGCCGCCGCGATGACCCGCGCTCCGAGCGCCTTGCCAATTTGCACCGCCGCGAGGCCCACCCCGCCCGCCGCGCCCAGCACGAGTAAAGTCTGACCCGCTTTGAGTTCAGCACGGTCAAGCAGCGCGTGGGCCGAGGTGCCGTAAGCCAGCGGCAGCGCCGCACCTTCGGCAAAGTCCACACCGTTGGGCAGCGGAAAGGTGGCGTTGGCGGGCGCTACGGCCTGCTGGGCAAAGCCGCCGAGTTGCACGAACGAGGCCACCCGGTCACCGACCTTGAGGTGCGTCACGCCCTCCCCCACCGCCGTAACGATTCCGGCCACTTCCGCGCCGGGGGTGAAGGGCAACTCGGGGCGCATCTGGTATTTGCCTTCAATCATCAGCACATCAGGGAAGTTGAGCGGGGCGGCGTGGACTTCGATGATGACCTCACCCGCAGCGGGTGTGGGGTCGGGCAAGGTGTTGAGTTCAAGTTCGTCAGGTGGGCCGAGGTGGGTACATTGGAAGGCTTGCATGGTGTGGCTCCTTTGGATGTGAGGTATGGCCTGTGATGAGAGCAGATTCTGCGGCGCTTACCGCCAACTCTGTAACTCGCCCAGATGCGCCGTTTCGTTGAAGCTGTCTAAGCTGACCCGCCCGCCGCCGTAAGTCAAGCGGGTGATCGAGCCGTTTTTAATGCGCCAGTTGAGCGCCAGCGCCGTTTCAGGCGGGGCCTTGAGCACGCCCGCCACCACACTGCCGATCACGCCGCCAGAGGTAAACACCAGTACGGTTGCGCCTGGGAGCCGCAGCACGTCGCGCATGGCCGATTGCACCCGCGCACCAAATTCGGCCCAGCTTTCGACTTCCGGGTGTTGCAATTCACCGCGCAGGTAAGCGTCCGTCAGCGGCTCGAACACGGCTTGCAGGTACTTGTTGCGCTGCGGGCCGTTCTTCTCGCGCTCAAACTTCTGGACGCGCTCCGCAAACTCGGCGTCACGCTCAGCCAGCAGCGGCGCAAGCCATCGCAGCAGGCCGTCGCCGTCGTACTCGGCCAGGCGGTCATCTTCTTGTGGCGTCGGCCAATTCAGGCCCTCAGCGGCCAGCAGCGCTGTGCGGCGTTGCCTGACCAACGGGCCGTGGATCAGGTGGGTAACGCCGAGGTGTTCGGCGTGCAGCGCCTTGCCGATCTGGCGGGCCTGCCGCTCGCCCAACTCGCTTAAGCGGTCAGTGTCGGCCTCAAAGGGGGTGGCCTGCCCGTGACGGATCAGCAGCAGTTGGCTCATGGGGTTTGGGTACTTTAGCCTGTCTGATAGGTCAAAGGGAAGGGGGCCTGCGGCGGGCAGCTTCGGGGAAAAGTTTGAAGGCCAGCCCCTGCAAGGCTTACCACCCGTAGTCCAGCACACTGCTCTACACTGCCCAGCATGAATCCTGCTCTCCTCGGCCTCCTCTCCGCGCTCAGCTACGGCGTGGGCGATTTCTTGGCGGGCGTCGCCAGCCGCTACAATTCGCCGTTCCGGGTCGCCGCGCTCACCCACCCCCCAGCGGCGCTGATCTTGCTGACTTTGGCTGTGCTGCTGCGCCAACCGCTGCCGCCCGCAGCGGACTTGTGGTGGGGAGCGGCAGCGGGCGTGGTGGGTTTGGGAGCAGTGCTGGCGTTTTACAAAGCGCTGGCGCTGGGGCCAATAGGCGCGGTGTCGGTGGGCGCGGGCGCACTCTCGGCGGCGGTGCCGGTGGCGGTGGGTGTCGCGGGCGGCGAACTGCTGGGCATTTGGGGCTGGGCAGGAGCGCTGTGCGTGCTGCTCGGCACCGCGCTGCTGAGTTTTACGCCGCAAACCGGGAGCAAGGCAAGCAGCGGCGTGCTGCTGGGCTTACTGGCTGGGGTGGGCTTCGGCTTTTACTTTGTCATGCTCGGTCAGGCCCACGACTCGGCAGGCGCTCTTTGGACGCTGAGCGCCGCCCGCGTGGCCAGCAGTCTGGTGATCGTGCCGCTGACCGCCCTGACCGTGGGCCTGCGTTCCCAAAAACTTGGCCTCTTATTGGCTTCGGCTCCCGGCGACACGCTCGGCAATGTGTTTTATCTGCTGGCGGTGCAGGGCGGCGGACTGGCGATTGGAGCGCTGCTGACCAGTCTGTATCCGGCGTTTACCACCTTGCTGGCCGTCGCAGTGCTCAAAGAAAAGCTGCGGCCTGCCCAGTGGGGCGGCGTGGCGCTGGCGCTGACCGGCGCGGCGCTGCTGACGAGTGGTTAAGGGAGCAGTAATGTTGCCCCACAACCTGCCTATTCTCTCAGGCCTGCATCCGCCGCACCCGTTTTTCCGCTTCGATGGCCCGCTGCAACTCTGAAATCTGAGTCAGCAGCGCCCGCTTTTCTTCGGGGGAAGCGCTCGCCATCTGCCGCGCCAGCAAGTCTTTTTCGGTTCGCAGCGAGTCGATGCTCAGGCCCGACTGAATATCGTCCACGGCGGCGGCGGCGTACGCGCCCACTTTTTGCTCAAACTGCTCGGCGTTGGCGCGGCTGTGTGAGCGTGGGTCGCGGCCTTCAAACAGCAGGCGGATCAGCAGCTGCTCCTCGGGCTGGCCCCTGAAGACCTCCAAAATCTCCTCGCTGCTCTTGGCTCCGCGTGCGGCCAGCATGACTTTTTTGACGGTTTCGTTTTGCCAGGGCGTCTGCCCGTCCAGCTTGGCAAGCAGCGCCGGGGCCAGCAAAATCTGGCGAAGCAAGGCCAGCTCGTGATCGCCGCTGTGCTGGCTGGACATGCCCGCCAAGTGGGTATCGGTCAGGGTTTTGCGCTTGGCTTTGTTGGCAATCCAGTCGTTTAAAGCTTCAGGCTTGAGGCCCAGCGGGTCGCAGGCCAGCCGCCGCATCTCCTTGGCGCTTTCATCGAACGGATCGAGGTTTTGCATTCTCGGCAAGAGTTCCATCAAAATTCGGCGTTTGCCCTCAGTGGTGCTCACGCCGTACTTCTGAATAGCCGCTTCCACCCGGTAGTGCACTTCGTCCAGGCCGCTGGCCAGCGCCTGCCGGATGGCGTGCAACTCTCCAGCCATCACCGCGTCGGCAGGGTCTTTGCCACTGGGTACGCGGGTGGCCCGCACCCTCAGTTTGCTGCCCACCACCTGATCGAGACCCGACAACGTGGCTTTGAGGCCCGCTTCATCGCGGTCAAACATCAGGGCCAGTTTTTGAACGTCGAGTCGGGCCAGCAAGGTGGCGTGATCAGCGGTGAGTGCCGTGCCCAGCGTCGCTGCCGCCGTTTCGAATCCAGCTTGGTGCAGCGCGATCACGTCCATGTAGCCTTCCACCACGATCAGTTCGCCGCCGCCGTCCGGACTGGCATTCTGCGCGGCGCTGCGGGCAAAGTTGAGGCCGTAGAGCAGTTCACCTTTTTTGAAGGCTTCAGTTTCCGGCGTGTTGAGGTACTTGGGCTTTTCGTCGCCCAGCACCCGCCCGCCAAAGCCCACCAAGCGGCTGAGATGGTCGCGAATCGGAAACATCACCCGCCCCCGGAAGCGGTCGTAAACCCGTCCGGTCTGGGTATTTTCCGACAGCAGGCCCGCTTCCAGCAGTTGCCGCTCATTCAGGCCGCGACTCTTGGCAAGGCTCAGCAGACCGTCCCAGCCGTCGGGGGCGTAACCAAGTTCAAATTTGGCGATGGTTTCTTCGGTCAGGCCGCGTGCGTGAAAGTAATCTAGGCCCACTCCGCTTAGCGAGTTGCGGAAGTATTCGAGCGCAAAGGCGTTGACTTCATAAATATCGCGGCTGGACTTTTCGCCGTAACGCGTTTCGACGGTGACGCCGGCTTGCTCGGCCAGTTTGCGGAGCGCGTCACCAAAGCTCAGGTTCTCAGTACGCTGCACGAATGAAAAGAGGTCGCCGCCCGCTTTACACCCAAAGCAGTAATAATAGCCTTGCTCGGTGTCGACTTGAAAACTGGGAGTCTTTTCATTGTGAAAGGGGCATAGGCCTTTCAATCTTCCCTTCCCGGCAGGGGTGAGGCTGACATACTGACCCACCACTTCGGCGATGCTCAGCCGCTCGCGGACTTCTTCTTTGGTTCCGATGTTTCCTCACCTCCTTTTGGCTTTTGGTTGTGCCCGCGCCAAAACAAGCCAGCGCCAGACCGGGTGTCCAGCGCCGTCACGTTCAAGCGGCGATTGACCAACACTGCCTCAAGACAAGTACCCGCGAATGGAGCTGCTTGGAGGCCGTTAGAACGTTAGTTTACTCCAGCGCGGCCAAACAGTAAAGAGCGGGAAAACGCTGTGCTGGTGGGGCTTTTTTTGCTGGAAGCCCAGCCAGCGCGGCCCAAGCCCATCTTCATCAAAATGTGAAATTTTTTGCAAGCGCTCGCGGGAATGCGGCTCACTTGATCTCGGTCTGGCACTGCTGAGCGGCCACTTTGCCTTGCCACTCCAGCCGGCCTTCTCGCCCGTTGGTCAGCCAAGTCCACTGGCTGCTCTGGTACTTGATCCCGCTGGCCGAGCGCACCTGCGGCAGCAGGGTGGTGGTCACGGGCGCTTGACCGCTGTGACTTTGGCTGACCACGACCACCATCTTCAGCATGTCATTCCGGAAGGGAATCACCCATAGCTCGCTCTCTCCCGCGCACCGATACAGCTGAGCCGCGCCCGCTTTGAAGCGCTGGGCCAACTCGGCACCCGACTGCGGCGCACGGCACCCAACCGGCTGGGTGCGTCCCAGCGTCAGCTCTGCCGAGTCCTGCCCCGTTTTGACCCACGAAACGCCGTCTTGGCCGTACTGGTCGGGCTTGGTGAGTTTGGGCAAGACAAAGACCTCACCGCGCCGGGTCAGGCGCAGGGCGTCGGGAAGGACTTGTGCGAAAACAGCCTGACCGTCCGCGCACAGAAAGGGGCCGTTGGTGGTCTCGTTACCCGGCGTGAAGTTGAAGATCAAGACCGGCACGGTGCGCGGGGAAGCGTGAGGTGCCGGCGGCTGTCCCCCTCCGCCGGCCACCGCCCAGCTTGAACACAATCCCAAAACGGCCAGAAGTACGCGCTTCATTGAGCAGAGTGTAGCCCGAGTTTCCCCGCCACCCTCTGAGAACCCTCTCTCAATTCCCGCTTGCCAATTTGCTACGCTGAAGTTCATGAGTGCCGCGCCCGCTTCCTCCCTCCCCCCGCGTGGTACCCGTCAACGCGAGGTGATTGGCCGCTTGCTGCAGGCCGCCGAAGGCCCGCTGGACGTGCCGGAGCTGCACCGCCGGGCGCTCGGCGAGCTGCCCAAACTCGGCGTCGCCACTGTGTACCGTACCCTTAAGCTGCTGCAAGAACAGGGCGCGGCGCACATGGTCACGCTGGACGGCGAAAACCTGTATGAAGCCAGCGGGCGCGGCCACCACCACCATTTTTCGTGCCGGGCCTGTCAGCGGGTCTTTACCCTGCACACCTGCCCCGTCGCCTTGCCCGCAGGCACGATCTACCCCGGCGGCTTCGTGGTGGAAGCGCATGAAGTGACGCTCTACGGTGTTTGCCCAGAGTGCGCCAAGAACAGCCTTTAGCAGGTGGTCGGCAGCCCGATGGAAAAGAAGGCGGGAATGTGCTTGCCAATTATTTGATAATGGATTATCATTTGCGAGTGATAAACCTCCGCTCGACTCTTTTGACTTCTGGTTTGGCGGTGACGCTGTTCAGTGGCGCTCAGGCTGCGCCCCTGCAAGTCAGCGCCAGCAATACCTTGGTCGCCGATTGGGTGGGGGCCATCGGCGGCGATCGGCTCAGCATCAACACCCTGATTCCGGCCAACGCCGACCCGCACGAGTACCAGCCCAGTACCCGCGACATCGCCGCACTGAGCAGCAGTAAAACCCTGTTTGTCAGCGGAGCGGGCTTGGAACAGTGGCTGCCCAAACTGCGCGGCGCGGCCAGCGGAGTGAAGGTGGTCGAACTCGCCAAAGCCAGCGGCGTCAAGTTGCGGCAAGCCGACGGCGGGACTGACCCGCATATGTGGTGGAATCCGGCGAACGTGGAGCAGTTTGTCAAATTGATCGCCGCCACGCTGACTCAGCTTGATCCGGCGGGCAAAACCGTCTACGCCAAAAACCTGAGCGCTTACCAGCAGCAACTCACCGCGCTGGACGCTTACGCCAAGCAGCAGTTTGCCAGCTTGCCTGCCGCGAGGCGCATCTTGGTGACCAACCACGATTCGCAGGGCTACCTCGCAGACCGGTATGGCCTCAAAATTGTCGGCAACGTCATTCCGGGCCTCAGCAGCGAGCGCCAGCCCAGCGCCAAGGAACTTGCTGGACTGGTGGACGGCATCCGCAGGAGCGGCGCACCGGCCATCTTCACCGAAAACACCGTCAATCCGCGCCTGGCCCAGACCATCAGCGGGGAAACCGGCGTCAAAATTGCCCCGCCGCTGTATACCGACGCGCTGGGGCCAAAAGGCAGCGCGGGCGAAACCTATTTGAAGGCGTTCAAGCAAAATGTCAGGGTGATTGTGGGGGCTTTGAAGTGAGTACTGTGGAGGACAGAGGGCGGACACTGAACGGAGCATTTGCCTTGCCCATCCACCAAGAAGCGAGGGTGAACTGAGCCGATGAACAGCGGCCCGCTTCCCTTTCCGCAAGTCACAAACCAGCAACCAGAAGCGCGCTCTCCCCTCGTTCAGGTCAGCCACCTGACGCTCAGTTACGGCTCCCAAATCGCCCTCGAAGACGCCAGCCTGAGCATTCGGGCAGGCGAGTTCACCGCCATCATCGGGCCAAACGGAGCGGGCAAGAGCAGCCTGCTCAAGGCGCTGGTGGGCCTCGCCGCGCCGAGTTCGGGCACCATTACTTTTGCGCCGGAGTTGGGCCGCCCGCAAACTGCCGTCGCTTACGTGCCGCAGCAGCAAACGCTGGACTGGGGCTTTCCGGTAACGGTCTGGGACACCGCCATGATGGGCCGCACCGCCCGGTTGGGCTGGGGCCGCTGGCCGGGCCGCGCCGACCGCGAGCGGGTGAGTGAGGCGCTGCAAAAGGCGGGCGTCTACGATCTTAAAGACCGGCACATCGGGGCGCTGTCGGGCGGGCAGCGCCAAAGGGTTTTGCTGGCGAGAATGCTGACCCGCGACGCCCGTTTGCTGCTGCTTGACGAGCCGCTGACCGGCGTGGACGCCGCGACGCAAGAACGGATCATGGCGCTGCTGAGGGTGCAGGCCGACGAAGGCCGCGCCGTGGTGATGGTCACGCACGATTTGGAGGCCGCTGCCGCCGCCTGCGATCACCTGGTGCTGGTCAACCGCCGGGTGGTGGCGCAGGGCAGGCCCGAAGTGGTTTACACTCCGCAGAATGTGGAAGCGACCTTCAGCAGCAGTCATCTGGGACACACCCATGCCCACGCCTAAGCCATTCAGATGGACTTTCTAGAACCCTTCCACTACGCCTTCTTTTTGCGCGGCCTGCTCGGCGTGGCGCTGGTCAGCGTGCTGTGCGCCATGATCGGCACCTGGGTGGTCTTGCGCGGGCTGTCGTACATCGGCGACGCCATGAGCCACGCGGTACTGCCGGGCATCGTGGGCGCGTTTTTGCTGCGGGGCAACTTGCTGCTGGGCGCACTCGCCGCCGCCATCATCACGGCGCTGGGCATTGGCGCGGTCGGGCGCAGAAGCGGCCTCAAACAAGACAGCGCCATCGGGATCGTGTTTGTGGGCATGTTCGCGCTGGGCTTGGTGATGCTCTCGCGTGCGCCAACGTACACCAACGATCTCGCCAATTTCCTGATCGGCAACCCGCTGGGCGTCACGGCCAGCGACTTGTGGAGCACCCTGATTGCCACCTTAGTGGTGGGAGGCGTGCTGACCTTCATTCAAAAAGAACTGCTGCTGGTCAGCTTTGACCCCACCGAAGCGCGGGCGGTGGGCCTGCCGGTGGGTCGGCTGAATAACTTGCTGCTGATTCTGATCGGCCTGGTGGTCGTCCTGACGGTGCAACTGGTCGGCACCACGCTCAGCGTCAGCTTGCTGATTACTTCATCGGCCACCGCCCGCCTGCGTTCGCGCAGTTTGCGCGGCATGATGCTGGCCGCCGCCGTCATTGGCGCACTCTGCGGCACGCTGGGCTTGTATCTGTCGTACTTTTTAGACACCGCGCCGGGGCCGACTATCGTTTTGGTCAATACCTTGACATTTTTGCTGGCCTTGCCATTTCGGAGAAAAGAAGGCCTGTAACTTGAGAACAAAGTAAAAAGGGGAAGGCCAGCACATTTAAATGCTGGCCTTCCCCTTTTTGAAGAACCACAAGCCATCTTACTTCATGGCTTTGCCGATGTAATCCCACATCGCTTTCATTTCAGGTGGCATCTGACGCTGATAGGCAGCATTGAGGTTGCTCTTGATGTCTTGGCGGCCTCCGGTGAACTCGGCCACCAAACCTTGCCAATGCTCAGCCAAGGCTTTGACTTTGGGATCGCTCGGATCGGTGCCTTTTTCCATTTCCACCAAGACAGAGCTCATCAGTTCGGGCCAAGCGTTTTCGACTTCTCCGATGCGCTCCTTGCCAACGATCTCGGCCCTCTCTTTGATGTAGGCCACCTGCTCGGCGTCAAATGGAACTTCTTTATCACCGCCCAATCCGCGAGCGACGTCCATCATTTGATCTACTTTTTGCTTGATGTCTTCAGTCATTTTAATCACCTCTAGAAGTTGTGCGCCGCTCGTGTGCTGCAAATCGGTGAGTTGCCTCAACCGCCCCAGCAAGCGGGTCTGTTCGCTGAGTTGCCGCTCCATGAAGCGGATATGGCGCTCGATAATGAGTTGCGGCGTCCGCGAATCTGCTTTCTGCGCCGGATCATCCAAGATCACCCGAATATCAGCCAAACTCAGCCCCAAGGCCTTGAGACTTTGAATTTGAAGCAAGCGGGCAAAGTCAGTCTGGGAGTACAAGCGGTGCTCACTCTCGGTGCGCTGGCTGGGCGAGAGTAAACCCACCGCGTCATAGTGGCGCAGCGTCCGGATGGTCAGCCCTGTGGCCTTGGCGAGTTCACCGATTTTGAGTTGCACTTGCTTATCTCGTAACAGAATCTCCTCCCAAAACAAGCCTAAAACCTGCCGTTACGTCCGGTGCAAGTAGGCCACATGGCTTAGCTTCGTATTAGGAATGCCCATAGTCCAGCGCCTCGGCCAAGCCCACTTCAAATCCGGCATTAGCAGACAAGCCCAGCGGCGGATACCCCCACTCACGGGCGGCGGCGTCACCGTAAAAGCAGGCCAAACAGGTGGGTTGATGGGTGCTGGCAAGGTGCGGCGCAAGCACGGCGTGGGAGTAGGCGAGGTCGCTCAGGTCAAGGGTGAGGGTGCGCCCAGCCGCCGCCGCGACTCTCCCTTCTTGGCGCAGCATCTCGGCCAGGTTGAGCGGGTCGCCGTGCTGGGCAACGTAGACGGCGCGGTGGGCAGCTTCGGCAACGAGGCGGCGCAAGGTCGTCAGATTCGGCGCGTCGCTGGCCCACATTTGGATGCTCAGCCAACCCGTTTTGGCAAGCGTGCGGCCCACTTCAAACCGCGCCGCGTCGTTGATGACACGGTTCGTCCAGCCGCCGCCCAGATCGTCGAGCAAAGCCAGCCCAACTTTGACAGACCGAGGGAAAGGTATGGCCTCAAAGCGGGCGTTGGCAACGACCAGTTCTGCGCGGGCCGCATCTTCCGCGCCGAGGGCCAGCCATTCTTCCAGCACCGCCAGAACTGCTTCCCTCGCTACCGGATTGGCACTCACCAGCGGCGGTAAAGCGACCTCTACTGCGTTTTGGGCACCGGCCACCACCGCGCTCAGGTACGCCTGAAACCGCTCCGGGCCAAGTGGAATCCGGTACACCCAGCGCAAGATGGGCAGGATCGGCACAAATTCAAAACGCATCTGCTCAGCTTAAATCCACCGCGTTGCCTTTCGCGCACACGGCAAACCGCTCTTATCTCCCCCGCAGCCGCCGCTCCTGCTGACGCATCGGCATGGTGTCCACCAAAGCCAGCACCGTTTTGAGGGCGGGCGGCGCAGCGTAACGGGCTTTGACGCCGCCGTCTTTACCGATCAGGGCATCGGGGCCGTACTGCTGGGCGACTGTGCCGGTGAGGTCGGCCAGCAGCGTCAGGGTCAACGCCTGTGGGCCGTTCAAGCGGGCGTCACCTGAGGTCAGCAGCGCCACCACCCGCAGATCACGGACTTGAAGCGCCACATTTTGCCGCCGAACTTCAGCCAAATACGCCGCAGACGGCTGCGATACGATCAACAAGCGCTCGCGGCCGAGATGGTCTTTGAGCGCCCAGAGCTGGCCCGCCGCGTCTTGCAGCACGAAAGCGGGCGCTGCCGCCGCTGCACCGGACGCCGCAACACTCAGCGCCACCGCCTTCAAGATGTCCATTTCCCAAGCCTGCCGCTCCCAAGCCGCGCCGCCCGTCAGCCGCCTTACAGTGTGATTTTGGTTCACGCTCCAGCGCCGCCCCTTGACCCCCCCGCCCGTCTGCGTCAAACTACCCCTTAGCGTTGATCCGCCAAGAGTAGGCCGGGAAACTTGACCCAAGAGCGAGCCTGAGACGGTGAAAGTCAGGCGGGCAAGCGCGGTACGAAAGGCAGGCGGGGAGCGCGGGCACACCAAGCCCGACAACTTCAATGAAGTGCCCTGAGGAAGAGTGGCTTGCCTAGGCGAGTCCGTTCACGAGGACTCCGCAGGGAACTGGGGTGGAACCGCGCAGACCCAACTTGCGCCCCCAGACGGAGACAGGCCCAAGCTGCCGCCGTCTGGGGGCGCTGTTTTGGCTTACTAACACTCAGTTCAAAAAGGAGAACGTATGCCCGCAACCTCAATGGAAGAACTGGTCAGCTTGTGCAAACGCCGGGGCTTTATTTTTCAAGGCTCGGAAATCTATGGCGGCCTGCAAGGCTTTTACGATTACGGCCCGCTCGGCGTGGAACTCAAGAACAACATCAAAGCGGCGTGGTGGAGAAGCAACGTCTACGAACGCGATGACATGGAGGGCCTGGATTCCAGCATCATCATGCACCGCTTGGTGCTGCGCCACTCCGGCCACGAAGCCACTTTTAGCGACCCGATGGTCGACAACAAAAAGAACAACAAGCGCTACCGCCTCGACCACCTCGTCAAAGACCAGAAAGCCGAAGTGCAGGCAAAGGTCGCCGCGCACATGGGCGTAGACCCCGAGAACTTCCCCGCATTGGTCGCCGCACTGAACGCCGAACCCGCCAAGGCCAGCGAAGCCCTGCGCACATCAGGCGTGCGCGACGCTTTTTCTGGCGAGGTGGGCGACTGGACGGAACCCAAGCCCTTTAACATGATGTTCAAAACCACCATCGGGCCGGTGGCCGACGAGGAAAGCTACGGCTACCTGCGCCCCGAAACCGCACAGGGCATTTTTACCAACTTCAAAAACGTGGTGGACTCCACCTCGCGCCGCTTGCCGTTCGGCATTGCCCAGATCGGTAAGGCCTTCAGAAACGAAATCACGCCGCGCAACTTTATCTTTCGGGTGCGCGAACTCGAACAAATGGAGATTGAATTCTTTTGTACCCCCGGCACCGATGAAGACTGGCACGCCCATTGGCTCGAAAAACGCCTGAGTTGGTGGGAAGCGCAGGGTGTTCCGCGCAGCAAAATTGAGATTCTGGACGTGCCTAAAGAAGACCTGGCCCACTACTCCAAGCGCACTTATGACTTGATGTACGATTACCCGACGTTGGGCCACGAAGAGATTGAAGGCATTGCCAATCGCTCCGATTACGATTTAGGCAGCCACACCAAATCACAGGCCGAACTGAATTTGGTGGCCAGCGTCTCTGAGAACAACGATTCTATTGCCAAATTGACCATTCCACACCCAGAAACCAACAAACCCGTTGTGCCGTTTGTGATTGAGCCGTCGGCAGGTGTTGACCGTGCGCTCTTGGCAGTTCTGAGCGAGGCGTTCACCAAAGAAACGCTTGAGAACGGCAATGAACGCATCGTGCTGAAGTTCAAGCCGCACCTCGCACCGATTAAAGTGGCCGTCATTCCATTGGCCCGCAACAAACCCGAATTGGTCGAACTGGCCCGCCAAATTAAAAACGATCTCCAGAAATTGGGCCTGGGCCGGATTCTTCTTGAAGACAGCGGCAACATCGGCAAGGCTTACCGCCGCCACGATGAAGTCGGCACGCCGTACTGCATCACCGTGGACTTCGATACTCTGGGCCAAAGCAATGAGGATTCAGATATCAGTTTGAAAGACACCGTAACCGTGCGTGACCGCGACACCTTGCAGCAAGAACGGCTCAAGATCAGTGAGCTGGCAGGATGGATTCAGGCTAAGCTGAAATAAGTCGATAGACAAACCGGCGACTTCACTCTAACAAAAAACGTTAAACTCTACTTCTCCCCTTATAATTTGGGGAGATTTTTTATTTTCTACCCACAATAATCCTCTTCAGCCTCTGTTCACAACGGACTCATTGTATGGCGGCGTACTTAGGAGTCGGGCCTAGTTTATTAAGCTCGGGCCAGTAAAAGCCAAAGAGAAGTTCCATCGGAGAGCCAGAGGTTCTTCTTACGTCAAGTCGTCGTTTGTTTGGCCTATATCTATGACTTAGCCAGCTTCGGCAACGAGACGCCGCTTTTACATCAAAGGAGTTTCTCATGTTGAAAAGAACTGCACTACTGACGTCTGCCCTGCTGCTGATTCCTTCCGCTCTCGCTGGCGGCGGCGCGGGAATGCCGCCCCGAAACAGCATTGCTGGCATCGTGGCCAACGATCCCAACTTCAGCACGCTGCTGGCGGCGGTACAGGCGGCGGGCTTGACCCAGACGCTCAGCACCGGCGGGCCGTTCACGGTGTTCGCGCCGACCAACGCGGCTTTCGCCAAAGTGCCCGCCGATCAGCTCAATGCCCTGCTCAACGATCCGGCCAAGCTCAAGGCCGTGCTGCTCTATCACGTCGTGCCAGGCCGCGTGATGGCCTCGCAAGTGATTAAAATGACCAGTGCACCCACCGCTGAAGGATCCAGCCTCAAGATCATGGTGAACGGCGGCACGGTGATGGTCAACGACGCCACCGTGACCAAGACCGACATCATGGCCAGCAACGGCGTGATTCACGTCATCGATACGGTGTTGCTGCCCAAGTAAGACGGGCAACATACTTGCGGGAGAAGGGGGGCGAAATCGCCTCTGCTTTTCCCGCTTTTCGTTGAGGTTGAGCCACCCGCAGAGGAAAACATGTGAAAAAACCATTCGCCGCCTGGCCACTCACCGCGCTCGGCGTGTTCGGCTTGAGCTTGGCGCTGAGCGCTCCGAGCGCGGGACAGTCTGGGCAGATTTTTCAACTCCAAGTCACCGCTCCCGAACCGCTGCTGGTGGGTGGTCAAGTTACGCGGCCCCTGGTGAACCGCGCCTTTGAACTGCGCCTCAGTGCCGAGCAGGTGGCGGCTCTGCGAAAAGGCGAATTGTCCAGCGCAGCCCTCAAGAAGGTCTACCGGCAGATCGAAACCCGCACGCCCAAAAATGCCTTTTTCCAACAGGTGGGCGGCAAGTGGGCGGCGCAAGGCCAGACCGGCTGGCAAGTGGAGCGCACAGCGACCCAAAGAGCTCTTCAAAAAGCGGCTCAGCAGCGGCAATCAAACGTGCCCGTCTCACTGACCCTTCAAGCTCCCCCGCGCAGTGTGAGGGTGCTGCAAGAGCGCGGAGTGGTGGCGCATGTGGTGACAGGCACCTCCAGCTTTGTGGGCAGCCCCGACTTCCGCGTTCACAATATCCGGGTGGGCAGTGCCAAACTCAATGGCAGTTGGCTGGAGCGAGGCGCTGTTTTCAACTTCAATGCCAAGCTGGGCAACATTTCATCGGCCAGCGGCTTTGTGCCCGGCTACATCATTTCCGGCGGCAGTCTGGCGCTGGAAGACGGCGGCGGCGTGTGCCAGATCAGCACCACCCTCTTTCGGGCGGCATATTTGGCGGGTCTGCCTCTGGTGGAGCGGCACGCCCACTCGCACCAAGTCGCTTATTACGATCCACCGGGGTTTGAAGCCACCGTCTATGCTCCGTCCAAGAATCTGCGTTTTCGCAACGACACCGCCGCCCCGCTGCTGATTCAGGCGAGCTGGGATCTCAAGGCCCAGACGCTGCGCTTTGATTTCTTCGGAGCGGCCCCAGACCGCCGCGTGCAGGTGTCCGCGCCCAAGCTGAGCGACCGCAAACCGGCCAGCAACCCAACCTACATGGCCGATCCCAAGCTCAAAGCTGGTGAGATTGAACGCGTTGACCTGCCCGCTTCGGGCGTACGGGTGGCTATTGTACGGACGATTACGCGCATAGGTAAAGACACAGGTAAGGCCGAACAAACCGATGTCCTCAGAAGCACTTACCGGCCTTGGGGCGGCACCTTCGCCGTCTCCCCAAGCGACAAGCGGCTGAGACGCTGAGAAGGTCAGCGCTTTAGAGTGTTAGCACGTCGTAGCCGGTCGGCGTGACCACCAAGGTGTGTTCGAATTGAGCGCTGGGCTTACCGTCTGCCGTCACCACTGTCCAGCCGTCGGCCAGCAGTTTGGTTTCGGGGCGGCCCATATTGATCATCGGCTCGATGGTAAACACCATTCCGGCGCTGATTTTCATACCGGTTCCGGCGCGGCCCACATGCGGCACGGTGGGGTCTTCATGCAGTCGGTAGCCGACGCCGTGGCCGGTGTACTCGCGCACCACCGAGAAGCCGCGCGGCTCGGCGGTGGCCTGAATCATCGCGCCGATGTCGCCGAGCCGTGCGCCGGGCTTGACCACTTCCAGCGCCGCGCTGAGGCTGGCTCTGGTGGCGTCCACCAGCTTTTGAACATTGGGGGCCACCGCGCCCACCGTGTAGGTGTAGCAGGCGTCGCCGTAGACTCCATTCATCTTGACGCCGATATCAACGCCGATGATGTCGCCCTCTCGCAGCTTGCGCGGCGTGGGAATCCCGTGACAGATCACCTCGTTGACTGAAGCGCAGATGGTACCGGGAAACGGATTGTTGCGCGGGCCGTAGCCGACATACGCCGGTATAGCTCCATGTGACCGGATGAAGTCCTCAGCCATCTTGTCGAGGTCTTGGAGGCTGGCACCCGGCACCACGTAAGGCTCCAATACTCGGAACGTCTCCGCGACGAGCGCCCCCGCGCGGCGCATCAGTTCTATTTCGCGGGCGGATTTGAGGGCAACTTTGCTCATAACGGATCAAGTTAGCACGCTCCCCAAGGCTCGGCGCGGCCCTCTTCACCTTTGATTTGGGCTTGGCAACCGCCAAAGTTACCGAATCAACCGTAAGGCTTGCAAACGTGCACGGTGCCGCGTGAGTTTAGACTCGGAAAGACGAGCGTAAGAGCCGGAGCAGTAACCCAGAATAGGAGTACAGCCGCAAAGTAAATCCAAAGCCACTACGGACTGCGTATATCTAGAGAAGAGCGCTTGACCCACTGGCTAGACCGAACGAGGAGAGATCATGACCAAATTGCCCCCCGAACAGACCCCCAAAAGCGCTGAGAGCGAAAAGACCCCCAATCCCCGCCGCGAATTTCTGCGCAGCGCTGGCCTGTTTACCGGCACGGTAGCGGCCCTCGGCGGCGGCTTGGAACTTCTCAGCCGCAAGCCCGGCGCGGAAGCTCAGGCGTTGCCTGATTTGATCGGCCAGGCCAAGCGCCCGCTGGGGCCGTACGACACCAAAGACGCGGTGACGCCTTACGAGCAGGCCACTACCTACAACAACTTCTACGAGTTCGGCACCGACAAAGCCGACCCCGCCCGCATGGCCGCCAGCCTTAAGACCCGCCCCTGGACCGTCAAACTCGACGGCGAAGTCAAGAAAGCGCAGACAGTAGACATCGACACCTTGCAGTCGTGGTTTCCCTTGGAAGACCGGATTTACCGGATGCGCTGCGTGGAAGGCTGGTCAATGGTGATGCCTTGGTTGGGCTTTCCGCTGGCTGGCCTGATTCGCCGGATGGATCCTACTGGCAAAGCCAAGTATGTGCAGTTCACTTCACTGCTCGACACCAAGCAGTTTCCGGGCCAGCGCTCCAGCGTGCTGACCTGGCCTTACGTGGAAGCTTTGCGGATTGACGAAGCCCTCAACCCGCTGGCGTTTATGGCGGTGGGCCTGAACGGTCGGGCCTTGCCCGGTCAAAACGGCGCTCCGCTGCGGCTGGTGGTGCCGTGGAAATACGGCTTCAAAAGCATCAAGTCTGTCGTGCGGATTACCCTCACCGAAAAGCAGCCCAAAACCACCTGGAGCATCGCCGCGCCCGACGAGTACGGCTTTTACGCCAACGTCAATCCCAAAGTGGATCACCCACGCTGGAGTCAGGCCACCGAGCGCCGCATCGGTGAACTGGGCCGCCGCCCCACCCTGCCGTTTAACGGCTACGCCGATCAAGTCGCCTCGCTGTATTCGGGCCTCGACTTGAAGAAGAACTTCTAGCGTCATGTCAAAAGCCACTCCCTCCCCCACCAATTCCGGCGCGGCCACTGCGGCCAGACCCGTGCCACGCCGCAAAGTCAGTAAATTCGGCGGCCTCGGCCCCGGTATCGTGGTGGGCGGCCTGGTGCCGATGGCAGTGATGCTCTGGGACGCCCAGACCGGAGCGCTGGGAGCCAATCCGGTGCAGCGCTTACAACTGCAAACCGGCGTGCTCTCGCTGGTGCTGCTGATTCTCTCGCTGGCTGCCACTCCGCTAAGGCTCGTCACCGGCTGGACATGGCCCGCCCGCGTCCGCAAAGCGCTGGGGCTGCTGGCCTTTTTGTACGCCACTTTACACGTGCTGGTGTATCTGGTGGACAAGGGCATTCTCAATGGCAGTTTTGGCATCGCCACCGTCGTGGACGACGTATTGAAGCGACCCTTTATCACGGTGGGCTTTGCGGCGTGGCTGCTGCTGATTCCCCTGGCACTGACCAGTTTCAAGGATTCAGTCAAGAAGCTCGGCTTTGCCCGCTGGACGACGCTGCACAAACTGGTGTATTTCGTGGTGGCACTGGGGGTGGTGCATTACTGGTGGGGCGTCAAGAAAGACCACACCGAGCCGCTGATTTACGGCTTGGTGGCGGCCATGCTGCTGGCGCTTCGGGTCATTTTCAAGGACTTCAGGAGTAAGAAGAAAGCCGGCGGCGCGGGGAAAACGGCGACACCCTGAAACTGAAGTTCGGGTAGGCGGCGTGGGCGAAAGCTTGCGCCACTTTTGTTGTTGATGTTCCCACGGGCCCCTTATACGTATTCCGGCCATTCCGTTATCTTTCGAAAAAACACCGAAAGCTAACTCCATTCTGGAATACGTACTTTTTCCTACTCCCGCTGTCTTGGTCAGAGCGGCACCTCTCGGGCCTGACCGCTGGTCGGGTTTCGCAGTTATTGCATAACTGTTCAACCGGAATCCGTATTACCCCAGCACTTCCCGCAGCCGCGCCACGTTTCCAAACCAAACTTCGCCCCCTTCGGTGTTCGTCCAGAATTCCGACAAATCCGAGTCGGGGCCAGCCACACGGCCCAGCGCTTCACCGGCCAGCTCGCGCATCGGCTCTAGCTCACCGGTCTGCAAGCCCGAAAGCCAGTCGCGCAGAGCAGCGTCGAAGATGGTGGCCGTGTCGCCGCTGAGGTGGGCGGCCAGAGTCTCGGCGGCGGCGACGGCCCTCGCACCTTCTTCCTCGGCCACGAAGTCGGTGTCGGGGTCGAGAACGACTTCGTAAGCTTCCTGAAGCGCAAACGTGCCGTCTTCCAAAACTTCCCCGATAAACATTTTGGCCGCGTCGTTGTCGAAGGCGGCAGTTCCCCAAGTGTTCATGCGGTAAGGTTAACGCAAGTCGCCGGTAAGTTGGTCACAGCCCAGATCAGTTCCCGTAAAGCACGAATTCACTGGTGTTCTTGGTACCCGGCACCGTTCTTGAAATCATCCCGACGTATTTGCCGCTGCTGTTGCCGTAGACCACGGTTTCCATATCGCGCCAGTTTTGAACCGTGAACTGCTTGAAGTTTTGCTGCTGAAAACCCAAAGCGCGGGTCTGGTAAATACTGTCGTGAAACGTCGAAACCCAGTTGGCCACCCGGTAATACTCGACCCATTTTACATTGTATCCAGCTTTTTTACTTTGAATCAGAAAATCCTGTTTGAAGCGTTGTGCGGCAGCGTCGCAAAACTGAACGACAGAAGCGCCGCCGCCACCTTTTGGATAAGAAATTTTGACCTGTCCATTAAAACTGAGCGAGGGCCGAGCAACACATTGAGCGCTCCCGACAGAAGTTGCCAACGCGGCGACAGCAGCGAGCAGAATCAAACGGTTCATAATGTCCTCCCTGAGCAAAGGTGATGAAACTCAGCCTAAGAGAGACAACATGAGAACAAGCCGTATTTGTATCTGTTTTTGTTTATTGAGTCAGATCACGGCGCACACCTGATGAGCTTTAGCTTCTGATGGGCGAAGTCAATCGGCACAAGTTTATATACAGGTGTGGAGTGTTATTTGGTTATACGCCCGCTTTTTCGCTCACTCCGTACCGCTGCTCGACATACGCTTCCATCAGTTCCTGAAACTCCTCAGCGATACGGGGGCCCCGCAGAGTGGTCAGCAGTTTGCCGTCCTGATACACCGGAGCGCGGGGATCTTCGCCGGTGCCGGGCAGCGAGATGCCGATATTGGCGTGCTTGCTTTCGCCGGGGCCGTTGACGATGCAGCCCATCACCGCCACCTGCATCTCTTCGACGCCGGCATATTTGGTCTTCCAAGTTGGCATGGTGTCGCGGATGTAGTCCTGAATCTTCTGGGCCAGTTCCTGAAAGAAAATAGACGTGGTGCGCCCGCAGCCGGGGCAACTCGTCACCTGCGGCAAAAACTGCCGAATCCCCAAACTCTGCAAAATCTGCTGGGCCACTTCGACTTCCAGCTTGCGGCTGGCTCCAGGTTCGGGCGTCAGGCTGACCCGGATGGTGTCGCCGATGCCTTCCGTCAGCAGCGGCGCAAGGGCCACACTGGACGCCACGATGCCCTTCATGCCCATGCCCGCTTCGGTCAGGCCCAGATGCAGCGGGTAATCGCACTCGGCGGCGAGCTGCCGGTAAACTTGCCACAGCTCAGGAGCGCTGGACACCTTGACCGAAATCAGGATCTTGTCGTGGGCCAACCCCAGTTCCTCGGCGTAGTGGGCGCTCTCCAAAGCCGACACCACCATCGCGTCGATCATCACGTCGGTGCCGGATTTGGGACTGCCTTTGCTGGCATTGGCGTCCATCAAGCGGGCCAACACCTGCTGATCAAGGCTGCCCCAGTTGACGCCGATACGAACCGGCTTATCAAATTCCTTGGCGACTTCGATCATGGTGGCAAAATTGGCGTCGTGGTGCTGGCCCGCGCCGACGTTGCCGGGGTTGATGCGGTACTTGGACAGCAGCCGCGCCGTTTCAGGAAACTCGCGCAGCAGAATATGGCCGTTGTAATGAAAGTCGCCGACAATCGGCACGCTCAGGCCCACTTCCGAGAGGCGCGAGATCACTTCCGGCACGGCGGCGGCGGCCTCGCGGGTGTTGACCGTCACGCGCACCAACTCAGACCCGGCGCGGGCGAGTTGGGCGACTTGAATGGCGGTGGCCTCGGCGTTGGCGGTGTCGGTGTTGGTCATGCTCTGCACCGCCACCGGATGCTCAGAGCCGATCAGCACGCCGCCCACGTTGGCGGTGACGGTACGGCGGCGTTTGGGAGAAGAAAGCGTCATGCACTCAGTTTAGAGCGCTTGGGGCAGGGCAAATGGCAGGAGGGCTTACGGGCCGCCGGCGGCCTATCTGGCGAAGGTAACGCCGCACCATGCCCTTTTGGCGACCTTGAGTTATACTGCCCTCAGAAAGTCCTCGTTGGCGGGGGTGGGTGAGGTGACCCACCCTCTCTTGATGAGGGAGGTGGTGAGACGCCCGCAAAAGCGCGGGAATACAACTTATGACAACACGAATAACAACCCAGCCCAGTAAAACCCAGTCCGACAACCTAACGCGCATCGCCGAGCAGGCCCTCAGCCCACTGGGGCTGGAAGTGCTGGAAGTCCAACTTCAAAATGCCTCGGGGCGCAGTCCCATTTTGCTGATCCGAATTGACCGTCTAGACGAGCAACCGGTGTCAGTAGAAGACTTGACGTTAGGCAGCCGCACCATCGGCGCGGCGCTCGACGAACTCGATCCGATCAAAGACGAGTACCGCTTGGAACTGGAATCGCCCGGCTCGAAGCGCCCGCTGCTTCGTGCCCGCCACTTTGAGCGGATGCTGGGCCTGCTGACCCGCGTGCGCGGCGACGGCCACGCTTTTACCGCGGCGATCAAGGCGGTGAACGGCGACCAAGTCACCTTTGACGTGCTGGGCCAAGACGTGACGCTGAGCGCCGGAACCTTTCAGGCCAACTTGGCCGAGTTTCCAGCCGAACACCGCTAAGTCTTAGCACCTGCGGCCCAGAACAAAGTCAATTTCAACGAAAGAAAAGAAGAAAGAAGGAAGTGAGATGACCCAACCAGAAGTGAATTTTGCCGAAGCGCTGCGCGACGTGGCGGCGGCCCGCAATATCAACGAGCTGCAACTGATCGAGGCCTTTGAAGAATCGCTGGCCCAGGCTTACAAGCGCAACGTCGAACCCGATAAGCGCATTGAAGTTCACCTCGATCCCGACACGGGCGACCTCGAAGTGTTGGTCGTGCGCGAAGTCGTCGAGAAAGTGGACGACGAAAACCTCCAGATTTCTTTGGCCGACGCCCTAGAACTCGACCCTGACGTGGAACTCGGCATGGAAATGGAGTTTCCGGTCAGCAGCGATCAGTTCAGCCGCATCGCCCTGCAAGCCGCCAAGCAGACCCTGACCCAGAAAATGCGCGAAACCGAGCGCAACGTGGTCTACAACGAATACAAAGACAAAGAAGGCCAGGTTATCAACGCGACGGTGGTCCGAATGGACAACAAGCAAAATTACTTCGTCGAACTCGGTTCCGGCGAAGCGATTATGCCGCCCCGCGAGCAGATTCCCGGCGAGCGGCTGCTCAACGGCAACCGCGTCAAGGTCTACCTCAAAGAAGTCCGCAAGACGCCCAAAGGCCCCACCATCTTGGCCAGCCGCGCCGACGAGAGACTGCTCGATTACCTGCTGCGCCAAGAAATCCCCGAGATTGCCAACAATGTCGTGGAAGTCAAAGCGATTGCCCGCGAAGCCGGTCAGCGCAGCAAAGTGGCGGTTTACAGCAACAATTCCAACGTTGATCCGATCGGGGCCTGCATCGGGCACCGGGGCAACCGCATTCAGGCGGTCACCGGCGAGTTGGGCCGCGAGCGGGTGGACGTGATTTTGTGGGACGCCAACACCCGCGAATTTATCCGGAATGCGCTCTCCCCGGCCAAAGTGGGCCTGATCGAGGTCAGCAATGACCGCAGCGAGGCCACTGTAACCGTCACGCCGGATCAGCTCTCGCTGGCAATCGGTAAGGGTGGGCAAAATGTTCGGCTGGCCGCCAAACTGACCGGTTACAAAATTGATCTGCGCGAAACGCAGGCGATCAGCGACCTCGACGCGGCCATGCAGCAGGCCATGCAAGAAGGCGAGGCGGGCCGCGAGGTCAGCAGCAGCCAGCAAGCCGCCTTCGACGCGCTGTTTCGTGACAGCCGCTCGGTGGCCACCGCCTCGCCCGACGACGAGGGCGGACAGGAGTAAGCCGAGTGAACGTGCCCGCCAGCGTCCAATTCACCACCGCTCCATCAGTCGCCCGGCACGTGCCGGAGCGCAGTTGCGTGGCCTGCCGCAAAAAGCGCCCTCAGGGCGAGTTCGTGCGGCTGATTCACGCGGGGGCAGGCTGGACGCTGGCGGGCAAGCACAAAGCAGGCCAGCTTCTATCCGGCCGGGGCGCTTACGTCTGCGCGGATACGCCGGGCTGCTGGGCCGAGAAGCGGCTGAGGCGGGCCTTCGGCGCTCAAGCAGCCAGCCTCAGCCTCCTCCTTCAAACCCAATCCCATCCTCAAGCTCAAGAACTCCACCCAGCGAATCTATGAATTAATACCCCTTCCTTTTCTTTTTGCTGCCCTGCCCATCTCTGAATCAACCGTGCAGGCAGTCAACTCACCCGGAGGTGAGGCTATGTCAAAAGTCCGAATTTATACCCTTGCCAAAGACCTCAGCGTGGACAACAACAAAATGCTGGCCATGCTCGATGACTTAGGCGTGCAGTACAAGAGCGTCAGCAGCACCCTCGAAGAAGACATCGTGGAAACGATTAAAGGCTTGGTGGCCGCAGAGCAGAGCGAAAGCGCACCAACCACTGAGAATGCCAGCGGCGAGCCTGCTTCCGAAAAAACCGCGTCTCAAGCTGAAGCGGCAGCGCCCACAGCAGCGGTGGCCGTCGCTGAGCGGCCCGCCGAGAGCGGCTCAGCTGCTCAGACTGGCCTTCCCACCCGCGCACCTGTGGTGACCATCATGGGCCACGTGGATCACGGCAAGACTTCTCTACTCGACTACATCCGCAAGACCAAGGTGGCGGCCAAAGAAGCCGGCGGCATCACCCAGCACGTCGGAGCGTTCGAGGCCCAGACCAGCAAAGGCAAGATCGTCTTTATCGACACGCCGGGTCACGAAGCCTTCACGACCATCCGCGCCCGCGGGGCCAACGTCGCCGACATCGCCATCATCGTGGTGGCCGCCGACGACTCGATCATGCCGCAGACCCGCGAGGCCGTGGCGCACGCCCAGGCAGCCAAGATTCCCCTGATCGTGGCCATCAACAAAATGGACTTGCCGCAGGCCGATGTGGAACGGGTCAAGACCGATCTGACCCAGCTCAACCTGGTGCCGGAAGAATACGGCGGCGACACGGTGGTCGTGCCGGTGAGCGCCAAGACCGGTGAGGGCATCGAAGACTTGCTGGAATACATCAGCCTGACAGCCGAACTCGAAGACCTGCGGGCCGATCCCAAAGGCGAGTTTGCAGGCGTCATCATCGAGAGCAAGGTCGATAAGCAGGCCGGCGTGCTGGCCACCGTGATGGTTCAGGAAGGCACGCTGCACGTCAGCGACTTCTTGGTGGTGGGCGAGAACTACGGCAAGATCAAGGCCATGACCGATACGGTCGGCGGGCGCATCAAGGAAGCCGGGCCCTCGACGCCGGTGCAGGTGCTGGGCTTTTCCGACAACCCCAGCAGCGGCGACAAGGTGCAGAGCGCCAAGAACGAGCATCAGGCCCGCGAGATCATCGCCGCCCGCGTGCAAAAGCGCCGCGACGAAGAAGAGCAGGGCAAGCGCCGCAAGATGACCCTTGAAGAAATGATGGGGCCGCTCGGCGAGATCCGCACCGTCAACTTGATTTTGCGGGCCGACACCCAGGGCAGCTTGGAAGCTTTGCAGGGCATTTTGGCCCGCAAGGAAAGCGATGACGTCAAGATCAACGTGATGCTCTCGGGCATCGGTGCGCCCACCGAAGGCGACGTGCTGCTGGCCTCCACTGCCGAGGCGACCATTTTGTGCTTCAGCGTGGTGCCGTCGGGCAGCGTCAAGAAAGTGGCGGATCAAAAGAGCGTCGACCTCAAGAGCTTCCGGATTATTTACGAATTGATCGACGAAGTGGATCGCCTGATCAAAGGCAACGTCGAACCGGTCTTCGAGGAGAAATATCTGGGCCGCGCCGAAGTGCGGATGGTCATCAGCCACCCCCGCAGCGGCAACATCGCCGGGTCGTACATCACCGACGGCTCGTTCAAGCGCAACGCCAAAGCCAAAGTCACGCGCGGCAAGCAAGTCGTGTACGAAGGCACCATCGTGGGCCTCAAGCGCTTCAAGGACGATGTGCGCGAAGTGCAGCAGGGCTACGAGTGCGGTATCAACCTCGACTGGAATGAAGTCATCATCGGCGACATCATTGAAGCCAGCGAAATGGTGGAAGTCGAGCAGTAAAGTTTAGTCAACGTTCAGCGGGCCGCTTTCCAAATTGGAGGCGGCCCGCTTTCTTGTGGCGTCAGTCAGTTTCCAGCACCGTTTGCATCATCTACAACCTAATAGCACTCACGGACAAGTCAGATCAAACGTCAAATCCGGTGACGCCACGAACATCAAATTGGGATTGCCCGACTTCATCGGCACGAAAATTTTTGACCAGGGGGTTTGAGCATCATTGACCCGCGACATCAGCGTGAAGCTTCCGGTTGCGCCGGGGGCCAGCCTCAACTGATCGGCGTTCCCACCGATAGCGACGATTGCGCCGTCTTTGACCAGCTTGCCTGCGCCGTCGGTCACGCTCACGCGGCTCTCGTCGATGATATTGACGCTGTCCTGCACCTGCTTGGTGAGATTGGTGGCCTCAAAGTTGACCAACCAAAAGCCTTCGCGGTTGCCGACGCCCGCTTGCTGTCCGGTGACTTTAAAGCTCCACACGCCGTTGGCGAGCGACTGCCCCGCGCAGCCGTTAAGCGGTGCATTCGCAACAAGGGTCTTGGCGGTGAGCGCCCCGCCCACTGAAATCAAGCTCAGCGTCGCCGTCAGGCTGAGTACCGACACCAAAGAGAACTTTTTCATACTCAGCAGTCTAGCGAACTTTTGCCGGAGCAGGACGGATTACGCCTGACTCAAGAACTCTTTGGCGGCGCGGCAATCAAATCAAGAAAACATAGAAGATATTCAACAATTGATTAAGCCAGTAGACAGACATTTTATGTGGCACTGCTTACCCTTTTTCAGGAATCTAGAGCTTATCCGGAAATTCTGCGAAGGAGCAGGAGGACGCAGGCGAGCTGAACGAAGCTCAGGAAGTGCTCGGCAAGACGTTCATATCGGGTCACAATTCGTCTAAAATTCTGAAGCCAAGCAATGGTTCGCTCCACTTTCCAACGTTTGCGATATCGCCGCAGTGGGCGACCATCCTGGGTTTGACGACGGTTGCGCCGATTCGGCGCAATCATCTCGATGCCACGGTGTGTCATCTCGCTGTCCAAACCGTCACTGTCATAGGCCTTGTCACCAATAAGCCGTTCCGGGTAATCCCAACCGAACATGCTGTCCAGTGTGTCCTGAACGAGCGTGACCTCACTTGGACTGGCACTGGTCGTGAAGACGCTGATGGGCACGCCACTGGCCTCGACCATCAGCATGACTTTGGTGCCTTTGCCTTTCTTGGTTTTGCCGACATCAAAGCCCCCTTTTTGGCGGCACTGAAAGTGCCGTCAATAAAGCTTTCGCGGAGATCGAGCAAGCCTTGATCGGCAAGCTGTTCGTACAGGGCCTCAAGCAGCGCCGGGAAGACATTTCTGTTATTCCATTCTTGAAAACGCTCAAAGCAGGTGGACTTCGGCGGGTACGTCGTAGGGAGCTGATTCCATTGGGCACCCGTATGAAGCACCCAGAGGATGCCCTCAAACACTTCGCGGTCTGGTCGTCTGGGTCGTCCACGCAGCGTCTTCTTCTCCGGGGGTGGAATGAGTGGGCCGAGAACGGCCCACTGTTCGTCCGTCAATCGCATCCCGCAAGTATTTCAAGCCTTCACGTACCAAACTGGAATTTCCGGATCACTTCTAAAAAAGAATTTACCTAAATCTGCTCTTAAGCACTTCCCCTATTTTGCAGAATAGGCTCGTTCGTTCTGAAATACTCAGCCGCTCAACACATTACTTTGGAGTTCAGATGCCTACTAAAACCTTAGCCGACCTCGCCAAATCTATGAAAGACATTGACATCGCTATGATCTCAACGCACACCACAGGCGGCGAGATTGCTGGACGCCCCATGAGCAACAACGGCCAAGTGGAATACGACGGCACTTCGTATTACTTTACCTACGACAAGTCGCGCACAGTAGCAGACATTCGGAAGAATGCCAAAGTCTCGCTGGCTTTTCAGGGCACGAAGGCTTTTTTGGTGGCCGTCGAGGGTAAAGCTTTACTTATACAAGACAAAATTGAAATGAAAAAACATTGGACGCCTGATCTCGATCGCTGGTTCAAAGATGGAATCGATTCTGAAGGACTGGTGATGATTCAGGTAGACGCCACCCGCATTCATTACTGGGACGGCGAGGATGACGGCGAAGTCAAACTCTGAGCCGACTCAGCTCTAGCTTAAGTTGCCCTGTTCCGGCTCAGCGTCGGCTTGCCGCAAAAAATCCAGCAAGTCTTCAGGGCGCAGAAACAGGCGTTTGCCTTTGTCGCTGCTTCCCATGATGGGGGGCCACTCCACCTGTGCCCGCCACGATTTGAGACGGCTTTCGGGCCAGATTCTGACAATTAAGGTCACGCTCTGGGATTCTTGTAACACGCCATTTGCCTCCTGCCGGTAAGGATAGCGGGGCAGGCGTGACGCGGGCGTGACAGCGAAAAGACGGATCTCACCGCTCAGCGCTGTTCAAATTGATACTTCGCCGCTGGCAATTGCGGAGAGCGCGTGATGTTGATGGTGCCGCTAAAATTTACCCGTTCGCCCGCCGCGTTGTGATACTCGACGGGGAATTTGGCATTGCCCATATACAGGAAATCGTCTTTGAGAGTGATCTGTCCGTCGAGGGGTAACGCGTTCCAAGCGGCTTGATTCATCCAGACGGTCAGAGGCGGATTTGAACCGCGCAGGGCGATGGTGTGGATGTCAAGATGACAGCCTCCGCAAACCTCACCTACCGATCTGAGACTACGTCCACAGTTAGGGTCTGCACGATTTTGACAAGGCGTCACTTTGTAAGGAATTGACCCTTGAGTAAAATTCGCGTTCCCTGTCGTCGCAGATTCAGCCAACACGGATGAAGATAAGCAAAACACAGCCGGAATCAGCCAACGAACCTTGTTCATAGTTCTCCTTTTGAACATTTTTATAGGGGCAACATAAGGCGGGCCGCGTGACCTGAGCGTGACCGGCCCTCACTCGGGTGGAAGTTGAGCAAGATAAAAAGCCGTGAAGCGCTGGGCCTGAGTCGGCGTGAGCGTCTGGGCCAACGTTGCCAAACTGTCCCGCGCCCTGAGGTGAAGTTCAGGAGCGGCATCTGGCAAGCGGGCCAGTGCGAATTGAAGGCGTAAAGCCGTTAAAGCGTTCAAGCGCCGGCTAGACAGTAGGGCCTGCGCCTCCGGTATCAGCGCAGCGGGAGGATCAGGCTGCCAAAGTTGCAAAGCCAGCGCGTCCGCTCTGAGGGATGGTGCCGTACTTGGGCCGATAGTGGCCAAGATTTCTTCGGCCTCTGAAAAGCGCCCCAGCGCAAAGAATACCTCCCCACGTGTGAGATCAGCCAGAGTCTGTTCGGAACGTTCAGCCAAAGAATGCCAACGCTCACCTGATTCAAGACATCTGAGTGCCTGTGTCGAGTCTCCTCTAAACAGATTCAGCTTGGCTTGAATCGTATACTCAAACAGTCTGTATGAATCGAATTGGAGATTTTTTATAAGCTGAGTGTTCAAGCTTAAATTCTGTTCAGCAGCCTCAAGATCTGCCAATCTTAACCAGAACTGACTCAAAACAAGGCTAAAATGCGCGGCTTGGCTTTTTAAGTTTTCCTGATTGGTCAATTCGAGTGCCTGTAAGAGATTTCGGAGCGCTTCTCCCAAATTACCCATCAACAAATAATAGAGATGCCAGTAATACTTTTTACGAGCGGCAATACGTGGTTCGGTCAACTTAGAGAAATTTTCTATCTCTTGCCACAATTCTAAGGACGACTCTGCCTCCCCTTCTTGTAAATAGAGCCCTAGCAATTGTAACAAGACCTCAATCTGAATAAAGGTCATGCCCACCGCGCTGGCCTGTGTGCGTACCCATTTCCAGGCGGTCAGCGCCTGCTGCGTTTCGCCGGACAAGCGCAGAATCCAGCCCAAAATAAACTTGGCGCGAATTTGGCCGTCTATATCGCTGGCCTGAGTCATCACCTCCACGCTTTGCTGAATGCTGACGCGGGCCGAGGGCAAATCACCGCTCTCAGCTTGGCATTCGGCCAAAGTGAGATGCAGAATGCCCGCCCGACTCAGATCGTTCGGCGGATTGCACTCAAGGCCGAGGTGGAGTTGCTCCTGCGCCCACGCCAGCCTCCCCCACTGCTTAGCAGCCATGCCCGCGATCAGGTAGGCCTCTGCCCGCAGCTCATCCGGCACGCCGACCCAGCTCAGGACTTCTTCCATGCGGGTCACCGCCTCAGCGTTGTTGCCGGTGCGGAAGGTCAAGCGGGCCAACTTGGTGGCGGCCTCGGCCCGCAGCGTCAGGTCGCCCAAGCGCTCGGCGAGTTGCAGCATCTCCCCTGCGTCTTGTTGCCAGCCCGCTTGCTCGTTGAGAATGCGCCACAGGGTAATCCGCTCGGAGAGCAGGCCGCAGCGCTCTCGGGCATCCTTGGTGAGGGCCAAGGCCTGCGCGTAGTGCGTCAGCGCCTCTCGGTAAGCGTAGACCCGCTTGGCGTCCGCCGCTGCCGTGCGCCACCACGCCAGCGCTTCGCGGTTTTCACCTGCGGCCTGAAGGTGCTGGGCAATCCGGGCGGGCGGGCTGCCGCGCCGCTGCAAGGTGGCGGCGAGGCGGCGGTGCAGCAATCGGCGGCGGGACGGCCTCAGCTCGTCGTCCAATACGCGCCGCACCAGCTCGTGCCCAAAGCGGTAGCCCAGTGGGTCGGCCCGCAAGAGTCCGGCTTGCTCAGCCCGCTCGAGGAGTTCTAAACTTGTCCACTCGTCCAAAGCGGTGGTTTGGGCCAAATCCTCGGCGGCAAAGACCTCGCCCGCCAAACTCGCCGCGTCCAGCAGGCGGCGGGCCGAGGGGCCGAGGCGCTCCAAACGCTCCAGCAGTGCGCCCCGAACCGTGATTGAAAGCGGCATATCTTCGTAGGTGGGATTCACGCTGTCATAAACCGTGTGCCAGCCGCCTGCCGCGTCTTGCCAGAGGCTGCCGCCTTCAATCAGGCCGCGCAGCGTTTCTTGCACGAACAGCGGGTTGCCGCCCGTCGCCTCATGCAGCCGCTGAGTAAAATACTCACCCCGGCGGCTGCCCGACACGGTGCGAATCAGCGAGAGCAAATCGGTCTCGCTCCAGGGTTCAAGCCGGAGTTGCCGCGCCAGCCCCGATTTCTCAAGGGCAGCAAAAGCGGCGTGGGCGTGCGGACGCTCGGAGAGTTCAAAAGCCCGCGCCGAGACAAGCAGCCGCAGCGGCTGATCCCTGAGCCGCTGCGCCAGATTGCCGATGACTTCCAAAGTGGTGGCGTCGAGCCAGTGGGCGTCGTCAATCAGTAAGGTGATGAGCGGGTTGGCGGGGTGCGGAGATTCAAACAGCAGCAGCACGGCCTCGCTCAAGACCTCCACGAAGCGGGTGCGCTCGGCGGCATTGGGCGCGATCTGACTGGGCGTAATTTGGCTGAGCGCAAGTGGACTGGGTGCAAGTGGATCGAGCAAAGGCTGACTCAGGAGAGGACTACTCTGAGATGCAGAACTGGCGCTGGCCGCAGGAGTTGTTGCCCCGCCGGACACTTCCGGCAACAAGCGGGCGAGTTCTCGGCGGGCGGCCTGGCTCAGTGGCCACCCACTTTCCGCGAGAAGCGAGCGCAGCAAAGGCAGCAGCGGAGCGAGCGGGGTGAACTGGGTCAGCTCTTGGGCGTGAACCACCCAATACCTACCGCGTGAGCGGGCCAGTTCTTCCAGCAAACGGGTTTTGCCCACCCCCGGCTCGCCAGTGAGCAGCACCAGCGGGACTTGCAGCCGCGTCACGGCCCGCCAAGCCGCTTCACGGGCGACGAACGGCAGTTCGAGCGCCGTCACCGACAAGGGAGCAGACAGCGGCGGGCTGAGCGCCTGCGCCAGATGACTTTGTTCGAGGTCACCGCGCCGGAGCTGCTCAGCGATTTGGAGCGTGTGCGGCAGCGGCGTCAGGCCGAGTTCGGCGCTCAGCACCTGACGGCAGCGCTCAAACTGCTTCAGGGCCGCGCCGCGTTCGCCCAGTAAGCTGTAAAGGCGCATCACGGCGCAGTGCCGCGCTTCTTGTAGCTCATCGGTTTGCAGCAGGCGCAGGTGGGCTTGCAGCGCCCGCGCATACTCGCCCTGCGCTTCCCAGTCGGCGGCTTGCTGCGTCATGGCGGCTTGCCAGCGCAGCGAGAGTTGCTCACGCTGTGCCTGCGCCCAGTCTTCAAAGTCGGGGCTGGCAGGCCAATCGGTGTGGCTCAAAAAGTCGCCTCGGTAGGTGGCCAGCGCCGCTTCACGTTCACCCACGTCCAGCAGCGCTGCAAATTCTAGAGCGTCCACCGCGACCTCGGGACTGAGGCACAGCAGTTCGTCTTGCGTTTCGATCAGGGCTTCCGGCACGGCGGAGCGTACGCGGCGCAGCAATTGGCGCAAATTGGTGCGTGCCCGCGCTTCGTCGCCGTCATCCCAGAGCAGTCCGGCGAGGCGGCTGCGCGGCGTGGGGCCTTCGAGCGCCAGATACGCCAGCAAGCCCGCCGCTTTGCGAACCGGCAGTTCGAGTGGCTGACCGTGAAAGCGAATCAGGGGAGTGCCGAGCAGCAGCAGCTCAAGGGCCATGAACCGTACCTCTGCAAGAAGGTGGAGGGCAGCAGAACTTACCGGCCCCATTGTAAGGCCAGCCAGCAAAACGCACCCCGCTTGGAGCCTGGGGCGCGTCTTGTTATTGAGTTGTCTGGAGCTATTCAGTTGTCAGGGATAGTGTCAGATTGACACTTATGTTGGGGACAGATGCCCCAGCGAGCAGGTTCAGTGATTTGAGTTGGTCTGAAATATGAGCGGCTCCACCGGAAGCACAAAACCCTACCATTGCAGACTTCTTTTCTTGCGTGCCATGACAGGAGCATGAAGGTACGGGCGGGGGGACAACTGGGGAGAGTTGAAAAAACGTTGTTTGGGGACAAGTCATGGGGTGAGCGACTTGGGGATGGAGGATGACAACGCTGATCTACATTTTATCCAGGTGATCAGACTCCTCGCGTGATCAGAAGGGGCAAGTTTAATGGTTTGCTCCCCCACTCAGCAGCGGCGGCAGCAGACGCGGGCTGAGGCGGGCGCTGTACAGCGCGGCATCAAAGTGGCTCAGCGTGCGCCGGAAGTTGGCGGCCCGCTCTGGCCACAGGGTGCTGTTGCGCCCCGCCGCGTCCAGGTAATAGCTGGTGCAGCCTCCCTTCACCCACACCGACTCGCGCAGCTTGTCTTGCAGGGCGTCGCTGTACTCGCGCTGCGCCTCCGGCGTCGGCTCCAGACTCAGCAGGTGCGCGGCGTCCATGTATTCCAGCGCCCGCAGAATGTACCCGATCTGCGCCTCAATGATGTACACGATGGAGTTGTGGCCCAGCGCGGTGTTCGGCCCCACCAGCAAAAAGAAGTTCGGAAATCCAGCGACTGCCGTGCCGTGCAGCGCCTCCATGTGGCTGTCCCAAGCGTCCGCGAGACGCTGGCCGCCGCGCCCAAAGATCCGACGCGCCATCGGCGGCTGCGTGGCGTTGAAGCCGGTGCCACCGATCAGCACGTCGAACGCGCGGATCTGGCCATCCGCAGTCAGAATCTGATCGCCGCGAATCTCGGTGATGATCTCCGTCACCAGTTCCACATTGGGTTGCTGAATGGCCGGGTAGTAGTCGTCGCTGACCAGGATACGTTTGCAGCCCAGGCGGTAGTCAGGCGTCAGTTTGCGGCGCAGCTCCGGATCTGCTACCCGCGCCTCAAGGTGCTGATGGCCGAACTTCTCCATCAGTGCGCCCACCCTCTGGTTGGAAAACCCTAAATGCCTCACCTCCGCGTTCAGGAACACCCGCTGACGCGCCAAGCGCTGCAACACTGGGTAACGCCGGAACAACTCGCGGCGGCGCGGCGTGGTGGCCTCGTCCATGCGCGGCATCACCCACGGCGGCGTGCGCTGAAAGACGCTCAGCTGCTCCACGAGCGGCCGAATTTCAGGGATGAACTGAATGGCCGAGGCCCCGGTGCCGATCACCGCCACCCGTTTGCCGCTCAGGTTCACGGCGTGGTTCCACTGCGCCGAGTGAAAACGTTCGCCCTCAAAATCTTCCAGCCCCGGAATGTCCGGCCATTTCGGCTCAATCAGGGGGCCGTGACCGGAGATCAGGACGCGGGCCGTGAACTCACCCCGGCTGGTGCGGATGCGCCACAGGCCTTCCCCTTCGTCCCAGCGGGCTTCCTCCATCTCGGTGTTGAAGTGAATGTGCGGGCGCAGACGCTGCTCGTCGGCGGTTTTTCTGAGGTAGGCCAGAATCTCGGGCTGGCGGGCGTAACGGTGGGTCCAGTCAGGGTTGGGAACGGCTGAGAACGAATACAAATCACTCTTCACGTCGCAGGCGCAGCCGGGATAGGTGTTGTCACGCCAGGTGCCGCCCACCTCCGCACCGCGTTCGAACACCACGAAGTCGTCAACGCCGCGCCGCTTGAGTTCCAGCGCCGTTCCCAGTCCCGCGAAGCCAGCGCCCAGAACGGCGATTTGATGGTGGGTCATAAGGTATTGTGCTCCAGAAATTGATTGAGTATGGCCGTGAATTCTGCCTCCCGCTCGATCTGCGGGACGTGGCCTGTCGCCTCGAACAGGTGAACCGTGGCATGCGGGTGCGTGCGGCGGGCGGCCTCCAGATGGCGCACAGGGAGAATCTCGTCGCGGTCTCCCCAGACGATTAAAGTAGGCAGGTTCAGGGCCGGGAGCTGCTGAGCCAGTTTGACTTGCCACGGCGTCCGCGCCCCGCGCACATCACCAATTGAGCGCAGCACAGACAAAAACGCCCGCGCTGCGCCGGGCTGTTTCGACAAGTTCAGCGTATGCGCGACTCGCTCCGGCGTGACGAAATCAGCTGAGACAAATAAGCTGCGGGTAACACGCCGCGCACCAGTAGGACTGGCCACCAGCAGCCGTTCGCCCAGTCCCGGCACAGCACACAGGCGCAGGGCCACGGCCACCTCCCGCCCGAATCCGGCGGAGTTGACCAGCACCAGCCCACGCGCCCGCTGCGGATACATCACGGCGAACGTCTGCGCCACCGCCCCGCCCAGCGAGTTGCCGATCAGGGTGACGGGCCGCGTTTCTCCTACGGCGTCCAGATAGTGCCGCACGAAACGGGCCAGGCCCGGCAGGCTGTAATTCACTTCCGGCTTGTCGGTGTAGCCAAAACCGATCATGTCCGGGGCGTAAACGCGGTGCGCGGGGAACAGAGCCTGCACCGTGGGCGCAAAATCCTCCAGACTGCGGCCAATCCCGTGTAGCAAGACGATGGGTGGCCCCTCGCCGCCAATGACGTGACGGGTACGAACGCCGCCTACGTCCACAAAATGTGGGGTCGGCGTTTGAGGACTGGATTCAGCGGCAGTCATGAATTCCTCCGAAAGAAACATGGATTCAGAAGAGGATGCCGCGTGACGAACCAATCCGCCGTGAGCCAATCTAGATTCAGGTCAGCCGTTCCAAAGCCGCCAGCTACCGCGTAGGAAAGAAATGCTGTAGAACGTCACAACAACACCAATCCAGACTCAAGTCGTTATCAATTGATCCTGACGCAGTTTCAGGAAGGCGTCTGGGAACGGGGAGCGTAATACCGTTGCTATTCAACAGCCCTACGCCAGCAGGTGGCTCAGACTCAGGCGCTCAAGCCGTCCTTCCAGACTACCCAGCAACAGATCGGCGCGGCGTTTGGCTTCCTTCACATCGTCCGGCTGCCCATTGCGGGCCAGTTCGGCAGCAAGGAACGCTGCTTCCAGGGCCACGGTCGCAGGGGCCACCAGCCAGTGACGGGCATCGGCTACCACTTCGGCGCGGCCCTTATCGGTACTCTGACAGGGAACGATTTCTCTCAGCAAACGCAGACGCAGGCGAGTGCGCCAAGCACCGGGCGGGGCCTGAGCGATCCAGCGGGCCGCGTCATCAAAATCGCCCGCGTGAAAGCAGGCTTCCGCCAAGAGCAAGGCATGGGATTCTTGCTCGTCGTCCGGGCCTGAGGTTTGTATCAAGGCGTGGGCGTACGTCTCAATCTCCTCCCCCGTCCCGCACAGCAGTGCCCGGCGCAGGGCCACCGTTGCCAGCAGATGTTCCAGCTCACCTAGGTTGAGTTGTGCAGCTTCTATTTGTATTGCCGTTACTTCTTCGGCTTCCACTGGCTGGCCGCATAGCAAGTGAATGTTGGCCAGGAAAGCTCGGCGGCGCAAGACCGTGCTGGGTAGACCGCGCTTCTGGGCGCTGACCAGTGCCTGCTCACAGTAGGTCAGCGCCTGTCCCAGATCACCTATGTCCAGACTGATCGCGCCCAGGTTCCAGGTTGCCGATTCATGTATTTCCGGCGGAAGGTGCTGGCTGGCGGCGGCAATTTTGAAGGCTTCACTGGCCTCGTCACGGTGCCGAATTTTCCAGAGTGCCGTTCCCAGATTGAGCGTGATCATGTCGGCCACGCTCAGTGGACTGTACAGTCTGGCAAGCTGCTGGGCTTCTCGCAGCAGCGGCACGGCCTCGGCGGGTTTGCTGTGGGCAATGGCGGCCACGCCCCGGCCCAGCAGACCCCGCGCAATGGTCTGGGGATCGCCCAGCACACGGGCAACGGCCTCAGCCTGACCCGCATGATATTCGGCCTCACTGAAACGCCCCTGTGGAAAGTAGAGTTGGGTCAATGTGAAATGCACCTGGAAGCTCCAGCGGGTACGCTGCAAGGTGCCCAGGCGCAAGACCTCTTGCAGATGCATCTCAGCCTCCGTGAAACGGGCCAGGCGAATCAGGGACATCCCCCGTACCAGGTGCATCTGTGCGCCCAGCGATCCTGGCAACGGCGCGTCTAGCAGCCGGTCGGTGATGGCAATCACTTGCTGGAACTCGCTTTTCTGGATGTTCAGCGCGGCGAGATGCACTTCGGTCTCGAGTTCAAGGGCCTCGTCGCGTTGCTGATCGGCCAGTCGCCGCAGGGTGTCCAGGTGAGATTCAGCTTCTACCAGGTTCCCCAGGCCCAAGTGAAGCTGAAACGCCAGGGCGTGGGCGCGTGCCTGCACTTCCTTGGTCAGTTGCAGGGCCAGCGCCTCATCCAAAAAGCCCAGCCCTTCGGTGTGCGCGGCAATCGACTCCGCTTCCCTGGCTGCCCGCAGCAGCCACTCACCTGCTTGCTGGGGCTGCCCGGCCGCCAGCCAATGTCCGGCCACCTCACGCGCCGCCGCCGGAGCTTCGGCCAGCATGAGCGCGGCCTGGCGGTGCAGAAGTTGCTGGCGCTCGGCAGTCAGGCCCGCCGCGACACCGACCCGGTAGAGATCGTGGGCCAGGGCATACCCCCCGGAACGCAGCACCATCAAAGAGGCCTCCCTGGCCGCGCCGATAGCCGAGGCCAGCAACCACGCGTCCAGCCCGGTCAGCATTTCCAGCATATCCAGCGGCACCGGACGGGCCATGATCGCCAGCGCTTCCAACACCCGCTGCGCTCCGTCACCCAGCAGTTTGACTCGCGCTTTCACGGCGCTCAGCACGCTGCCGGGCAAGTCCAGTTCGGCGTAGAACTCGGTGTGCTCGTCATGACGGGTCTGCCACTGGCCCCCGGCGTCATCGGTCAGATCGCCCCTCTCGCGCAGGTGACGCAAGGTTTCGAGGACAAACAGCGGATTGCCCGCCGTGGCCGCGTGCAGCCGCGCCGCAAAACGGGTGCCGCCCCTAGTTCGTCCCAGCGTTCTGACCAGCGCCAGCACGTCGGTTTCCAGCAGGGGGGCCACCGTCAATCGGCGCAGTTCGCCGCGCCCTTCAAGTTCATCCACCAGAGCCGTCGCCGCCGCATTGTGGGCCAGTTCCGGGGCGCGGGCGCTCAGCAGCACGCGGGCGCGGTCGCCGGGCGGTACCCGGAGCAGCTCGGCCAGCAAATACCGAACCGCTTCCAGGCTCAGATCATCGAAATCGTGCAGGTCATCGAGCACCAACAGACCGCGCCTCAGACCCGGCAGGACGGCCCGTGACAGCGCTGCGAAAAGAGCTTGACGCTGCTCTGGGCTGGCTCCGGTCAGTGAGGAGGCCGCTGCGGAATCAGCATGCAGCTCGGGAATCAGCCGCGAGAGTAACGCTTGATCCGTTTGGGCCAACGTGGGCAGGCGGCCCCGCTCCGAGAGTGAGCGGAGCGCCGCCGTCACCGCCCCCAGCGGCCACCACCGCGCTTCGGCAAGCCCGCGCACGATCAGGCGCGGGCGGTGCTGAGCGCTGAACTCGTCCGCCAGGCGCGATTTGCCCACCCCCGGTTCGCCCAGCAGCAGCGCCGGAAGGTGGCTGCTCCGCAGTTCTCGCCACAGGGCCTCGCGTCCGATCAGCGGGGCCTGCAAGGTTTGTTCCGAGGTCTGTGTTGACACCTCGGTCCAGCGGCGCACCTCTGCACTTGGTTCAGCCTCCAGCTCCCGGCGCAGCCGCTCGGCGTAAGCCTGGTAAGTGGCGCGGGCCATCTGTGTTTCACCTGCCTGGACCAGCAGCCGCAGCCACTGGGCCTGGGCAGCTTCATCCAGCGGGTCCAGTTCGGTGATGGCCTGCGCCGCCCGCGCTGCGCCCTTCAGATCACCCTCGGCCTCATGTTGGCTGACTGAGGCGCTCAGGCGAAAGCGGACCGCCGTTCGGCGGGTTTCCCGAATGCTCTCCAGCCACTCACCCAGTTCGTCCGACTCGGCCACCTCACCGGACAGCATTTCAGCTCCATTCAGGTCGTGTGCCGGATCGAGCACATCGATCTGCCATATTCCGGTTTGCTCGACGGCGCTGCGCTCCAGGTGCAGGTACGCGCCAGCAGCCGTGTGGTTTAGCCGGTAGAGTTCTACCCGCAGGTTCTGGCGGGCCGTGGAAGAGTCCGATAGAGGCCACAGCAGCGAGGCCAGTTCGGCGCGGGTCGTTCGGCCTTCCAGTCCTATCCGTGCCAGCAGCAGCAAGCTCTTGTGGGTGGCAAGTTTGACGGCTTGCCCGTCTACCGTGACGCGCGGCCTGCCCAGCAAGGTCAGTTCCAGCATTCAGGAGCCTCCGCTTCATGAGAATTTGTCCAGGGTCGCGTGGTGATCTGGTTTCAGTATGCGCCCTCACCTCGGCGGCCCGGCCTTATCACGCCCTTGCCACGCCTGTGGCGTTACCCTTCGGCAAAGAGGTGAACCATGTCTTTAGCAGACGAGTCCAGCAGTTCCCAATCTGTGGAGGTCCACACTGACACGCAGTATCACCTGAGCGTTTGTACCCAGGCAGGACGCCTCACGGTGCGGGTGAGCGCTGAACCCGGCGACGCCGAACACATCTTTTCCAGCCTGCTGCTGGCCTTCGATTACATTGAGCGCGACCTGGCTCCGTCCCAGCACTCACGCAAGGGAGCAGGACTCAGGTAAAGTCCGCCGAACACAGCACAAGCAATGGAGGCAGCCGACATGATTGTCTGGCTGCCTCCCCACCTGTCATGCCTAAGCTATTTGAAGGTGATGCTCGCTTCCTCACCCTCAATACCGCTGCCCTCCAAAGGAACGACCCGGTACAGATCTCCAGCCTTGGCCTGCGTGTCGGTGTACGCCGGTGAGGTCACCACACTCAGGCGTTCTTGCCGGTTCCCGCGCGTGCGGTACACCGCGTAGGAGGCCGCGCCTTTATCCGCTTTCCAGCTCAACACCGCGCCCCCACTCCCCGCGCTGCCCCCACTGACGGTCAGAGCCTGCACCTGCGGCGTGGCCGTGATATTCAGCGGCACACCCCCGGCCACATTGGACGGATCGCTGCGCTTGCCCTTCGCGTCCAGCGCGGCCACGAGGTAAGCGTAGGCGAAGGGGGCCGCCACGTTGCGGTCGGTGAACGTTTTGGTCGCGCCGGGCAGCCGGGCCACCAGCACCAGATCACCTTTTGGATTCTGCCGGAAGACTTCTACCTGCGCCGGAACGGCGTCCGAGTAGGTCCAGCTGACTTTCAAGGCGCTGTTCTGGGCTTCCACGCCCAGCAGGGTGGGCGCGTCGCCGCCAATGCGCGGGGTGATCACCGCCACCGGTTCGCCGGGTTTGCCACTGACTCCTGAAGCGCTGACCGTGATGACCCGGAAGGTCATGCCGGTGCCAGGCGAGGCGTCCAGTCGCAGTTTGAGGGTGGTGGCGCTGATAGGCCGGGGCGTGACGCTGACCAGTTGCTCGCTGGGCGTATCCGCCGCCGCGCCGCGCACCACCAGGTAGCCGATGGGCCGTCCCGCTGCGGGTTTCCAGCTGAGGGTCAGGGTGTTGGCGTCTTCCAATTTGGCGCTCAGTCCGGTGGGCGGCGCGGGCACGGCGGGATTGAGCGGCTGCGCTCCCCGGATGCTCAGCGGCCCGGTCATGCCAGCGGCCAGCTTGTAGCCCAGGCCGTACACGTAGCTTTTGGCTTCCTCGGTGGTGGTGTCGGTGTAGCTGCTGCTGCCCGCTGCCACCTCGCCTACCGGCCCCAGGGTGTCGGGCGAGCTGCCCCGGTACACCACCAGGCCCAGGATGCGGGGATCGTTGACGGCGTTCCAGCTCAGTTTCACGCTGCCTCGTCCGTCCGCGCTGAAGGTGATGACGGGCTCCACCAGACTGGCACGCGGGAACGGTTCGGCGTCGCCGGTATCGGCCACCAGCACTGCCGTTCGGGCGCTCTCGCGTCCGAACAGATCGAGTGCGGCCACCTGATAGCTGTATTTGGTTTTGGGCTTGAGGGGCAGGGCGTCGTCTTTGAAGGTCACGCGGTCGGGCTGGGTCGGATCTTTGGTGGGAAAGTAAGGCGAGGGTTGCAGCAGTTGCGCCGCTGCGCCGTTCTCAGCGCGGTAAACGCGGTAGGCCATGACCTGCCCACCGGAGCGCTGCCAAGCCACGGTGACGCGGGTGCGCTCCGGTGTGGCACTCAGCTTGCCCGGCGGCGTCACGGCGGGCGGCGCACCGGGGGTCACGCTGGCGGTGCCGACCAGTGTTTCCTTGCCGCTGCGCAGAGCCACGACGCGGTAAGTGTAATTGGTACCGTTCTTGAGGCCCGTTTCGGTGACGAGCAGGTTGAGGGTGCGAGCGATGCCGGGACTGGAAAGCGTCTGGAGTTGCAGGGCCAGCTTTTCAAAGGGATCGCTGACTGGAGTGCCGAACTTAGCTTTCAGGAAGTCGTACTGCTGGGCCGTGACCCAGTCGTTTTTGAGGGCGTCGGCTTTGGGAGCGATGCCGGGCAACTCGCGGCTGACTTTGCCGCCGCCGCCCTCACGGGTCAGGCGGTAAGCGTCGGGCAACTGATCGCCGGGCAACGTCCAGCGCAGCAGTGTGCCGCCGGGCTGGGGAAGGGCTGCCACGCCGGTTTTGGCCGGGTCGGGAGCGAGGCCGCCTTTTGATCCGGTGACGGTCTGGGCACTGGCGGCTCCCAGCAGGAGGAGTGAGGCGGCCAGCAGGTGACGGGTTTTTAGTGAGGGAACAGCGTCGCGGCGCAGTTCAGGATGGCTCAAGGTCTTCATGGCGCTCCTTGTGCGGGCCTCTGGTCTGACTTGATCCAGAGGCCCGGTGCTGTGGGTCTAGAGGCCGAGGTGAACGTGTGTCTTGAAGTCCACGTCTGGTAGGCCGGGCAGCGCGATCTGGACATGGGCTGTGCCGTCTACGTTGCTGCCGTTGCCGAGCTGGAAGTTGGCGTCTAAGCTGACTGAGGCGCTGATGGAGCCACCAAAGACGCAGAGGTGGGCGCTGACCGAGGCCCCGGCATAGAGGCCCACATGCCCGTGAATGTATGGGTTGGGAAGCAAGACGATTGCGCCGTCCACGGCGGCAAACAGCCGGGCGTCGAAGCTCCAACTGTAGTGACATAGCAGACTGCCGCTGTCTCCGGCATGGTAAATGTTCTCGATGGACGCCCCAGCCGCCAGACCGAACGAGCCAGGATCCACGAAGCTGGGGGCGCGGCCATCCAGAATGCCGGTCATCACGTAGCCGTCGATGGTGGACTTGATGATCGCCAGGTCCACCGTGACCGACACGCGCCCGGTGCGGTACAGCGCGGCGCACCAAGTTTCGGTGGTGGGGTTACAATACGCCGCGCCACTCTGGCTCTTGGGCCGGAAAGTGCCGATGTAAACATGCGGGGTCTTGGACAACTCGATACTGGCCGCCCCCTGAACCGTGACCACGCCGCCCGCCAGTGACAGCGGCTTGAGGTCAGAGCATCTCAGGTCGCCCACTTCGGCTGGCCCGACGCACAGGTCCGCGAACAGGCCGCTTGCGTTCACCGTTGCAGCGAAGCGGGCCTGGGGATGGCCGCCACCGAAGTAGCCCCCAGCCGAGTTGATGCCCCCGGTCAGCAGGTAACCGTCTCCGCCGAAGCGCAGTTGCGGTTTGTCGGTGCCTATTTCCGCGACGATGGCGGCGTGCAGAATGGTGTCGTCCATACCCTTCACACCGGTGAACGAGGCCACCACGCCCGCTGTCAGGTGCAGGCCCTTGCCGTCGTTCGGGCGCTTGTTCAGGTCACTGAAATAGATCTGGCCCTGGCCCCACTGCATGTTGTAGGCCAGCCCACCGGTGATCTGGTAGATCTTGATAAAGGACAGCGGAATGCCGTCGGCGGCCTTGCCGGTGGCCAGCAGATACCAGTAGCTCTTACTGCCCTTATGCCCAAACAGCCCCTTGACCTGCATGGACAGCTTGTCGCTGACGCCCACGGTGCCGCTGTCGAAGCTGATTTCCTGAGACGCGCTGCCTGCCGGGCCTGCGCCAAAGGCTTGTGCGCCCACGCCGGTCAGATTGGTCTGGCTGCCTTTGAGGGTGATATCGATCGGATTGCCTGTTGTCGAGCTGATTTGCTGCGCCATGTCGTCTACCTTCAGCTTCAGGCTGTAGGTCTGCGCATCGGCGCTCAGGACGAAACGTGCCGGGGCGGTGATGTTATTGCTGTTCTCGTCGGCGTTGCCCAGCGCCACTGAACCTGACAAAATCATCTGCCCGTCTGCGGGGCTTCCACCCTTGAATGTCACGCTGTCCAGGGTGAGGGGCGTGCCCGCGACGGTGGGACTCGGGCCCTGAATCGAGGCGCAGGTGCTAAGAGACAACTGGGCCAGCCCACCGTCGATCAGTAGCGGCGAGCAGTTCACCTTGAGGCCGCTGCCGACGCGCGACAGATCGAAGGTACTTCCAAGTAGGGTGAAGCTCAGGAAGCCTTCCCTACCATTCACTGGGATGAAGCCTCCAGTCACCTCTTTGGCCGTGAAACTGCCGTCGGGGCCGTAGGCACGGGTTAGGCCCGTTTTATCAAGGGTCACTGTTCCGGTTCCGCTGGGATTCATGTCCCAGCTTCCGGTCAACTTGCCGCCGCCCACGAAAGGCAGTGGCCCGAAGGCACCGGTCACCAGACTGCGGATCAGGTGGGTCTTGACCATGACCACCACGACTTCACTGGCGTCCATGGGAATGCCGCCTGAGAGCCGGGTCGAGCCGGGCACTACCTTGCCGTTCGGCCCCTCAATGTCCAGGTTCCAGCCGCGTGTGCCGTAGCTGACTGGCACCTTCTTGACCAGTTGCACCGATAGTTTCTGCTCTTTTCCGACATCCTCCTCGCTGTCACCTTTGGTGGCGTCGTACTGCGCCACGGTGTCGATGGTGAGCTGGTTGGACAGCCACAGCAGCCCCTGCCACTTCGGCCCCACGTCCGGCACCAGCACGGCGCTGGGCGCTCCGCCGTAAGTTGTTCGCAGCAACTCGGCCTGTGAAGCTACCGAGGGGTTCACGGCGGGCAACAGGCCTCGCTTGGCCTCGGTCAAGCTCACTGGTGAGTTTTGTGCTGCGCCCTGAGAACCGTTCGCAGCGTATCCATCGGGTTCCACACTACGCGAGCTGCTGAGGTCCAGATAGACCGTCTGCATGCCTAAGACTTCCATGGACACGCCCGAGTCACCCAGTTTCAGAACGCCTCCGAGAACATCCAGAAGTGCTGACTTGCTGGTCGCTGCAC